>NZ_JBFTIN010000012.1:0-175237 GCF_056394785.1 Rhizobium sp. 10N414 | reverse complement strand
CGGTGAGACGGGAGTGAAGACGTTCCTGGTGAGCGAGAAGGGCGTCGTCTACGAACGCGATCTCGGCACCAACACCGCCGCGGCGGTCGCGAAAATGACGCGCTTCAACCCTGACGAAAAATGGGACATCGTACCCAACTGATTTTGGCTACGGCGCATTTTAACACTGCCGTATTAGCTCGGGCGCGCGCCCCATAAAACTCTTCGAACGTGTAGTAGGGAGGCAAGTCATGGGTCAAACGATGAAGGCCGCTGTGGTGCGGCCCGATCAAGAGATGTTGCGCAAGTTGATTGCATAACTGCTGCAGGCAGCTTGGTTCCCGAGCTATTGCTTCAAGTCAATCAGTGACGTCGTGTGCCGAATTGGCGCCAAAACATGCAAGGATCAATCAATGCTGTTCTACTTTGCACGGACTGTACGCGCTTTGATCAGGGTATCGCTCGTGGTGCTGGCCGCTTGTTGGACGTCGCTCCAGGTATCTGGTTCAGCGGCGTTGGCTCAGGATCCTTTTGACCGTTTCCCTTTGGTCATCACCTGCCAATACAAGGACACGTTCCATGCATTCTATTTGTCCCGAGTCACTGAGGACGGGACGGCAACGTTTGTTGCGTCGGACCGAATCGGAGGTACTATTACTGTACATGGCCGTGCCAAAGCCATTGGAGATTCCGAAGGCGAGAGCTGCGTCGGCAAGACCCTCGAAGAGCTGAGGGCCTCGGGACAGGCGCACGACATCAGATAGCGGTGGGCCGACCGGGTAATTCCTTCTGGTCGTCCGTCATGTGCGTTAGCATTAACACCCACGCTAGCTTCAAACAGTCTAAGATCGGATTTCCGCCCAAATTCTGGGCTGGTATTGACTGCGCTCAATGCCCTGCCGCTGGGCGTACGCGCTATGTTCACGGCAAACCATCTTTGTGGAGCATTGAAATGATGAAGCTAGCGGCATTGCTTGGAATCGCAATCACAATCGCTACTGTCGCATGCCCGGTCGATGCTCAACAGACCCGGCGCGAATATCGCAGGATGAACTGGAGCGAAAGTCTTCCGGAATCTGTTCGCACCTATCATGGCAAGCGATTATCTATAGTTAGCTACCGAACCGCAAACTTCTCGGAAACTGGTGCACATCCATCTCCCGGCAGCGCACAGCACCAGAAGGCCATCAGAGACGCGGCAAAGTCGAACAAGTGGCTTGTCGGGCAACTCAAGGCCAAGGGGCTCAAGCCCGACGACATTGAGTGGGTCATGAGGGCACGCAACGGCAACATGGTGTTCTATGTGGAGTGAGCTGGTGATCATTTGTGGCCGTGCTTGCCGCCATGCTCGGCGTCTCATACGTGCCTGATCGTGTCGATTGGAATGAAAGCGTTCCAATGAGTTGCCTCGATGTGGCAACGGCAGCCACATCGCCCCTCCTCGGCGATGCACCCAAGTGCCTTTCAAGATATGTTCTCCCTGGTAACGAGGCCCTCGCCTTAGGATTGAAGGAAGGGTCCGTTGGTTCTGGTATCCCTCGCCACAGGGACCGACTTTAGATAAAGCTCTTGGCTTTGGCTCTCGCGCACGTGCCGAAACTCGTCGGTCGAAATCTTGCGCCAGTTCAGGTGAAATTTGTTCAACACCGAACGGTGAGCTAGTACTACAGTTGCGTTTTATGCGAGATCATGATTCACTCTCGGCGTTTAGCTGGAGGGAATTGCATGTCCGTCGCAAGCTGGTCTGGGTCGATTTTGGCATGGCAACGCGAGCTCGATGCATTGAAGGAGCGACTGGGGCCGATCTTTCGTCGTCGTGAACTGCGATTATCGAGCGGCGCCTTTCTTGATGGCGTGCTGCGGGAGTAGAGCGCAAGACAGGCTGGCTCATGGCCGAGCAGGCAGGACTGGAGCGGCCTTATCGGATGCAGTCGCTGTTGGGGCGCAGCCATTGGGATGCCGACGCTTTGCGCGATGTCGTTCGGGCCTATGCGGTAGAGGCCCTCGGAGATGCGGACGGCGTTCTCGTGGTAGACGAGACCGGGTTCCTGAAGAAGGGGGAACATTCGGTCGGGGTGGCGCGGCAATATTCCGGCACGGCCGGCCGAATTGAGAACTGCCAGGTGGGGGTCTTCCTTGCCTATGCAAGCCGCTACGGCCAAACCCTGATCGACCGGCGGCTATACCTGCCAAAAACCTGGGTGGACGATGAGGGGCGGCGCGCTTCAGCGCAGATCCCGCAAGAGCAGCATTTTGTCACTAAGCCGGAGATTGCCTGTGATCTGATCGCGGCGGCGCTCGATGCCGGCGTACCCTGCGCCTGGGTGCTGGCCGATGCGCTCTATGGTTCGGATTCGCGGCTACGCAGGATGTTGGAAGGCCGCGGCCAGCCTTATGTCTTGGCAGTGCGTTCCAATCATTGCCTACGCTTTGTACGCGACCAAGGGATCGAGCAAACCGACCCTCAAACGATGGCCGATGGGTTGAAGCCGGAGGTTTGGCAGAGCCATGCCGCCGGCGAAGGCGCCAAAGGCTTGCGGCTCTATGACTGGGCCCGCATCTCTCTTAGCTCTCGCCCGGATCCACAGTGGGAGCGTTGGCTCTTGATCCGCCGCAACCCGCGCGAACCCAACACCCGCGCCTATTATTTTGTCTTTGCACCCGTCGGAACCGAGCTTTGCGAATTGGCCGGTGCTGCCGGATTGCGCTGGACGGTAGAGGAGTGCTTCCAGCGCGCCAAGGATGATCTTGGCCTCGACCATTGCGAGGCCCGTTCCTGGCATGCCTGGCACCGCCACATGACGCTCGTCATGGCGGCCGCAGCGTTCCTTGCTAAGTTGGGCTCCGACCTGCGCCGCAGCGCCGGTGGCAAACCGAACGAAACGAGTCCAAACCCGCCAATCGCCGCCTGACCAACAAACTTGCGCTTCTACCAAGCGTCGCAGAGATCCGCTATCTGATCACCCGGCTCCTACTGCGACCGCCGATCAGGACGGCCTTCGTTCTCGCATGGTCACTCTGGCGACGAGAGCATCAAGCCTACGCAATGAGCGCTCACTACAAAACAAGACACAAAACGCAACTGTAGTACTAGATTAAATCCGCCGCCCTGTTGAGTCGCGTGCTACTAACGGCCCTGCCGAAGCCCCGATAAGCCTGACACTCGTCAATAGCGGGCATTCAACCATCCGACTAGAGTGACGAAACGTTGCCCGGAGCGGAAAAGCGGTGGTTACCAGGCAATCATGCTTAAACTATGCAAAATTATTTGCAGACCCAGAGCAGCCTGGGTAACGCCAAGCACCACTGCCAAAACCTGTAGTGAAGTTCCGATCCATCTAAGGATAGACTCCGCGAACAGCATTGCCATCCAGTCCAGCACCAAGATCAGCAATACGATGGCCGCCACGGTGAGCCCTTCCGTTTGGCGGTCACCCGCCAACGTCGCGAAGACGATCACGGCGGCTATACCATAAGGCGTCACGATCGTTGGAAACGCCAGCGGTGTAAGAGCTAGTCCCAGATCCGTTTGGCCCGGCTCTGTCGGTCGTACCGGAAGGTTAGCAGCCGGCTGCAAGACAGTTCGCAAGGCCACGATGAACAGGATGATGCCGCCGGTCATCGCCAGYACCGGCAACGAGATTTCCAGATTTTCAAGCATGGTGCGTCCGAGAAAGCCGGCGATCGCGAGCGCCGCCGCCGAGAAAAGGATCGCTCTGGTGGCTATTCGTCGCCGAACGCTGGGCTCATAGCTGCCTGCGAGGACCTTGAATGGCACCAGTATCTTGATAGGACCGAGCATCAAAAAAAGCATCAGGAATATTTTGCGCGCGCCGAACTCCACTTCAGGCATGTCCGCTCCGAGCGGCGATTGCGCAAAGGATTGCACGGGAAGACATGCGGCCCAAACCACAGTCAGAACAAAGGCCAGGAGACTCCGCCGGCCGGGACAGCGCAACCAAGGATCTTCTTCTGCCTCTTTCTCCCCCGGATAAGTCATGGTCGGCCAGTCTCCAACCACGAAAGGGCTGCTGCTCGTTGCCCAAAGTCGAATGAGCGAATCTCAGGGTGGACGAAATAGTGGGCGATA
Organism: Rhizobium sp. 10N414; assembly: GCF_056394785.1. Taxonomy (NCBI): domain Bacteria; kingdom Pseudomonadati; phylum Pseudomonadota; class Alphaproteobacteria; order Hyphomicrobiales; family Rhizobiaceae; genus Rhizobium; species Rhizobium sp. 10N414. The sequence goes on along the minus strand of NZ_JBFTIN010000012.1, from coordinate 171,168 downwards.
GCGGGGATGAGCCTAAGAAGCCTGCTGCCGGTTACAACCGCAATCCGTTCGATTTGTCGATGGTGACCAGACACAAATTTCAGATGAGCAGCCAAGGCCCCGAAGTTCTTCCAGCCGGGGAATGATTCAATACTGATCATCAGACCGTTGAGTTTGCCGTCTGAACGAAGGACGAACTCGACCCCATTCGCGATCGTCGCGAAGTCGGCCCGTTCGAGCGAACCGTGTGGTGTAATGATCAGGATGTTCTTGTCGCGCAGCGGCTCAACGACAATCATGGTCACCCCCATTTGTCCTTAGTGCGGCTGGGTCAAACGCTCTCCCGGCGAACCTGGTCTCGGCAACAAACGAACAGCCGAACAAGAGCATGACATCGGCGCCAGGAAGATTCAAATCGGATTGCTCCGGCATCGCCCCTTTGGCAGGCGTCTCGACAATCAGCCTTGGGCAAAGTCAACGTGCCAATGCATCCCGCGCTCTCTGCCCATCGCTGTGCCGACTTTGGTTAACGCCATCTGTCCGCTTCGCTGCTGCAGCGTCCATTCCATGTCCCAGAATTTCACAGCCTCAGAGGCCTGGCAACGCTTTTAGCAGGTTGTCGCAGCGGCGCCCGGCTGCGCAATCTGCTTCAGCAATGGCGTCTCGGGTATATCGGCCAGAAGCTTGTCATGGAGGTCGAGTATTCCCCGCACTATCGCATTTGCATCGACCGAACCGATGGCAAACTGACCAGACGGAGGGGGGCGGCAGCAGATCGCGAGCAAGCGCGTTGCGCATTGGGGTGATCTGCCCACGACGATCAACTGTTGCCTCAATTGCGCTTTAAATGTCGAAGGATGGTGTCGTCGCTGAAGGCATGCCTAAGAACTTAGCTTGGCTCGAACGACTTGTTTGGGGCCGACGGCCCATCGTCCCCTACTAGACACCCAACACGAGAAGCGGACACCAAAGTTGTTGCCGCCAAGGTCTGGGATCGGCCCATTGCGGTCAGCAGCATTTGTCTGTCGCCTTACTATCCCACGGGATTCCAGGGTGGCTATTTGCAACGCCCACAACGAACCACGGTAGCGGCACAGAACATGCACCCGATTTCATGGCCACCGTAGCTCAGGCGTTCTTACACCTTGTCAAGGCTTGCGACGTTCGAAGTATGAAGGGCAGACGGGTCGGCGCTGATCGACAGGTCTCGCGCACGTTTAGCAAGCACTTGGGCCACAGTATCGCTGGCCATTAACCATCGGATGAGTGAAGTTGGGAACGGCGATCGAGGGGATTATCATGAAGAAGTGGTCGAAGCCGCCCCGTCGGGAAATAACCAAAGAAGCGGCCGGTTCCATCAATATCACCTCACGTTGCGTTGAAACGTGCGCTACAAATACGCGCCTTGTTTCTGGCACGCTGGCGAGACGACCGTTGCATCACCGTGCTACTTCGCACCCCAGCGACGGACAATGGTCATGCAGGACCTATCTATGTCAGAAGTTTTGAAAGAATCTTTGATCCGGCAAATGCTGCGCGCCGACAAGTTGAACCTCAGTGCATACGCCCGGCTGCTTGAGGAGGCTGCTCAGGTAATCCCGGCTTTGCGATTCACCACTGAATCTTCAAACCGACCTTGCCCTCCCAGGCATCGGCGCCGCCGTTGAAGCTGACATCATAGTTGACGTTGCCGTAGAGCGACGTGGACTTTCCAATCTGCATGGAAGCGCCGATGCCCAGCGTTGCCCATTCGCTCCCGAGGTCGGCGGTGAATGGAATGAATCCCGAGGCTGACGAGAACTCCGTGGTTGGGTCTCCCAGGAAGTCGTGCCAGAGGTCTGCACGTCCCCAAAGCGCAAATCGGCGCTCCGACGCTTCGCTACCGACCTCCCAATCCCGCGTCACGCGTGCGCCTATCCGTCCGGCCAGCGAATTGGTGTCGGAATAACGAACAGTGGCTGCGCCGTCGTTAAAGTCGTCAACGTTGAGCGCCTGGAATACCAGCTGTGCCTGCGGCTCGAGTTGCCAGCCGTCGCCGAGTTGAAATGGGTATCCACCCTCGAGCGAGGCGGCAAAACCGAAGGCGTTGGTGTCGCCGTCGCGCAGGCCGCGGTGCGCCGTCATGTCCATATTGTACCAGGTAGTCTGGACTACCCCGTCGAGATACCAGCCACTCTCCCCGAACCGTGTCCAGTAGCCGCCGACGCTGACGGCGTCGAACTTGTCCTCGCCGGCTTTGAAGGTGCGCCCCAGGAGATTGTGCTCGACGTCGGCATTGGCGTGGCCGATGGCGAAATAGAGCCCGGCATTGTCTCGCTGGCCGTCCGCATGCTCACTGCGGTAGAGATCGAGGCCGGTCTGGAGCGCGGCAAAGTCATAGTCGTATTCCGGCCCGTTACGGCCGTAAATGCCGACCGGGTCACCGTCGCGGTGGCCCCCGTAACCGATGATCCGCCCCCAGGCACCGTCTGGCATATTTGGCTCGTTCGGACCGAGCAACTGGGCATCGCCGCCCATCCGCTCATGCAACGTGTCGATGAGCTTGCGGCCATAGATTGTGGCCATGACGGGCATCGCCGCATAAAGCGAAACCTCTTGGCGGAAACGCGGCTCCCGGGCTACAGGCGGCTCCGATGCTCCGGGCAACTCCGGCGATCCGGGTGACTCCGGATCCAGGCTGCTGCGCAAGAACCAGTCGTTCTCCGAGCCAGGCGCCGCGCCGCCGCGCACGAGCAGATAGTCGTATGGGCCTGCCGCGCCGAATCCGGCAAAAGCCGTTGGCGCGGTGGTGCCTCCATTCACTGCATCAATGACAAGGATGCCGTCGCGGGTCGTTACGGCGCCACCACCGCCAACATCCGTTGCGATCACCGTCGTCCTGCCAGTGGCCGTGCCGCCATCGATGCGCAACAGATCCGAGGGCGAGCCGTCGCCAGCGAGCACAGAGTTCAGTGCAAGCGTGCTGCCGGCGGTATAGTTTCCGGCTACCGTGAGCACCGTACCCGGCCCAGTATTGGGCGATCCCCCCGTTCGCACAGTCCCGTGGTTGATGAGCTTGGGGATCGTCTGATCGAATCCCGCCAAGTCGAGCGTACCGCCGCTGCCCACTGTTACTGCCGAATTCGGGCTGAAAGCGTTCAGCGCGCCTGCGCGCAAAGTGCCCCCGCTGACATTCGTGGCGCCACCATAAACATTCTGGCCGGTTAGCGTGGTGGTGCCTGCTAGCGCATTGACGGTACCCACACCGCTAATCGCTGGCGCAAATACGTAGGTATTGGAGGTATGGTTGAAATTGAGCACTCCGGTCCCAGCTCCGAAGACGACGCTCGTCGTATCGAGTAGGCCCGGCGCAATCGCTTGACTACCCGCGCCTGAGCCGATGTTCAGCGTTCCGATTGATCCGGCATTAACGGCGACCCGAACGAGGCTTGCGCGGACCTGCCCTCCATCGCTTATCGTTAGTGAGCCAGTGCCCGAATTGCCAACGTTCACCGGCAGAAGGTTGCTCCAAGTAGAGCCAACGCCGGTCACGGTCACCGAACCTTGCGAACCAGCGAATTGCCCGATGTTGGCGGCGTCACCGAGATTGATGAACTTCCCGCCGTTCGCGATGATGAGCTTGCCGGTGCCAAAAGCGCCGATATTGACGCCACAGCACGGCCCGTTGGTCCAGACGGAGTTCGGACCGGCCACCGTTACTGTGCCATTCGATCCGGGATTCAATCCGATCGAGACGCCGTTGCTATGCACCGTACCGCCTTCTTCGACCGTAAAGGTGCTCGTGCCCTGACCGCCAATAAACATGGTTCCGTTGTTCTGCCAGTTGGAGCCCTGCCCGGTGACTTTTACCGTGCCCACCCCGCTCGAAAGATCGCCGACGGTCGCGGCGCCGTAAACGATCAACGTTCCGCCGCCTTTGACTACGAGCATCCCATTCCTGTTTGCTCCAACGGAGAGATTTTGGGCTTGTGCACCCGAACTGGTAATCTCGGTCGAGTTTGGCGTCACGGTGTTGATGGTTGCTTCGGTCGTCTGCCCGGGGACACCGCTATCCCAATTTAGAGGAATGAACCAGTTGGACGAGACCCTCCCGGTCCAATCGCTAGCCTGCTGGCCGTATGCCGAAACCGCAGATGCCCCTAAGAGCGCGACCATCGCCGGCAACAAGAATTTTGGAAAGTGTTGTATCCCCTGTCGAATGGTCATTCCCCAGGCGGGTCCGCGCATAGCACTTTCTCCCTGATCCAGGCAGGATCGAGGACAATGCTGTCGCAAGTCGGCCGAGTCCAAAAGCGCATTGTCCTCCTCCGCGAGTTCGGCGTGCGGAAATTGACCTAAGTGTTACATGAAAGAGACAGCGCGCCATTCTCACCAAAAAAAATGCCGCGGAGGCTGCTTACCGAACAAAATAAGCAGTGGTTCGACGGCTTCGTCTGGGCGGAGCTTCTCGCTAAATTAGGTTCTTGCGTTGTTTTCGCCCAGCCAGCGACATCTGGCCCTCAAGCTGAGACCTAAATCCAAAACACTTGCCTCGCTGCCTACGGTGCGATCCCGAGGGTCTTTGCCATCACGCCGGATGACACTAGCGGTTTTGCCATCACCAGTTTGGCGAGTTCCAGCAGTTTTGACGAAATCCGCTCTATTTTTGGCTGGCGGGCGCTTTGGTAGCGTTAGGAGTAAGCGGGGCAAAATCGGTGGCAGCATTCAGCGCCCGCATATAGAAGGTGTGCATAACCGGGCGCGATGAATCCTGTTGGTCGGCGCAGGGATTCCTACGACGGGGCAAATCATGATTCGCTCCGGGGATGGCAAAGAAGCGGCTCCTCGCCCGAGCATGCCGATACGCTTTCACTGAATGCGTTGCGCAGTCTGGAGACGGGCTTGCTGGAGCGGTCGCAGCAGGCGGAAGCCCGGCTCGCGAAACTTGAGGCCGGCAACATCCAGCTGCGCGAGGAAAACGCCGCGTCACAGGCTCCTAAAGGGTATTCTTCGAGATCACAACACATTGAACTCATGATAAACGCGCCATTAACCAGAAGTGATATCACCAATTGCTTCCGCTGCTGCTGACGGTGACAGGTTGGTATTCTGACCATCGATAAGTAGCGCTTATCGGAAGTGAGCGCTTTTTGGCCGAAATCGCTGCTTTCTCTACCATATGTAAGGCTTGCTCTCAATTCTCGAGAGTCGTCTCATCATGTGTCGGATATGGTCTTGTGCGCCAAAGAAGTTGGCAGCGACGACGATCGTCCGCCGTTGGACCATTGGCAAAAACCAAACTGCAACCTTGTCTCGTCGCAAAAGCGGATGCCCGGATAAATATCGGGGCGCAACGTTCCAATGCTCGGCGTCTCGTCGATCCGCTTGATCGACATACGAAGGTCACGAACTCGGCCGGCAGCACACTCCAAGGCCTCGTCGGGATGGTCACCGAGATCGCAATAAGCGGCGAAGAGATGATCGAAGATCAGTTCAAAATCGCGCTCCGCTTCGACGGAATATTCAAGACTCCACACGAAGAGCTCTCTGCTTACGCGCGATCATATCGTCGACCGCGCCTGCCATTGCCTCTTCAGACATAGACGCTCGGCTTAGCCGCCGGTGAATCAGCTCCGTCATGGCTTCCGTCTCAGCGCACTCAGTCTCCGTCTTCTGTCGAAGAAGCTCCAACCCTTGCTGAATAACCGAACCTAAGCTCGAATACCGTCCCGTGTCGACAAGCGATCGCGCAAAGGCATCCTGTTGCTCGGTAAGCGAAATCGATGATTTTACGCTCATGAGGTCAACTCCTTTGCTTCCAGCATTGCCACCCAGTCGCATATATCAAGAGATTTCTCGATGGCGCTATTTCCAGCTGAGACGGCATTTCCACGCGTATATGGCGATTGTACCCGCGGTGGAGCATGCTATGGTAGCGCAACAGACATACTGGGGGCCAGCAAGGGCGCAGGCCACGTACAAGATCGGCGAAGCGCGCAAGAAATTTGCCGAAGTCCCTAAACGCGCCAACCAGGTGAGGAAATTGTCATCATGCGCGACAACCAGGTCTACGCGCGGATCGGCCCGGCCAGCGGCGGCAAGCGATCGTTCGGACTGTTGCGCCAGCTGCGCCTGCCGGATGACCTGTTCGACGAACGCGATGCCGAACAGGACGCCGTCGACTGCGGCGACTGGAATGACGACCTCGGCGTGGGCAGGGCGACTCCGCCGGTTCCAAGGCCACGGCATGAAGGATCTTCTCGATAGTCACGCGGTCTACTGGTGGACGATCGGCAGCGATCGGCTTTCACTGAAGGCGCGCGTTCGACCCGATTTTGCATGAGCGTGTCTGGTAAAGGTAATAACAATGAAGATTTGCGTTGAAGTTGCCGAGGCAGCGGAACGGCTTGAAGAATTGATAGACCTTGCCTTGCGCGGCGACGAGGTTGTCGTCTGTCATGTGGGGAATCCCGTTGCGGTCATCATGGCTGTACGGAAGGCGGACCAGGGCACGATCGATGACTTTCTGGCACTGGCAGCCAAGGGTCGCCCGACGAGCAATGACCTGATCTCAAACCACGACGACCTCTATGACGAGAACGGACTGCCGACATGAGCAGCGAATCGCCAAGTTTGATCGAAAAACGCGCAAGAGAACTCGATACCATCGCTGCGGTGTTGCCGATCGGGCGCCGCGATGAACTGGCCGAGCTGCTCACCGATCAGGATGTCGAAACCCTTCGCCATCTTGTCAATGCGGGGATGGGCGAGAATACGCTGCGGGCGCTGACGTCCGACCTCGCCTATCTGCAGGCCTGGTCTCTGGCGGCCACAGGCGCTCCCCTCCCCTTTCCGGCGCCGGAAGCCTTGCTGCTGAAATTCGTCGCCCACCATCTGTGGGATCCGCAACAGCGCGAAATTGAACCGGGCCACGGTATGCCGGCGGCCACCGAGCAGCGCCTGCGCGACCAGGGCTTTTGAGATCAGGCGGGCCACATGCCGCCGACACGGTGCGCCGCCGGTTGGCCAGCTGGTCGACGCTGACAAAATGGCGCGGACTGACGGTGGTCTTTGCCTCCCCTGCCCTCAAATCGGCAATCCGGCTGGCGGTGCGCGCCACGCCGCGCCCGAGAATGCGCGAGAGCGCGAAAGCGGTGACAGCCGACGTGCTGGCCAGGCTGTTGGCGACCTGCAGCAGGGATCGGGCCATCCTGATGGTGGCATTCGCCTCTGGCGGCCGCCGTCGCAGCGAAATTACCGGCCTGCGCAAGGAGCAGCTGACGGTCGAGCCCGCAATCGAGGTCGACGACGGCCCTCCCCTGCCCTCGCCCGCCATCCCATCTCGGCCGCACGAAAACATCAGGTGCCGAGCAGGATGAGGTTGTCTATCTCACTGGCCGGCCGGTCGAGGCGTTGAACGCCTGGCTCGACGCCGCCAACATCAACAAGGGATCGATTTTCCGGGCTATCAATCGCTGGGCCAATGTTTCGCGCCGTCCGCTCGATCCGAAGGCAGTCAATGATATCGTCAAGCAAAGGGTGGCGATGGCTGGGTTGGAGCCTCGGGATTTCTCTTCGCACGGATTGCGGGCGGGGTATTTGACCGAAGCCGCCAATCGCGGCGTTCCGCTCCCTGAGGCGATGGAGCAATCGCGCCATCGATCCGTCCAACAGGCGTCGAGATACTACAACAACGCGTCGCGGCGCAGCGGCCGCGCCGCCCGCCTTCTCTAGGACCACCAACACCAAGATGACGTTCGATTGGGCATCGAAGGAACGCTTCTCCCCCAATCCGACGCATGGCCCCCTTGAACCAGCCGGTTCGCCATCTGCAAGCCTGCCTGTCGCTCGACGTGAAGGCAGGCTCGTCCGGAGACGGCTCCGAAGTCTTAGCCGCCTTCCTTGCTTCCCAATTGGCCCCAGCTGCTTCCGTCCTTCACACATCGATATATGGTTCGGTTCGAGGTGCCCACGATCCTGTGGGTTGCTTGCCGCAACCCGTTGTAGCCTCCAACGAAGTCGACGATGCTGGCCCGGAATCAGAGGGGAACTCACAATGCAATCCGGCCTGGCGACGATTACAATTGCTGATGATGGCCATAGCGAACACGTCGCATTCGAGCTTTCAGGCCGCTCGGGACTTCTCTTTGCACACCAAGAACTCTTGATGCGTGCCAAGAATGCAAAGGCCGTGCGACTGGCATTTCTGACGGCAAGGTCCGAGCATCTGATCCGGATCGGAAATGTAGACGCCAGCTGTGCAAATTTCTCCATCCTCCAGGACCTCAACCCGTCCTGACAGCAATTGCGAGGGGCAATCACTGCGAAGGTCGTCTTGAATCAAAGGCGCTGACGGTTCGCGCCGCGGGGCGCCCCAATCGCTGTGATCACGACAGTGCCCCACCTGTTTGTCGATCGGATCTCGGAACAACGGCTTTTCACCTCCGTTTGAAAGTTAGTTGCAATCACGCAGCGGTTTTATGGAGGCAGTCATGCACCTGAAATTAGTCGCCACGTCGCTCCTGGCCATCGGACTCGCCAGTTCGGCCTTTGCACAGTCAAACCCGGCTCCAGCGGGGTCCACCATGGACAAGAACCATGGCGCCGCCACAAGCACGACCAAACCCCTGAAGATGAAGAAGGTTGATAAGTCGACCACCGGCAGCACGACCCAGAACGTCAACAAGGAAAACTGCAAGTCGATCAAAGGAAAGAATTCGTTGCAGACCCAGGGCGGTAACAGCAACACAGAGAATGCCGAAGACACTTGCGCGGACAATAACAACTGATCTGCCGGTTCGGCTTTTGGAAGGATGGCATAGTTTGAGACTTCGCCACCCGGTGTCCTTCAATGCCCTCTTGTCGATCCGAGGCTCTGACGGGCGACAGGTCCAGAGTTAGCGCCGGAGATCCCGGGCAGGCATTGTCGATCGCATGGACGCCACGCCGGGTCGCTGCCGAATTGCTCTCCAAACAATTTTCGGTGGACAACACCGATTTCTTGAACTGTGCGGCCGCGAATCTTTTGACAGCCGTGCAAACACCAAAAATATCTCGCAAAATCAGCAGGTTGATTCGCTTTTAGCGGCTCTGCCGTGCGCACTTCGCCATTGAAAGGCGTTTCTGCCGAAGAACCGGGCATATTAAGCCTTTGTTAACTAAAAACTTCTTGCGCCATTCAGAGAATCGCATCTAAATCACGCTTAAGATGCAAATCGCTTGAGAAAAGCGTTATTCCGGAAAATGGCAAGATATGAACATGGCACCAGTCTTCATCGAAGACCTTGAGTTTGACAAGGAAATCCTTGAACAAGGCGAACTCATCTCCGACAAGCTGAACATGCTTCGGCTGGAACAGTACCCGCCGAACGCTATGAAGGGCCTCAGGCACTTCTCGTTGGCCGAGGTTGCCGAGTACCTCGGCGTCACCCAGAACCATATCAAGAAGCTCCATCTCGAAGGCAAGGGCCCTGCACCTCAGCTGTCGGGCTCAGGCCGTCGCTCGTACACCGCCGAGCAGATGATGGAACTGCGTCGCTATCTCGACAAGCATGGCCGATCGGATTTCAAGAAGTATGTGCCGCATCGCCGCAATGGCGAAGAGCTGCAGGTCATCTCCGTCGTCAACTTCAAGGGCGGTTCGGGCAAGACGACGTCCGCAGCCCACCTCGCGCAATATCTCGCGCTAACCGGCCACCGCGTGCTTGCAGTCGATCTCGATCCTCAGGCATCATTCACGTCGCTCCATGGCATCCAGCCCGAGCTCGACCGCAATCCATCCTTCTACGAGGCTCTCCGCTACGACAGCGAGCGCAAGTCGATCAAGGAGCTGATCCGGCCCACTAACTTCCCGGGTCTCGACATCGTTCCAGCAAATCTCGAACTGCAGGAATACGAGTATGAGACGCCTCTTGCCGCGTCATCCAAGAACCAGCAGGAAGGCAAGCTATTCTTCACCCGCATTTCGCAAGCCCTTAAGGAAGTCGATGCTGACTACGATGTCGTCGTCATCGACTGCCCGCCGCAGCTCGGCTATCTCACGTTGACGGCGCTCAGCGCTTCGACGGCGGTTCTTATCACCGTCCATCCGCAGATGCTCGATGTCATGTCAATGAGCCAGTTCCTGTTGATGCTTGGCGGCATCCTTGAATCGATCAAGGGGGCAGGGGCCTCGGTCAAGCTGAAATGGTTCCGTTACCTGGTAACGCGTTATGAGCCGATGGACCAGCCGCAGGCGCAGATGGTCGGTTTTCTCCAGGCACTGTTTAACAAACGCATGTTGAAGAACCAGATGCTGAAGTCCACCGCAATCTCGGATGCCGGCATCACCAAGCAAACCTTGTACGAAATTGAGAAGTCGCAGTTTACCCGCTCCACCTATGAACGAGCGGTAGAGAGCCTGAATGCGGTCAATGGAGAGATTGTTTCCTTGATCCACGGCGCGTGGGGACGGAAGTGACGTTTTTGACAGCCGTGCAAACGATCAGAAAGTCGATTGCTTTCAGGGAGATGAATACCAAAGGCGGAGATGGAAATGGCTAGAAAGAACCTCTTTGCGAGCGTAACGGCGACGCTGGGCGACGATGTCGACCGCGCCGCCGTCACTGCGTCTGAAGCACGCGCCTCCTATACGCGACGAGGGGCGTCACGCTCGATGATCCAGTCCCTTGACGAGCTTGCCGAGACCTCCATGCGGGTGCTTGACGGCGAGACCGTCATATCGCTCGATCCAGGCGATCTCGATGGTTCTTTCGTTGCCGATCGGATTGGCGACGACGACGAGGCATATACCAGTCTTCGGGAGGCCATTCGGCTCTCAGGCCAATCCACCCCAATCCTCGTGCGGCCGCATCCAACCGATGACGGCCGATACATGATTGTGTTCGGCCATCGTCGTGCGCGTGCTGCACGCGAGCTTGGTTTGAAGGTACGTGCCGTCGTCAAACCGCTTGCCGATATCGAGCACGTTATCGCCCAAGGCCAGGAAAATACGGCCCGCGCCGATCTGACCTTTATCGAAAAGGCGATCTTTGCCAGCAAGCTGCAGCGAAGCGGAATGTCCCGCGACGTCCTTAAGTCAGCGCTTACCGTCGATGACAGCCTTTTGTCGCGCATGCTTTCCGTTGCAGAAGTCGTTCCTGACAGCGTGCTGGACGCTCTGGGGGCTGCCAAGGGCGTCGGCCGAGATCGGTGGGAGGAATTGAAGAAACTCGTTCTCAATCCGTCTGTGGCCCAGCGAGCGTGCCAGACGGTGAAGGAGGACGGCTTTGCCGCCCTCACGAGCGACGACGCGAGATTTCTTTATCTTCTCACGGCTCTGAAGAGCTCAAGCAAGTCAGGTCGTCCGTCCAAGCAGAAGCCCACCGTTTCCGCCTGGGCTCCGGCAGATCAGTCGGTCAGCGTGACGGCAAAGCCCAAGGCCAACGGCCTTGTGATGGAGTTTGGAAATCCGAAGGGCAAATCCTTCGGCCAGTGGCTCTCCAGCAATATGGACAGCCTCTTCGAGCAGTATTCAAGATCAACCGAAAAACAGCAAACGGGAGACTGAACAGCAAAAGAAAAAGGCCCCCTCAACGTTGCCGCCGTGGAAGCCTTCCTCTGAACTAGACACTTAGAGAATCGCATTTCCTCGAATCGCAGTCAAGAGTCTTTGGCACCGTTTTGGTGAGCAATTTTCTTTTGCCTTCTGAAAGGTGAAGGAAAATGCACGGTGAACATGTAACGACGCCCTTTGGGCGGCGGCCGATGACGCTTGCGCTCGTGAAACGCCAAACAATCGTTTCCGAAATCAGGCAAGGCAAATCAGCAAACAAGTGGAAAATCTTCCGCGACGTCTCCGAGGCCAAGGTGATGCTTGACCTCAAGGACCGCAGTCTTGCTGTCCTCGATGCCCTCTTGAGTTTCTACCCGGAAAATGAGCTAAGGCAGGACGCACAGCTTGTCGTCTTCCCTTCGAATGCGCAGCTTTCGCTTCGCGCCCATGGTATCGCCGGAGCAACGCTTCGCAGGCATCTCGCTTTCCTCGTCGAGGCAGGTCTCATCTTGCGCAAGGACAGTGCGAACGGCAAGCGCTACGCCCACCGGGGCAGGGGAGGGGAGATCGAAAGTGCCTTCGGGTTCGATCTGTCACCGCTGCTTGCGCGCGCAGATGAGCTTGCAGCGTTTGCCAATCAGGTTGTCGCAGAACGAACCGCGATCCGCAGAGCCAGGGAGAAGCTTACAATCTGCCGGCGCGATGTTCGCAAGCTCATCGCCATGGCCGCCGAGGAAGGTGTCTGTGGCGATTGGGACAGCATCAGCGAAGCCTGCACCGCCCTGCTGAAACCACTGAACCACTCGGCCAGCCTTGAGACCATCAATCGTGTTCTGAACGATATGGGCCTTCTGTTGTCCGAAGTCATCAATATCCTGAAATTCCACTCAGATTCCGATAATCCAAGCACCAATGATGCTCACAGTGAGCACCACACACAGAGTTCTAATACTGAATCTCATATTGAATCTGAACGTGACCGCAAACCTCTCGCTTGCGAACCAGATGCCCATCACGGACCTGCGCGAAGCCACGCAGAGAACGTGCCACTGAGCATGGTGCTCAGGGCGTGCACAGACATTGGCGCCTACGGACCAGGAGGAACCATTGCCACCTGGCGGGACCTGATGGCCGCATCGGCCGTCGTCAGATCGATGCTCGGCGTCAGCTCCGCCACCTTCGAGGATGCCTGCCATGTGATGGGACCGGAAAACACTGCCATCACTCTCGCCTGTATCCTTGAGCGCGCTCGCCACATCAACTCGGCCGGCGGTTATCTGAGGGATTTGACCCGACGCGCTCGCCAGAAAGCATTTTCGCCCACGCCGATGCTGATGGCCCTGTTGCGCGCGAATTCAGGCGCAGAGGGCCGCGCTCGCACAATCACGTAGAAACCTGCCTATTGCATCGAGACAAAGCATCATCACGAACCACGAATGACGTCCAATAGGCAGCGCTTTTGCCCTTTCGCCGAAGTCATCAACGTATACCTGGAGTTTGGCCACCAACCAGCAACGGAAAAGAACACTTGGTTTACTTCCGCAATCAGCGCGACTTCTTGGAATGTCAAGGATGTTAGACCCGACCAGAAAATGCTCACGACCACGTCACGCCAGTCCAGAACCGCCCACCAAGTGTGGCTTTTACTTCCCGATTTCAATTGGAGCGCTAAGCTGAAAATCAGACGTTTGAATTTTACCTAACGATGTCGCAACACCAATAGGGGTGGGGCCTTCAAAGCCCCGACGCCCTGGTGAGATTGATCCGGAAGCGATCGCGGCGGCGCTGATATTTGCGGGTCATTTCCGCACTGGCATGGCCGAGTTGCTTCTGGACGTAACGCTCGTCTACTTCGGCCGAGGACGCAAGGCCGGCACGCAGCGAATGGCCCGAGAATATCTCGGCCGGATCACCCTCGCTCAGATCTCCGCGAACACCGGCGGCAAGTGTCGCCTTCTTGACGAGACGTGCCACCTCCCGGTCATTCAATCGTTCCGGCCCAACGTCCTTGCCCTAGCCCCGGACCCGGCGGAAGAGCGGACCTCTGGCGATCCGGGCGAACTTGATCCAGGTCTCGACGGCAACGACCGGGCAGGTCGTGTCGGACGAGCCGTGGCCGATCTCGACCTCTCGCCAGCCGGTCTTCCCGCGCAGGGTGACGAGCAGGCCCTTGTCGAGGATCTCGATCCAGCCGCGGCCGTCTTCCGTCTGGTCGCGACCAAGGTCCAGTCCGACGATCTCCGAGCGGCGCAGGCCGGCGGCAAAGGCGATGGCGCGGTCGTTGCGATCGAGTTTCTCGCCGCCACGCTGGGCGTAGTTCCAGGACAGCGAAGAGAGACGGCGTTCGATTGTTGTGACCGAGTTGAGCTTGCGGTCGGCCGTTGTGGCGCCTGACGCGCAGGCGGTTACATAGCGGCCGACGACCTGGGGATCCGGGGGAGGGGAGTAAGGTTCTGCCGGCGGCACTAGGCGGTAAAATGCTTCCAGTCCGAGGCGTAGGCCTTGCGGGTGTTGGCGGAGCTGGAGGCCTCGACATAACCGCGGGCCCGATCGGCGAGGCGCTCGAGGCGAGCCGGCAGGGCGGCGCTCGTTTCTGGAACAAGGGAGGGGAGAGCCGTGCCACCAGGATTCGCGTCGACCGTTACACCACCCGGGTGGGAGAGATCGACTTTTTGCGGTTCCGAGCCCGTCGCTGAGCCGCTCACGCCGGTGTCTCCCAGGGATTGATCACAGATGCGTCCGTGACTTCAAAATCCTTGACGTTGCGCGTGACGAGGATCAGGTCGTGGATGATGGCGGTCGCGGCGATCAACCCTTCAATATCGCCACGCGGCCGGATCGCGGCGATGCGGCCCCATTCGACGGCGATCTGGTCGGTCACCGGCAGGATGCGGTCGCCATGGTCGTGGCGCAGCTTGCGCAGCCATTCGGCGAGGTGAGCGGCGGCCTTCGGATCCGACTTCTGTTTCAGCGCAATGCCGCGCATGATTTCGCCGAGGGTCAGCGCGCTCAGATGGATGCTAAGCGGGTCTACCGAGCGCATCCAAGCAACCGCCTGCGGCGTGCCTCCGAAACGATGTTGGTGTCAACCAGATACATCAGAAGGCCACGTCGCGGCTTGGCGTCTTGGCGCGCGCCTCGACCGCATCGGCGAGCTCATCGTCCCAAGCGGGACCGCCAAGCAGATCGTCGACCAGCGTCGGTCGGCCGGTGCGCAGAGCGTCATAGTCGTGGGCGGACAGCACTACGGCAGTGCGCTCTCCACGAAGCGTGACGATCTGCGGCCCCTCGTGTCGTGCCTTCTGCACCACTTTTGAGAAATGGTTCTTTGCGTCCTGCAGTTGCCATTCCATTGCTTTGCTCCAAACTAGCTAGACTGTCTAGCCATACATACCTGTTTTCCGGCGGGTGAAAGCGCAAATTTCCACCGATCGAGGGCGATTTCGGCCTGATTCGGTGGCCTCTCTAAAGAAGAAAGAAACGTCCGATAAGGTTTAGGTTTCGGGTGGCGTCAGGCATACGAAAGCCTCCCATGCAGGAACCCGCGGTCGGCATTCTCTGGCTATGGGGTTTTGTGTATCGGCTCTGCCGGTGGGCCGCTGATGGCAGCGGCGCTTGTCGGTCCCAGCAAGCCGAGAGTGGTGTTTGCAGGTGTGATTGCCGAGATTTTCGTGGTGATTGAGAGCACGCCTGACACGCTGATAGCCGTCGCCATTGGGACTGGCGCAGGCCCTCCCGTTGGCCCGCTCTGTTTTTGAGCAGACCATATGAATGGATCTGCCATGCCGCGTCATGACGCACTCTCCCGGTTGGTTGTTGCCTTATCTGGCGGTCCACGCGGTTGACGAAAGTGCTCGATGAAGTTGGTTGGCAGAATCTGCCACTCGATTGGCATACCCTGTCACTGCAAACCCTGCAGCCAATCAATACCTTTTCCGCGCCCTCGGTGATGATCGATCCGTTTTGG
The DNA here is from genome assembly GCF_056394785.1 of Rhizobium sp. 10N414. Lineage (NCBI taxonomy): Bacteria > Pseudomonadati > Pseudomonadota > Alphaproteobacteria > Hyphomicrobiales > Rhizobiaceae > Rhizobium > Rhizobium sp. 10N414. The sequence goes on along the minus strand of NZ_JBFTIN010000012.1, from coordinate 155,710 downwards.
ATCGGTGACATCGAGGCTTTGTCGAACAGCTTTGGAAGCGGCAGCAGGTTGGTAGCGGCACACTCATTCGAACCGCATTCCGTTTCCGCCACATTCGCAGGAGGCGAGATGCAGAGCGATAGCTTGGTTTTCTTTCGGGCTTGGGTCGCGCGACCGTTTCAGATAGCCGCCATCGTACCGTCAGGACGGGCGCTTGCCGAGATCATTACGCGGGAGATCACACCACAAACGGGGCATGTCATCGAACTCGGGCCGGGTACCGGCGTGTTTACGACCAAGATGATCGAACGCGGCGTCAGGCCCCAACACCTCACTTTGGTCGAGTACAGTCAAGAGTTTGTTGAACGCCTCAAGGGCCGCTTTCCAGGTGCCCGGGTACTGTCGATGGACGCTGCACGTCTGCAAGATCTTAAATTTCCACCAGAGACGTCGGTGGGCGCCGTCGTTAGCGGCCTTCCGCTACTGACCATGCCGGCAGGCAAGGTGATGGAGATCCTCGAAGGAGCTTTCCGGCATCTGCGGCCCGGCGGCGCATTCTACCAGTTCACTTATATGAGCAAGTGTCCTGTCCCCCAGTCAGTTCTTGATCATCTTGATCTGAACGCAACGCAGGTGGACCGAACCTTTCGGAACCTCCCACCGGCCGCGGTCTATCGGATTACCACCCGCCGGCCTAGTAAATAGCTCATTGGCGGACTGCGCAACCGGATTGACGTGCTCGGTCACTGCTGAGTGCCCGGCAGGCCATTAGTCTTCCTCGCGTCCGACTACAACAAACAACATCGGACTGCCCCAGGCCGATGCAAATCGGCCGGTACTGTGGTCGCGACAGAGATGGCAGCCGGAACGAAGGTCCTCGTCTTTCCTGCGCGGATGCATCAACATCGATTTATTGAAAAGGTTTCACCTTATGAACATGTCAAAGGTCTCAAGGCGATCTGCCATATTCCTGGCAGTGGCAACAATCGGACTGGCCGCGGTGCCGGCGGCCCATGCGCAGCAGGCTTCTCCGGCCGACGCTATCGTCGGAACATGGCAGGCCGACGACGGCAGCGTAAAACTGGATATGTTTAAGGAAGGAACGGAGCTCCGGGCGCGCCTGCTTTATGGCAATCAATTGATGGAAGCAGACAACGTTACTTTCAAGAAGGACGCCAAAAACCCTGATCCGGCCTTGCGCTCCCGTTCCATGAAGAATGTGCGATGCGCCAAAGGGGGGCGGGCACCATTGTCAACATCACCTCGATGGGCGGCAAGATCTATACGTTGCTCGGCGCCTGGTATCATGCCACCAAGCATGCCCTCGAAGGCTGGTCGGACAGTCTGCGGCTGGAACTGGCACCCTTCGGCATCAATGTGGTGATCGTGGAGCCGGGTCTGATCGAGACCGGCTTCGGCGATGTGGTTGCCGACGGCCTGGTCAAGCGCTCGGGCGCCGGCGCCTATGCCAAGGTCTCGCAGGCCGTCGCCAAGACTACCAAGGCGACTTATGGTCATGGTCGCGGCACGGATCCGAAGGTGATCGCTGATGTCGTCTCCACGGCCGTCAGCGAAAGAAGGCCACGTACGCGCTATGTTGCCGGCAAATACGCGAAACCGATGATCGCTATCCGCAAATGGCTTGGTGACCGTATGTTCGATCGTATCATCATGAGCCAGATGCGATAGAATTTCGGGCAATCGAACCCGGCATCCTTTATGAGTACTGCGAAAAGGCCAACCCGGATGACGGCAATACCGGCGGATAAATGCAAGGTTCCCCTGGCGTTCTGGCGTGCGGTCGAAAGGATCGGCCTGCCGCCATCCGCGGTTCTGCGTCAGGCCCGGCTTCCCGCCACGCTGCACCTTAGCGAAAATGGCATGGTGACGACGGCGCAGTATTTCGCGATTTTCCGGGCGCTCGAGGAACTGGCGCCGGAGCCTGCCCTTGGGCTTCGGCTGGTCCGCGAAGCCGATACAACCGTCCATCCACCGTCCACCCTGGCGGCCTTTCATGCCAGGGATTATCGCGATGGTCTCTACCGTGTCGCGCGCTTTAAACGGCTCTGCACCCCCGAGCAGTTAAGTTTTAACGAAGAGAAAGGCGAAGTCTCGATCACCAGCGACTGGATATACGCCAGCGAGCCGGAACCGGGTATCGCCACCGACGTCGCCTTTGCTTTCTTGGTTGAGCTCGGCCGTCGCGGGACCGGGCAGCCGCTAGCGCCTCTTCGCGTCGAGTTCATGAGTGCGGGGCCGAAGAGCGATCTCCATCAAGCCTTCTTCGGATGTCCGATCAAGTACGGTGCTACCCGAAACAAACTTGTTCTGAAATCCTCCGATCTCGACCGGCCGTTTCCGGGGCACAACCCCGAACTCCTGGATATTCTGACGCCTGCGCTTGCCGCTGCTATGGGTGAACTGCAGACCCGCAGTTCCATCGGCGACCAGGTCAAGGTCGTGCTGAAACGAAGCCTGGCAAGTGGACGGCCCGAGCTGTCGCAGGTCGCCCAGGACCTCAACATGAGCGAAAGAACACTCCAGCGCCGCATCACCGACGAGGGCAAGACATTCCGTGAGCTGCTGTCGGAAGCGCGCCAGGACCTCGGACGCCAGCTCCTGTCCAATCCGGCCACCGACATTGACGAGGTTGCATGTCTGCTGGGCTATCAGGACCGCAGCTCCTTCTATCGTGCGTTTCGCGACTGGGAAGGGCTGACACCGCTGCAATGGCGCGAATTGAACGGGCGGGACGCGCCAGCGATCCTTTCATTGCATTGATACAGACGGAAGTGGACACGCTCCACTCGCTCGCAGCGAACGGCGAAACCATCCTCCAGTATTGAACAGTAAAAACCCTTTGGCGCCTCCCGCAATCCGATTGGCGCCGTCGGTGACTGCGCCGGCACGCCCTCGCTGGTACTAAAAAATGCCGGAGGCATCTGAAGCAAGCAATCAATTCAAGGAGATCAGAATGTCTAGCAAAGTGTGGTTCATCACCGGCGCCTCCCGCGGTTTCGGTCGCATCTGGGCGGAAGCTGCCCTCTACCGCGGCGACAAAGTCGCTGCCACGGCACGCTCGCTCGAAAGTATCGCCGATCTCGCCATTCGGTATGGCGACGCGGCTCTGCCGCTCGCCCTAGATGTAACCGACTCCGATCAGGTTCGCAGCGCGATCGACCGCGCGGATGGCCATTTCGGCAGATTGGGCATCGTCTTGAACAATGCCGGCTATGCGCTTGTGGGTGCAGTCGAGGAAACGGCGGAAGCCGACATCAAGGCGGAATTTGAAACCAGCTTCTTCGGCACGCTACGCGTGATCCAGGCAGCTCTGCCATTGCTGCGCAAGCAGGGGAGCGGCCATATCATCGGCGTTTCCAGTGTGGCAGGCCTCGTCGCAAGCCCGATCATCGGATTCTATCACGCCTCTAGATGGGCGTTCGAGGCGATGCATTTGCCCCTGCAGGAGAATCCCCGGGCTATCGATCTAGACTCAAAGCGCCGGGTTATGCACACTTCTATGCTCGCTCACCGAAACTGCTGCCACCGATTTTGCCCCCCGGCACGCCAGGCGATCGACATCTTTGGTCGATCTTGCGGGCCACCGGCCGCGGTCGCGGTTTGCGCTCAGTCAGGCTTGAAGCCTATCACCATCGAGTCCGGCCCCAGCAACGGCTCGACGCGCGTCGCCACGAAACCGGCGTCGTGCATCCATGCCTGGCAGTCGCCGCCGGTGTAGTCGAACCCGCCGGGGGTCTCGATCAGCATGTTCAGGCTCATCAGAAGGCCGAAAGCGTTCAAGCGGCGCTCGTCATCGATGACGGCATCGTAGACGATCACGGCCCCGCCGTTCGGCAGCGCGGCAAAGGCCTTTTCCAAGAGCATCTTCTTCTCGGCAAGATCCCAGTCGTGCAGGATGTGCCCCATCAAAATCACATCCGCATTCGGCATCGGGCCGTCAAAGAAGTTGCCGCTTTGGAAGCGGATACGGTCAGCGAGACCCTGTCGGGCGACGAACTCGTCGAATATCGGCTGTACGGCGGGCAGGTCGAAGCCGATGGCCTGAAGATGCGGATGCGCTTGCGCGATCACCACCGGCACCATGCCCTGCGCCGCGCCCACATCGACGAAGGTCGTGTATTTCGACCAGTCGAACCGGGCGGCGATCGCCTGCGCCGCACCGGCGCTGATCCCGCTCATCGCTTCGAGGAAACCGCGCAGCCGCGCCGGCTCCGCATAGATCGCGGCGAAGAAGTCTTCGCTGTGCTTGGCTTCATTCTGCGGCTCTCCGGTGCGCAGGGCTTCGGTCAGCGAGCCCCAGAAACCGTAGAGCCGGGTATTGGCCATTTCGAGGATGCCGCCAATATAGGAGGGCTTGCCTTTGTCGAGGAAGAGGTCTGTATCAGGGGCATTGCGATAGCGGCCATCCTCGCGTTCGAGCAGCTTCAGGGCCACCAGGGTGTCGAAGAAGTCGCGGGCCGCGCGGGGATGCAGTTGCAGCCTGGCCTGCAGGTCGCTGAGGTTGGCCGGGCCGGCCGCGAGCGCGGTGAAGACGCCGAGCTCGACCGCGCTGAGCATGGCCTTGGAGGCCCAGAACCCCATGCCGAGCTGCATGATGTTGTCCGGCGTCGTTTCGCCCATCGTACCTCTCCTCCTGATCGTATCGTCGAACAGCATCTGGGATTGGTGCGGAAACCGAAGCGGTCCGGCCTGGCATGCCCAGTCCCGTCTCGTCGAGGCACCCTGCAAGGGAAAATAGAGCGTTTTGCGATGTCCCGCAATTAATCAAGAAGCACTAGGTGAGCAGGCGAATGCTCATGCATCCGACGCGCCGCGCCTCGACGACTTGCTGCCGTGTCTGTCATGTAGCCGCAGTTGCAAACATGTTTCCCTCCGATTAGTTCGGAGGCAGTACATCCCTACAATCACCGTCGTCTTCAACGACAAACGTGCTGCCACCGATTTTGCCCMCCTTACTCATCAAGGTCGGTTCGATGCTGCAAGAGCGGAGCTTCACCGATACAGTGGCTAAGTTGGCCGCCTGGCGAGCAAACCGGCACGGATACGGTCTACCTTCGAGGGGAGAGAGGGAGCGATGTCTGCGTCAGGGTCGAGCTGCAAATCGCATCGTTTGATACGCTGATAGCGTGCCTGAGCGGACAGACGATCTGCAGTGGAGACAGGTTCGATCGGCTTGCCCTGGAGATCAAAACGCATTGAGTCCGGTTGCGCAGTCGCAAAGAAATATCGCTTCGAGTGGATGTAGGCTCCGGTCGCTTTCCTAAGCGTCGTTACGGAGATATCCGGCTTCAACAGTAGACGGACTTCGTTCCAGAGACCAACTGCAAACGGTTTAATCGGATCGCCGATCGTCGCGGGCAAAACATCAATGGGCTGGCGCAGCAGCGCGTTGATTTCTCCTGCCTTGGTAAGATCGGACTCGTTGGCCGCAATCGGTCCACGACTGTAAGTCCACGGCTTGGTCATCAAATGTCACCTCTGGCTTCGTCCTAGTGGGCGATCGTGAAGCGAGTTTGACAAACGAGAGGTCCGCTTCACGGCTTCAGTCGGGAATGGATCAAGGCTGCAGTCAAGATCGATGCGGTGGGACCAAGGCAAGGCATTTCAGTAGGCAGCCCAAACACGGCGTCGGCCCCGCCAATGGGCCATTGGAAGTCAATTCGTTCCTACGCCAATGATGTCAGCATGACGCGACTGAAGCCCAAAGTCTGGGATCTCTCTGTCCAGTTCCAACAGCAGCCTGAAGCAGACGATGGCATCATCCAGGCGGTAGGGTTTCTTCAGGAAACGACAGCGGCGAGGAAGGCTCGATTGCCTGAGGCTGACGATCCCTGATGTGATGACGATCGCAATGTCCGGCCGGTGACGGTGAATTTGAACTGCCAAGGCGACACCGTCCACATTGCCAGGAATGTTGATCGCGGTGAACACCAGTGCGATATCACCGTGGTGATCGAGACATCGCAAGGCGCCGTCGCCAGTTTCAGCTTCAATCGCGCGAAAGCCCGCGGCCCCGATAGCTGCAACCATCGCCGTGCGCAGGATTGCGTCTGCCTCTACCACGAGAATCCTGTGCGAATCTTCTTTCCCGGTTGCTGACTGGTTCAAGGCCACCTCCTTGTCCGGAGCTGGATTTAAACACGATTGATGCATTGCAACAATATGCTGCCGCATCGCACTTTGCAAAGTCAGCCGGCCGTTGGAGCGCGATCGGCTTGCGGAGCTTTCGTCCCGCCACCGAACGCGTTTTCGAGATGATAGCCTGGTCTTCAGGCCGACGCAGCGCATCGGGCAGGATAAGGATCGGGTCCTTTCCTAATGCCTCGACACATATGTATCACAGGCGTCTGTCGGGTACTCGGGCAGGCTATCCCCGCTAGGTTGATCGGCGACGCATCTGCGATCTGATCGAGATACACCTGACGCCGCAGCGTGGCGGGACATGAGCCAAGTTTGTCCGTTCCTTCCCTCTCGACGGGTCAACGCAAGGTGTCCGGTCTGGCCGGAAGCGAAATTGTTGCCGCTCGCCCGTTTACTGGCGCACAGTGGCATCCACGGCAGCTTGCGCGGCAACCCGGGAAATTTCATCCAGTCGTGTCATGCTGATCAGCCGCTACCAGACGATCCGCAACCCGACGCGCCCGGAAACTGCGCTGAAGTCTTCGCCCCCAAGGTTGAAATAATAGGATGCATTGGCATAGACCCGCACGTTCTCGGAGAGATCCGCCGTCGCACCCCCGCCCAGTTCCAGCATTGTCGCCTTGCGAGTGGCATCGACCGGGATTGTGTTGAACGTCACGACATCGGTCGTTTCGAACTCGTGCCAGAGGTTGGCGAGCAAGAAAGGCGAGACCGGCTTGCCATCGTAGTCGTAACTGCCCTGCAGGCGCACGCCGAGCCGACCGGTAAAGGCGTCGTTGTCGTCATAGTTGATTGTGCCGCCCGGATCGTGGGCCTGGTCGAAATTCAGGTACTGCCAGATGATTTGCGCTTGCGGCTCGATATCCCAGTGATCGGTGGCTTTGAACCTGGTCCCCGTTTCCAGTGACGCTGTCACTGCATCGCCGTTGAAGCTGCTGTCATACGCGCCTATCGAGTGGGTGTCGGTATCCAGCCATGAATTCATCAGGACGCCGTCGATGTAGCTACCATTGTCCCAGGTTCGGGTCCAATAAGCGGCAATGCTATAGCTGTCGATCGAAAGATCGCCGACGTGGATGCTGTTGAGATTGAGCGCGTCCGCCGTGATGTCGCCCCACGCACGAGAATAGCCGGCAAAGACGCCGAACGTATCCAGCACGCCCTTGCCCTCGCGCTCGTAGAACGGCGCCCCAATTTCGAAGCCAAAGGCCTGCCCATCGTACGTTTCGTCGAGTAGGCGGGTTAGATCCTGATCGTAGCTCTCGCCGAAAACGCGCGTCCAGACTGCGTTGCCAGCCTGCTCACGGGCCATCCAATCCTGCTCTCCGTGGCGCTCGTGGAAGGTGCCGAGCGTCGTCCTCAGTAGGCCGCGTGACACTGCTGGAACGACCGTCATGATCGGAACTTCGGGTCGGATCGTCGGACCGGGATCGAAGGTTCCCGGATCGCCGCCATCTCCGTCAAGTTCGTCGCCACCGTCGCCACCGTCGCCACCGTTCCCACCGTTGTCGCCACCGCCGTTGTCGCCACCACCGCCGTTGCCACCGTTGTCACCCGACTCGCTGCGCAGATACCAGTTGTTTTCCGTGCCCGGCACGGACGAGCCCTTGTACAGCAGATATTCGTAGATCCCCGCGCTGACGCGGCGACTTAGAAAGAATGATCCGTTCGCGGTCGTGGCCCCATTGATCGCCTCGACAACCAAGATCCCTCGATCTGTCTCGTCACCGGCGCCGCCGACATTCGTTGCGACAATTCCCGTCAATCCAGACGCCGTTCCTGAATCGATCACGAGCTTGTCTGCCGGCGAGCTGTCGTTGCCGAGAATGCTCTGAAGCCACAACTGACCAGAATTGCCGACGTAGTTGCCGACAATCTTCAGCGAGTCCGAGGTGGAGTTCGAACCGGTTGTGAGGTCGATCACACCGGCGTTGGTTACAGTCACAAGTCCGCCTGCGGTTGCTGGCGAAATCGTAGACTGGAAGCCGCTGCCGTTCAGCACGCTGGTCGAGTCGATCCTCAGTGCGCCGCTGCCGGTACCGCTATCGCCGAGGACAAGATTGTTGTTCATCTTGAGAGTTGAGCCCTGCTCGAGCGAGATCAGTTCCCAGTTGATCAATCGATTCGGGTTGCTGCCCTGAGTACCCTGCCAGGTCAGCGTATCGTTACCCTGGCCGCCATTGATCTGGATCGTCTTCAACTGGGTATCGGTGAGCCCCTGGAACACCGCCACATCGTTCGCGTCGCCCATGTCGATGCCGCCAATCAGGCCGCCGGTCCATAGCATCGAATCGTTGTTGGCTCCGGCATTGAGAAAGCCCGTGACTACGCCGCCCGACAACTCGAAGCGGTCTGTGCCTGCGGATTGGTTAACCGATGTGTTCACCCGGCCGCCCAGCATTTGAAAGAGATCATTGCCGGCGCCCTGATCGACCGTGCCATTGAGTACCCCCGGATTGTAATTGACGATGGTGTCGTTACCGGTGCCGAGCAGCGTATTGCTCTGGATGGTGCCGTAGTTGTCGATGCGGGTCTGGCTTGCTCCGTTGATGAAGACTCCATTGTTGATGTAGGCGCCTGCACTGTTCAGGATCGTCGTCGTGCCGTCGCCGTTGACCGTGATGCCCTGGTTCAGTGTGCCGTTGTTGGTGATCGTGTTGTTGCTGTTGCCCGTGAACGAAAAGGCTTCGTTGATGAATGCGTTGGCGTTGTTGGTCACCGAGTAGGTGCCATTGCCGGTGATCACCAGACCGTTATTGATGATCCGCGAATTTACGAAGGTGATGAAACCGTTGTTGTTGAGCGTGACGCTCTGCAGGTTTCCCGCGTTGGTCACGCCAAGAGTGCCGATATTGGAAAGGGTGAGCGGACCGTTGAAGTTGGTATTGTTGAGGATATCGACCGTGAGCGTGCCGAGGCTGGCGGTGCTGCTGTAGCCGGACGGATTGCCCGTGCAGGTCACCGTCTGACCGGAAGTGGGGATTGCCGGATCGCAATCCGCGAACGCCGGCAGAGTGATGAAGAAACTAAGGATGCCGACTAGGGGGGGAAGAGATTGTTTGCGGGGAGAAGGAAAAGATATGCGACGGTACTTCGATGATGCATTCCATTTCGTCATACTGCGCTTCTCCGGCATACGCGTTAAGGGATCCCCAGCAGTGGCTTCATCATTGTACAGGTCGACCTGATTGTGAAGCTTGGAAATAACCCTTTGGAGCGAAAGCGTTTTGCGCCGTGTATGACTGTGACCTTTCGACCTCAGTACGCGCGGCTCAGGCGGCAGGGTAACGTCGAACGTGGAATGACGGTTGAGGCCTGCCCTAGGAAATCTTACGCACGCCAACGATTGCCGCGCCCCCCGGTCGTATGGCAACGAACTTTGCCCGTTCTGCTCGGCGTCGCTCTGACGATCTCGTCCTGATCACACCAACAGCGGCAGTCGCAGGCGAGTTGTTACGGCAAATCAGAGATGCGCCGATAAAACGAAATTTTCACGAGCTGTGGCTGCTCGATGGTGTCATGTTGTTTGATTAGGGCCGAACAGGGTATTCTTCTGCGAAGTTAGACAATCGCACCTGTGACGGTCTTCTGCTGCGCCATGGCGCAGATCCAAGGAACGTGTATTGCCAAGCTGACCGCTTTTCCGTCGAGCGACACGTGGTTGCCGTCGCAGGCTACCCCGAATTACAACGGGACAATGCGCATGGATCGAACTAGTCCCTGACTTCCGACAAATCCGGGATCTCACCAATCTTATTGACGGCGACGTCGACCGTCATGCCCAGATAGTCTTTGGCTTCCCCAAACCATGATCCTTCCAACGGTATTGCCTGAGCTGGATGTCGGGCGACTGCCACCGGGATCAGATTGAAACCCGCGGTGATCTGGTTCGTCGGGTCGTAATCTAGCCATCCTGCACCGGGGAGAAATACCTGCAGCCAGGCATGTGTAGCGCCGGCGCCCGTTGTTCCGACCGCGCCGCCGTCCAACGCCGCGTCGTACAAGTAACCTGATACAAAGCGGGAGGCGATCGCGAGCCGGCGCAATGCCTCTATCATCAACCAGGCATAGTCACGGCATGATCCTGATTTGGTGCGAAGGGTTTCGCCAGGTGACTGGGTTCCTTCTGTTTCTCTCGCACAGTAGGTAAAGTCATCCTGGAAAGTGTTCAGCATCCGACGCAACACATCGATGGTTTGGTCCTGGTCGCGCGCGACGAAGCGCTTGGTCCAGGCGGCTACGCTTCCATCAGGATCTTCAGTATGCGGACGCAAATAACCAGCGAGATCGGTCCATTCGTCGGGGGTATATTGCACCGGGATTTCGTCGGCGCGCGGTTCCAAAGGGAACGCCTCTACTCCCTTTACTCCGAAAAAGACACCTTGAACCTCAAACGTAAACGTCAGTTCGGCTCCGGCCTCGCTGAACTCCATCACGGTCACAGTGTTGGAACGGGGATCGCTGATCCAATGAATCTTTGAGGGAATGCTCGTTCTCGCCGACCAACCGAGCAGACGCGCCCAGGCGCCACGTCGCGGCAAAAATATTGCTCGGTGCGTGCCGAAGGTAACAGGCTTGGCATACCTGTAGGTCGTAACATGTGTGATCTTACCAAGAATCGCCATGTCTACCAGCTCTGCCGCAGATAAATAGGATCCCTTGCCGAAACGGGCGATGGTGAAGTTGCATAGGTTCAGCCATTTATCCATGACCAGCCCATAGCGGCGTGTCAACGGCCTTCACGCGTGCCGCGGCCAATGCGAACTGGGCGCGATACTGCGGTCAGACCGAGTCGCGCTGAGTACGAAGATTGGATACAACGCGCCGGTTTTGCACCTTGCACGAGCGGCTCGTGCAGTCGCGGACTTCGCGATCGTTGCCGTAGCCCTTGGCCCATACGCGGTTGGCGTCCACGCCCTTCGAAACCAGATAGGCCATCACTGCATCGGCGCGTCGCTGTGAAAGTGTCGTCATTGCTGAACCAGATCCGGAATCGTCGGCAAATCCCTGCAGCTTGACCAGCCATTGCGGGTTGCTGTTGAGCCAGGTTGCCTGCTTATCCAACGTTGCCTTGGCGACGGTATCAAGCGTGGCCGAGTCCTGCGTAAAATAGGTCCGTCGGCCGACATTCAAAATGAAGTCCTGTTCGCTTCCGGCCGCGACGTTCTCGAAGCCGGGCGCCGGGTCGTTGGTCTGTCCGGTCATCGGCGCCACGGCAGGCTCCTCCACCTCGGCGATATCGGTGGTGCTGCAGGCGACAAGCGTCAAGAGCATGGCCGCAGCGACGAGAGGCCTAGAACATCCGGTTAAAACAGACATCAGGGTGATATTCCTCATTCGACCGGAACCGCTTGGTTCGTCTGCGCGGCATTTTGAGCTTGATCGGCAATGTGGGGCAGGACTTGTACCGCGGTGCCGATGGGGCACCGCTGATAAAGATCGATTGCATCTTCGTTGAACATGCGAATGCAGCCGCTGGAGGCATCCTTGCCGATACTGCCTGGCTCCAGAGTACCGTGGAAACGATAGCCGGTATCGACGCCGTCGCGAAGCAAATACATCGCGCGCGGCCCAAGTGGGTTCTTCGGTGAACCTCCATCTACCGACTCGGGCAGCTCGGGGTGGCGTTGACGCATCTCCGGCGGCGGGGTCCAGCGCGGCCAAAGCGCCTTCTGGTCGATCGTGGCTCGGCCGTACCATTTGAAGCCCTCGCGGCCGACACCGACGCCATAACGAATGGCCGTCTTGTTCTCCATGATCAGGTAGAGAAAATGATGCGTCGTATCGACAACAACCGTACCAATCGGCTCGCTGCTAAAATATTTGACAACCTGGCGGTGCCACTTCCTGTCGATCTTGGCAAAGTTCGTGCTTCGGAACGTCACACCGTTGTCGATACTGGTTCCGGAAAAATATGAAGCGGCCGCAGCTAAAGTCGGCTTCTCGACCGCCGCTAAGGTTCCGACCGAAGCCAAACCGCCAAGCAGAATATCCCTGCGCGTCCACCTCATCGGCATCCCCCGAAAGCCAAGCAGCGAGGCGCTCATGTAAAACAGATTTTTCGTGGCCGACAAGAATAAAAATGCATTGCTCTGCATCCTCGGTGGATGCGGCGCTGCCGCCTGTCCCAGTCGCATGCCTGAAATCGCTGGCGGGATATCCTTCCCGCCGTCGCGCCGGTCACAGGATTCGCATAGCGCGGACCCACAACTGATAGAGGCATCGTAGTTTACGGTATCATACCGGAAATGGCTTGTGTCTTCCTGCGTTCTTCGCTCAGGTGGATCGAAATGGGAAAGTCGAGCCCGACAGCTACGGCGTGATTGCGATGTGGAAGACGAATCAGTAGATTGGCATTTGGCGTCCCTCGCGTGCAACGTTGACACTTATCCCATGCTGAAGGAACGCCCCGGGGGACACGTGATGCGACGAGTTAAATACAGTGCCGTGCATGCGCCAATCTACTCTCTCCTCGCATTGTGTCTGCCGGCCGGGATCGCGGTAGGGCAGGAGGTCGCGAAACCGGCTCAGAAACCCTCTGAGACTAGCAAGGCGGATGAGCGTTGGATTCCGAAACTGCGGCTCGGGGATGACACCGCCTACCTGGAATTTTACGGCCAGATCAACAAAGGCTTGCTGGTTTACGACGACGGCGGTTCGACTGACAATTACTTCCCCGTCGACAACGGCAACTCTTCGACACGCGCCGGCTTTCGCTTTTACTCCAAGATGGAGAACAACTGGTCGGTGGGCGGAAATCTCGAATGGGAATGGACGCCCTATTCGACAACGAACGTCAATCAGCTCAACAAGGGCGACTACGATTGGGAGGCACAGCTTCTGCGAAAAGCAGAAGTCTATATGGAGTCGAAGGAATACGGGAAGTTCTGGTTCGGCCAGGGTAGCATGGCGTCTGATGGCAGCGCCGAAGTCGATTTGTCCGGCACCTCGGTCGTCGGCTATTCGCTTATCTCGGACATGGCCGGCGGACCGTTCCTCAGGTTTGATGATGGAACGCTCTCTTCAATACGCGTCAAAGACGCCTTCACAAACTACGATGGTCTCGGTCGAAAATTGCGATTCCGCTACGACACCCCATCCTACGGCGGATTCAGCGTGTCGTCGTCCTTTGGGACGCAAGCCGTACCTGAGCCGTCTGACGTCGCCGTGTGGGACATTGCGTTGCGCTACGACCAAACGATCGAGGACGTCAAAATCAGCGGCGCATTGGCGTTTTCGAGGCCGGGCGATGGCAATTCGATCTACGACGCCTCGGTTTCACTGTTACATCAACCAACGGGCCTGAGCCTTACCCTTGCAGCCGGCTACTCGGACAAGGAGTCCATCGATGGACACTACGGCTATGCCAAGGTTGGTTACCAGACGGATATATTTGAAGTCGGCAAGACAGCCTTCTCCGTCGACGCCTATTTTGGTCGGGACATCAAGGGCAAGGGAACGGATAGCGATTCCTACGGTGTGCAAGTCGTACAGAATCTCGATTATTGGCAGACCGAACTTTTTGTCGGTGCACGCACTTATTCGTACGACGACGAAGTCGCAAGTGTCCAAGACAGTTATGCTGTGCTCGCAGGCGCCAGACTGAAATTTTAGCGATATCGCACGCTCGCCGTTCGAGCGCGCAGCCTCTTCAACGAGGGCCTGGCTTGTAGCGGCTAAGAACTGCGCGGTTGGATCCAGCGGTCTCGAAAAGCTCATTGACGCTGTTCGAAACGCTATGATGTTAAGCAAGGATCCGGTGCCTGAACGTCATCAAGCGCAACATGCACAGACGAGTTGCGCTCGATGTCCGGTTGCCGCGATCGATAGGCGCGACTTACGGATCCCACGTCAGCAAAAACGCGTCAAATCCGAGGGTTGACCCGGAACGTGACAGCCGAACTTGGCCGGCGATCGTCGCTGGTTACAAGGTCGCCCGTGCGAATAGGTTGGTTCAACGCGGACGTTACTGTCGCAACCCAACTATCCCCTATCGGCCCGGTCTTGTCCCACAAGCTCCAGTGGGCCGGTCCGCGCGTGCAGCACTTTGCAACTAAGTTCGCTGTAGCTTGAATGCTGTACTTGGTTTCAAGCGTTCGGATACGCGGGCACTCCCTTCTACATTTAGCATCGTTCAGACATATAGCGGGCAACTGCGGTACTGAAAAAGCATAACTATTTTTAACCCGTCATTTGTACTTGTGCCGTAGCGTGTCGCTCAACCTGAGCGAGGATAACATGCATGGTCTGGGCAATGATGTGGCTAATTTTTCCGGTCGAGATTTCATTCGACGGATCGTCTATCCCATGGCAGCAGTCATGGTTGTCGCAATCTTGGTCGTAACCGTCGTCCTTGTCTTGTCGGCACGCCAACAAAACAAGCTGGAAGTCGAAGCGTCCACGAGACTTGCGACAACCGCACTCCAAGTAAAGGCCCGAGAGGTCGGACGGGATCTGCGCAACTATACCATTCGTCAGGATGTCTACGAAAACGTCAGCAGGAGCGGCAACATTGCCTGGGCCGCGACGGACGGGAATATCGGTCCGAACATTTACAAGGACCTCGGCTACGAACTGGTATTCGCCGTCGCTCCAGGCAACCGCACGATCTATGGGCTGATCGATGGAGAGCCGAAGGACGTCGACGCGCTGAAAGTGATGCCACGCGGACTTCGGGATCTTCTGAATGTCGCCTCCATTCAGGCCGACCCAACGACAAGCTTGATCAAGTCCGGGAGCGATATCTATGTGGTGGCGGCAAATGGAATACTTCCGCCCTCCATTGACCGTTCGAACGTAAAGCCAAGAGACCTCACCATGTTGGTTTTCGCCGAACGACTGGACCAGAAGTTTCTCGATCGGATGGGGCGCGACTACTTGCTGTCCGATTTGAAAATCTCGCTTGATCGAGTGGACGATGCCGAGGCCTCGATCCCACTCCTGACTCAGGATCGCGTTTTCCTCGGAACGATCTCCTGGTCTCCGCCGAAACCTGGCGAGCAGCTCCTTCGCTTCATCTTGCCACCGCTCGGCATCGCCCTTGTCGTGCTCGCGGCATTTGCCGTTCTGGTGGTCAGAAATGCTCGCCGTTCGACCTCGGCTCTGGAGGCCTCCGCGAAAACTGTCGAAGCATATGCACAGACGCTCAAAGAGAGTGAAACCAGGTTCAAGGATGTTGCTGAAGCTTCCTCCGACTGGATTTGGGAGAGCGATAATGATCTCCGACTGGTCTACTTCTCGACGCGCTTCAGCGACGTCACGGGACTTTCGCCACAAGCCATTCTCGGCAAGACGTTCGAACAATTCTTCTCGCGTGATACGGATGCAGATGGCTGGAGGCAACTGATGGCAGGTAGCAGCGATCAGCGCGCCTTCCGGGATCTGCGTTGTGCTTATCGGGACGCCAACGGCAATGGGCGCATTTGCCGGCTGGCGGGGCGCCCGATCGTTGCTTCGTCAGGGGAGTTCCTGGGTTTTAGAGGAACGGCGACTGATATCACCGAGGAGGTGGAAGCACAGGAGCGAGCCAGCCATCTTGCCCATCATGACGCACTCACGGGTCTACCCAACCGAGCGCTCTTTCGCGAACGGCTGAACATCGCACTGGCCGCGACCGCGGAACAGAGCGCACGCGTGGCAATCATCTGTCTCGACCTCGATCACTTCAAGGAAGTGAATGATACGCTCGGACATGGGGCAGGGGACCTGCTTCTCCAGCAGTTGTCGAACCGTCTGCTCGGATGCGTGCGCAAGCACGATACCGTCACCCGTCTCGGTGGCGACGAGTTTGCAATCATTCAAATGGGCGTTGCTCAACCCCTTGAAGCAGAGGAGCTTAGCCGAAAGCTGATCGACGTGGTGCGCGCACCCTTTACGATCGAAGGGCAGGATCTGCACGTTGGTGTCAGCATCGGCATCGCCATTGCAGACGCCACAGAGACCGATCCCGAGCGCCTGTTGAAGAATGCCGACATTGCTCTTTACAGAGCCAAGCAGAGCGGGCGTGCAACCTACCGGATATTCGAAGCGCAAATGGACGCCGAACTCCAGCAGCGCAAGGCACTAGAATACGACCTCAGACAGGCGGTTCTAAAGGACGAGCTGGAAGTGCACTATCAGCCGCTGATCGATCTCGGGAAGCGTCAAGTCGCTGCCGTGGAGGCGCTCGTAAGGTGGCGTCATCCAGCACGCGGCTTGGTATCGCCTGCCGATTTCATACCATTGGCCGAAGAGACTGGCCTCATCGTTTCGATCGGCGAGTGGGTGCTCGAGACGGCCTGCCGCCAGGTGCTCGATTGGCAAAACCTTCGAGTTGCGGTCAATCTCTCCCCGGTCCAGTTCCGAAACAGGGAGTTGGTTGAAACCGTCCGCCAGGTTCTAGTGCGGACCGGTTTGGCGCCTGAACGGCTCGAACTTGAAATCACAGAAAGCGTGCTGATCAATGATGCGTCGGCTGCACTCGAGATCCTGAACGGTCTGAAGAACCTTGGCGTGAAGATCGCCATGGACGATTTTGGAACCGGTTATTCGTCACTGGGCTATCTGAATTCGTTTCCGTTCGACAAGATCAAGATAGACAAATCCTTCATCGGCGACATGGACAGCAAGGACAAGTCCGGGGCCATTGTGAAATCCGTGATCGGCCTGGGGCAGAGCTTGAACATGGTTACAACAGCCGAAGGCGTCGAGACACCGGAGCAAGCGGAATTCCTGAGGCAAGAGGGTTGCGACCAGGTCCAAGGTTACTATTTCAGCAAACCCGTGACAGCGCCCGAACTGTCCACGTTCATCGAGCGATGGGATGGCGCCAGAGCCTGGGGCGACGTCGCTGCCTGACCGAGTGTATCGGCGGCAAAAGACAGGCGGCAGGAGTTTCCCGGCACGTTCCAATAGTCAATCTGGAGGCGCGCATAGCAGCTATTCGGCTTTTGCGTTTGCCTCACATTCCTGTTTGCTTATTTTGCATCTCCCGTCAGGTCTGCGTTCCCTGGCTTTGGTCCGAGGTAGAGATAATCGGAGGCATGATGCAAAACATGATTGTCGCGGACAATCACATGGCGTCCGTTGAAAACGGCACCAAGACGATTGCGGTTCGCGTTGGATACTGCACGGTTAAGCCGGGGCCTCTCGAGATCAGATCTGCGAGTGGATGTTGGCCAACGACCCCGGTGCACGTCGTTTCCGTCCAGAGAAAATCGATCTCGGCACTGAGTTCGGACGAGCTCAGCCAAAGTGGCTTTTCCAACGTCAATACACTGGTCAAGCAACTCCAACCCGCTCATCCCTGTCTTTCGACAGATTCCGATGTCACCGTGATCAATTGGAAGGTGGCTAGTTAGCGGTCAATTTGCGGGGTTTCCCCGAGACGTTCCGATCAGTGCGTCCGGCGTCGAGGCTTCAGTCGCATGGGCGTGGAGGAGGCACCCTCTCTCGACGCAATGGCTCGCCCTTGCCAGCTAAGCAATACAGAGAGCCGCGGCTTGTCGCTTGAAATGCGAGCGACTCCTGTGACAGAACGCCGGGGAAATCACGAAGGAAGCCGAACGTGAAACTGGACATCGAAGCTGTCGCCGAAGAGGCAAAGACTTGGCGCCGACATATACATCAAAACCCGGAACTGCTTTTCGATCTGCCTGAGACGGCGGCCTTCGTTGCAGAGAAACTACATGAGTTCGGTTGCGATGAGGTTGTCACGGGGATCGCGAAGTCGGGTGTCGTGGCCGTCATCAACGGCTCAAGAGGTCCCGGTAAAATGCTTGGCTTTCGCTGCGACATGGATGCTCTTCCCATGTCGGAGCAAACCAATCTGCCTTACGCATCAAAAGTGCCGAACCGCATGCATGCGTGCGGTCATGACGGCCACACTGCAATGCTGCTTGCTGCGGCGAAGTGCCTGGCCGCAAGCCGCGATTTTCCAGGTGCGATCGTGTTGATCTTCCAGCCCGCCGAGGAAGGCGGTGGCGGTGCCCGCGTCATGATTGAGGAAGGTCTCCTGGAGCGCTTCGGGATCGAAGAAGTCTACGGTATGCATAATGAGCCAGGCGTCGATGTTGGTTCATTCGCCATACGCAGCGGTCCTTTCATGGCAGGCGCCGACCGGTTCCTGGTGACGATCAATGGCAAGGGTGGGCATGCGGCATCCCCGAACCTCACCCGGGACCCGGTATTGGTAAGTGCGCATATGATCACCGCGCTGCAGTCGATTGCGTCCCGGTTTACCGATCCCTTCGATCCGGTTGTCGTGTCGGTCACCTTCATGAACGGAGGCAACGACCAGGCTCTTAACGTGATTCCTGCATCGGTTAAGATAGGCGGTACAATTCGAACAATGCAGCCTGAAACGCGCAAGGCAGTCGAGCAACGCTTCCGCGATATCGTGGGGATGGCAGCCAAGCTCTTCGAAACGGAGGCAGAGATCACCTGGATTCCAGGATATCCGGTTACCGTCAACGACGAGGAGAAGACCTGTGTGGCCGTGTCGGCTGCCGCCAACGTCGTGGGAGCGGGTCGTGTCGAGACGGCCTATGCGCCATCGATGGGGGCTGAAGACTTCGCATACATGCTTGAGCAACGCCCGGGCGCCATCATTCTGGTCGGGAATGGAGACAGTGCCTACCTTCATCACCCTGCATACAATTTCGACGATAGAGCAATCATTTACGGCGTCAAATACTGGTTGTCATTGGCAAATCAGGAGCTCGGGCGCCTTTAGCGTCCATAAGGCCGTGTCAGGCGTGCAAACAAAAGGCCGGCACCTCCCTCGGCGCCGACCTCTCGTAATCTGTCTCAACAACAACTGCCAGTACATCCGTGGTCAGCCGTCAGAGACATGATGGGTTGAATGTAAACCTTTGCGGAGAAGCGTCAAGTACAGCTTCCGGAGCATGCTGCCGCCGCACGACGCGTTCAAGCCGTCACCAGTACCCAGCAAAAGCCGGAATGAACGCCCCAATCGCAATCAGTGCCAATGCTGGCCAGTTTTTTGGAGATACTGGCCTCGGGGTTCGAGCGTGCGGCCACCCTGCAACGTTCGATGCGGATCACTCAGCCGTCTATCAAGCGTTGGCCGGAAAAGGACGAGTGTTCCGTCGACGACAAGAGCTGCGCCAAGCAAGATTGCCCACATCACCGCCTCCGCTATCTAGGGGACCGTGTATGGCTGGATCTGATCCAGGCTTGATTGTTCCGTATCTGTATCGGGGAGGATGATCGAAGCCTCTGCCAGTTTTTCCCGCGCAACGCGTTCCAGCGCGGCTCGTTCGTGCTCGCCTTGCTTCCAAAGTGCCAACAGCAATGTGGCGATCTGAAGTACTGCTTTCCTGTCTCTGGCAATTCCTTTCTCGCGACAGATCGTCTTGAGGACAGCATTCACGACGGAGAAATCGACACGGTCCATTAGCCACCCGCGCCGGGAGGAACGTCGTTCGTCAGAAGTTCCTTACGCTGACCAGTATCTTCGGCAGCCGCGTCGATCAACGCGTCAGCAGACTGCGTAAGCCCCACCCCCGCTCCGCGAGATCCGGAATAGGCTCCATCGAGGACGGCCAAACCAGCCGGAATAGTTGTCGCGGCGTTCTCCATGATTTTCTCCACGGCGCCTGCGCTAGCCGTCTTTCGACTGAACTGCGCGCCGAGACCTTCGCAACAGTGCCAGGCCCACTTGGCCGATGCCGAGTAACGGTATGGTGGTAAAGTAGCGAGATCGAAGTGGTTCAAGGTTGCAAATGTCGCTTACGCGCCCTCTGTGAGAAAATTGAAAAAGCAAAGCCCGACGGACGGGGTCGTCGGGCTTTTTTGCATGGACCTACAGACGGTGTGGACCTGACAGCAGAACACTGCGTCTCGATAACTAGCGTTATGGCCGAAAGTTTCAAGCGCGTCCAGATGCCCATATGAGCAGGATCTCGATCGTTTCAGGCGCTCGGTCTGCATGTTGTGGAAGTAGGAGGGAGGTTCACGAGAGGGCGAGAACCTCCCCTTGCACTTCTGAAGAGAACTCCTCTGCGGCGGGGATCCGCATGATTGGAGTTAGGCCTTTACCTTTGTCTTTTCCATGTTTCGACAATCCTAATATACGCTTACCCGCAGATGCGGTCCATTTGCTCAAAAGCATTAAGTCCCCGGTGGAAACGTGCCCGGAAATTTCGAACAGGTGGAATTAGGCACTGGCGTCGATGCCACTGAAGAGCGGAAGTGTCGAACAGGTCAGTTCTGTCATCCATTCTTCTTCCCTTGTGCCGAGTAGAAAGAGTGTGGATGCAATAGCCCGCTCTTCCAGATGGGAACCGCTAACGAAGGGCGAAGCCTCTGTCGGAGCTAAGTCTCAGTCACGCCTCGATGACACCGTTGTCTTCGCCATCCCAATATTTCAGCCGGTCCGCTTGGACCTTGATCAGAAGAAGTCCCGGGGTCTCAACGCCTTGTGGAAACCAGCGTTCCAGATCTTTCACCCAGTGGTCATCGAACATGCTGCGATCGCGGACAAGTGACGCTTTGCCCTCAATCGAGATGAACATGCCGGGCCTGCCGAGCATGCTGGGCGCTTCGCAAAAGGCGAGCGTCACGCAAGGATCGCGATCGATGTCAGTGATTTTTGAGGTGTTGTCATACGAAAAGAAATAGCTATCGCCATCATACTCGGTGTCTCCATTGTTGCTCATGGGGCGATTTGCGATTACTCCGCTCGATGTCTTCGTCGACATCATGCAAAAGTCGATCTTGCGCATCTTTTCGGATAAATCGGCGAGTGACTTGCCTGCCATTTCAAAACTCCCATACAGAGCTGCGGATCGGCGGATCCTTGTCCGTGAGATGGAAACGGTCTTTGTTAAAAAAGGTTCGCCGCCACTGAGGAAAGGAGTGCCGAGAGCCTTCGCTCGCCCGCTCCTGCCGCGGCCACACAGTTTGATTGTGCGCACTACCGGCGCCGCCTTGTCGGCGCATCGTTTAACGGTTTGTTCCTGCGGTTGATAATTCGGCTACGCTCTTGCCCGGTTCTTTAAATGCTCTCCAAGCCCGCCGGAGTTGGCCCATCCCAAGCTACAGGTCGAACGGATTCCTCGTCTGGCATCCTTCGCCGGGCGGCAGGCGGTCAGCAGCACCGCCGATTTTCTGCCGCTCCGGCATGGGATCGATGAGACTTAATGGCCCTGCAGGACAAGGGTCTGTACAGGCAGCAACAGGGCTTGCAGCCGTAATATCATCGCGTGGACGAGCCCGACAGTGTCCACGACATGCAGGAAGATCCAGCGCAAGGTGCCGATGTTCTTGTCGGCAAGCGCGTCGTGGTTATTCGTGTAGGCGTTGGCGATGCAACTGCTTCCCGGGGGAACGCCGTTGAGGCCGCCGGTAAAGAGTGGCTCCATGAAGACGGTCAGGGTCCCAGGCTGCGATACCTGCCGGACGTCGAGCAGTTGGTCCGTCGGCCGATATTGACCTGCGGCGATGACGTCCTGAACCTCGGTTACAACCATCGGAATGATGGTGAACGGCCGGCCGATGCAAGTCGCCTCGGCGATCATTCCCGTCTTCAACACCTGCGCCTCGATCTGCCCGAAGCCGGCGATCAGCACGTTTTTGCCCGCACTTTCTGGGACCAGGATGCCGGCGGGACGCAGCAGCGGGTTGACCACGTCGCCGCGACGCAGCGTGAATTGCTGCACGGTCCCGGTGACGCCGGCCCTGACGACGGTCTTGTCGAGATCGACCTGCGCCTGTTTTTCGGCCGCCTCAGCGCTGGCCTTTTGAGCCGGCAGAAGTTCTTCGATCTGCGTTTGCAAGGTCTGCTTTTTGGCGATGTCTGAATCGAGCGCACCCTTTCGACTATCGATGTTGGTTTCAAGCCGCTCAACCTCGCGCCTGGCCACGGCGTCGTTCTTCAAGAGCTGCTTCTTCATCTCGTATTCGTCGACGGCCGTTTGGTAGTCTCCCTGGGCTTGCTTGATTTCGCCGTCGGCGCTTGCGAGCTCGCTCTGAGCCACTTTCATTGCGGCGTCGACTTCGGCAATCTTGCGCCTGGACGCATCAAGCGCGGCCTTCTGGGCGTCACTGTTGAGCCTGAACAGCGGATCACCGGCCTGGACCTTCTGGTTGATCCCGACATATACCTCTTCCACGCGCCCGCCTGTTTCCGGCAGAATTGTTACGGTGCGGAATATGGCGGTGACATTCGACGTCGATGGATGGAAGTAGAAGATCATGGTGATCAGCGAAATCGTCAGCAGGAGACAAGCAGAAATGCCCCAGCGCAGCTCGTACCACACGCTATAGAGTGTGATTTCGCGGCCGATCCGCTTTCCTTGGCCATAGCGTCGGTAGAGATAGTCTGGAACGATCGTCAGCAGGGAACACAGGATCAGTTCGAACATGGCTCAGTTGCCCTCTCCGTGGGAGTCCACCTTCGATTCTGACACGATCGGCTCTTCTCGAACCAGCGCTGGGTCTCCTGTCGACTGGACGTCACGACCGGACAGTTTCCCGAGCGACCGGGCAATGGAGTAGAGCGGTGTCGAGAAGTCCGGAAATTCGATGAAAGCCAGCAAGAGACCGGCAATCCAGAAAAGATGGTTGTGCGTGAACAACGAGATCAAACCCAGCACCGCCACGATTTCCAGCTGGATCTTGCTCGTCTTATGCGCCATTCGCTCTGGAAGCGCATGTAGCTGAAAATAGAGATTGCCAATAACGAGGACCATGACCAGGAGAAAGATAGCGACCGCCACGAAAAGATAGTCGGTCTGCCCAGGTGCGGTGATGAAGACTGGCAGGTGCTCAATCGCGGCAGGATGGATTTCTTGGTCCATGTCGGAAGTCCCATCGAAGGATCGTTGTTCCTGTCGTACCTGTAGAGACATAGCAAATTCCAGCGAGCTGAACAGGGAATTTTTCGATTACGACCGGCGGTGTTTCCCGGAACTTTCTGGCTGGTCTGTTCCTCGCGTTCGCAGACCACTCCAAGCGCCATAGTGGCTCAGAAGCCGGCGGAGGTCTAAGATGTAGCGGGGCGCAGGGGACGGAGCCATGAAATACTTTATAATGGTCGATTACGTGATCGAAGGCGTCTTTGACACCATGAGAGAGGCTCTTGCCGACGTCGAATGTCGCAAAGCCCTGGGCTACACGGCCCGTATCAAATTGATACCGGAGGACACGCGGGAAGTCCGCGAGGAACTGGCTAAGGAGCAGAGGCGGCGCTACGACGAGGCGGAGCAATTGGTGAATGGGCAGATCAAGACAGCGCAACGCCGAATCATGCAGCGTAGGGCACAAGCCAAGGCCAACAAGATCGGGCTCGGGTTTGGGATGTTTACCGGTGTCACCGTCCTGGTTTTCATTTTGCTTTAGACTGATACTAACTTTTCGATGATCGGCCGACTGAGCGCCGTCTTCCTCCACGCGGAGGTGCGCGGTTCGGCAGAAAAGCCGGTCGTGAGCAAAATTAGGGCTCTGTTGCAAGAATTCCGTTGATACCCGAACGAGCGCGGTCAATTTTCAGCGAGACTTTTGATGATGATTTGTTGTTTGCGGGTGCCGTCCTCTCACTCATCGCGGCGCTCGCAACCTTCCACGTCGAGATGCTTACGGCGGGTCAAAGTATGCTGCGCCAGATCGCCAGGGGCCAGCGTCGTAGACGATAACCGAGCGAAACGCGTCCGACCGTCAACTGTACTTCCCTCGAAATCGAGGTGACGGCCTAGGGCCGGCTGGCGGATGAATAGCGTGCGGCGCACTTGGAATGATCGCCGATAGCGGCCAGAGCGAAAAAGCAAACCCCGGTATCGCCCGTCACACTCTCGACGCCGGATTTGGCCTGCGCCCCAACCAGGGGAGGTACAAGGGCACCCGAATTACGTCTTGGCCGAATTGCGCCGCATAGGCTTTGGCAGGAGCTGGATTGCGCTCCTTCAAGGAAATTCAGTGATCTCGTCGCAGCGTGGGATCAAAAAGCACGTCTACGTTTTCCTTTGAAGCCGCCGAAGGCTTTCGAACATCACAGAGAAATTGGGGGCGGGGTCTCTCGTCTTGATTACGACGTATTGCTCATTATATATAGGGCATCGACTTTTGCTTTTTGAGCTTTGCTTTGCGTTATATGACGCAGCTGGCGAACCTTTTCTTACAGACATCGATCATTGACTGCCGACGGCTTTCGTCGGGCAGCAACTACTCGTGCGATTGAAAAGGATAATCGTCATGAACACAGGTATCGTTAAGTTTTTCAACACTACTAAAGGCTTCGGCTTTATCCAGCCTACGGACGGCAGCAAGGACATCTTCGTTCACATTTCCGCCGTCGAGCGTTCAGGGATGAGTTTCCTGTCTGAAGGCCAGAAGCTCAGCTTCGACGTTGTCGAGGATACCCGTTCGGGCAAGAGCGCCGCTGAAAACCTCCAAGCCGCCTAAAGAAACCATCGGTCTTTTGCCAGGGATGTCCTGGCATCGACCGAACATTTCAAAAGTCGGGACCCCTTCCTTTCCTCGTTTTCAGAGATAGTGATCGAATGAAAAAGACAAATGCCGACCAGCAAATCCAGCGGGCCCTCCGCCAGGTGAAGAACACCAGTGGCGGCGGTCACCTTGGCGGAACGAATTTCGGCCAAACGTACGATGCGAAGACATCATCTGCCAAAGGCAAGTCCGACGGTAGCCGTAGAAATTCCCGCAAAGCCTGATCGCCTGGTGGAGAGGTAGCCTTAATGGGAGTGAGATCATGACCATCACGAAAGACGCGTTTTTCAACCCTGCCAAACTTTCTGCCGACGCGAAAGCGACGCAGATGAATGCGACAGTTCGCAATATTCTCGAAGCCGAAGTGGCGGAACGCGACAAGAAAACGCAAAAGCTCAGGGCGCTCAGACTGGCGCAGCCTGTCGTAGAGCAGTCCAGGAAAAGTAAGACTTAGAACGCGGGTAGCCTAACCTTTCGCCTCCCTGACCACGGATGTACTGGCATGGAGATGAGATGGAAGCACAGCGGAGCCGGATTTATGTCCGGTTCCATGCTGCGGTTTAGGCACGCTAAAGCTAAGGGCGAAATTACCAGGATCTGGGAGCCAAGGAAATTAAAGGAGACCGTTTCTGATTACAAAAGAGAAATTCAGCGCAAATTCCCAAGCCATTTCGGTGGAGTTGACGCCGTCTCACGTTAAAGCCTTGAAGCTTGCGAAGGATGGCGACTTGCATTCCCAAGATGGCAAGTCCTGGACACATCTTAACGCTACCATCACTTTCGCGAAGTCAGACCGGTTCAAAGAGCGTCCAATCAAGGTGAAGTCGGTCACAACGGCGACGGTGGAGCGGCTTACGGAACTTGACCTCCTTCGCACTCTCGATCGATCCGATGGTGCGGCGCATTCGCCTCACGGAATTACCATGGCGGGCAAGCTTTGGCTTCTGAAGCACAAGTGAAGCACAGAAATCTCCCTCGCGCGACGAGGGCGAGCGTGGCGTTTGTCGACGAAGTCGGTTGCCAAAGCTGCGGAGCGTGCTGCTCATACTCATCCGAGTGGCCCAGGTTCACCACGGAAGCCGATGACGATCTGGATTTGGTCCCCGGCTACTATGTGGCAGCTGACCAAGGCGGGATGCGCTGCGAAGGCTCGCGATGTTCCGCGCTGGCGGGTGAAGTAGGCATAAGCACGGCATGCCTTGTCTATGAAGTTCGGCCGGATGTTTGCCGAGCTTGTGTTCCTGGTGATGATGCTTGTCAGACCGCGCGGGCTAAATTTGGTTTCTAGCTGGCAGGTCTAAGGTTCTTTTCGCGATTAGCCTTAGACGTGCACCGGGCAATGGGCGACGGGGGCGCACTAACGGCGCGATACATTAAATTTTTGAGATGTATCGAGGGGCAGCGCAGGTCAGGCGACGGAACCGGAGGCTAGTAGCCCTGCTATCGGGTGGAACGGGTCCTTCGCCATTCGGCGACATCCTCCTTTTGAACCCAGATTGTTTCTTCATCCCCAGCGCGACCATGCCCCAGCTTAAAGGTGACAACCTCGCCGAACGTTCGTCGGCCATAGGAGGGGTCATCATCGGCCCCGATCCTGACCCCGCCCCATTTCAATTTTCTGTCTGTAGATCAAAGGCTTACGCTCGTATAGCGAGGGGTCAGCCTTCGGTGCCACAATCTGACGGCTGAACTGCTCCGAACGCCAGATTGCTGTTTGACGAACGAGACTACTGTGGCTGACGCAGCTGCGCGGCGTCTCGAAATGAGATCAGGCGTCGCCCGTGCTCATCCCACAAAACCAGTTTTACACAGCGCAGGCTCTGCATCATGGTGATGCGGCCAATACCGGCCAATGCCGGGTGGTCTCTCAACACCTCCGGAAGCCTGTAATAGGGGACCCTACTCGACAGGTGGTGAACGTGATGGATACCGATGTTGCCCGTGATCCAGCGAAGAGCCAACGGAAGGTCGTAGTGCGATGCACCATGAAGGGCCGCATGTGGAAATTGCCATTCCGGTTCTCTCGACCAATGGGTTTCTTCAAACTGATGTTGCACGTAGAAGAGCCAGATGCCCGCGGTTGCGGCCAATAGGGCGACGGGCAGATGCACCAGCAGGAAGGGCAGGATTCCGATTGCCCATATCAATATCGTGGAGATGAGCGCGATCGCCAGATTTGTCGCCATGGTGGATATCCAAGGCAAGGAACCGGATCGCATCATGCCGAAGGGAAGCCGCTGCTTGAACAGGAACAGCCATGCGGGGCCGATGCCAAACATGATTGCCGGATGCCTATACAGGCGATAGCTGAGCCGACCGATCCAGGAACGGCGGTCATACTCCAACACCGTCAGCGTTGTTATATCGCCAACGCTGCGCCCCTCGAGATTTCCCGCCAAGGCATGATGTTCCGCATGCGCCCGGCGCCAGTAATCATAGGGCGTAAGCGTCAGGACGCCGATCACGCGGCCCGTCCAGTCGTCGATACGGCGACGCGCAAAGAAGGAGCCGTGGCCGCAATCGTGCTGGATCATAAACAAGCGAAGCAGAAAGGCGGCTGCGGGAACAATCAGAACGAGCCCGGCCCAGTAGCCGTAGTGAACCGCCGCCAAGGCACCAGCCCAGCAGAACGCAAATGGAATGGCCGTTACTACAAGTTCGAAAACGCTGCGTCTGAGATGCGGCTGGCGATACATGGCGAGGATTTTGAGCCAAGCCTTTTCATCGGACAGGGGTGGGCTTTGATCGCGGTGGAGGGGCCTGGTCAAAGAATAGTTCCACCAATCGCAATGAATGAAGAGAAGGCAAGTGCTATCACAACGGCGGATTTGATGAGGAAAAGCGGGTAGTCGAAGCGGTAGATTGGATGAAAAGAGTTCATCGCTGCTGGATCTCCTGAGGTTCGGAACGTTGTCGTAGGGACGCTCGCTTGATAATTGCTGCGCGGCCGCTTGGCGCGCTTCCTTTTGGCTTCATCTCTTGTGCTTGCCGCCCTGCAGGCTGCTTTTCGTGGCGTCCTCTATCTGATTGGCGAAGGTCGCCTCAACCCTCACCGGCGCGTTTTCCTGCTTAGGCTTCCGCGTCTCGCGGTTGCTTCGCAATTTGTCCTTTGGCCATTGGTTCGATCCTCTCAATTGAAATCGAGCTTTCCGCTTTTGTCATGAGGCGTGATCAGTGACATCACCGCCTTTCCTGATATTTTTCCTATGCGGTATCGCAAATCCCGGCCTCGTATCGGGTTATCATCTTCGGCGCGTCGGAGGACGACGCGGTCGCGAAGCGGCGGTATGTCAAGGGATCTTTCTGCGGGCGCAGCGCTTGATGCGGCCTGAATAGCACCAATTGCCATTGTTTGATAGAAGCGGCACGAAATATTATCGCGAGATAAAACTCACAGAAAATGATAATTGCGGTCCAACAACAGTAAGGAAATGTGACATAATTCGTGGGCCAAGGCGGACAGCCGGCGAAGTTGACACCGTTGCGCAGAAGCTTACTTTCTGCGCAAGGAGATGTTCATGGAAAAGCACGAAACTGGCTTCCGATTGATGTCGGAAGCTGTCCAGGCTTGGTACCGTTTCTACGCAGAGTCACCTGAAAATCATGCCTCCCAGGTCCTCTGCAACGCGGCGATCGACCTTTATCACGACGGATACCTGACGGTTGACGCCATCGCGGCCTCCCTCATCGGAACATACGTTGGGATCTGTTCGACGAAGGTGAACGCGCCGACGTCCGCATCGATTCACTAACGTCGTCGGTTCAAGCCCGACCAAATAGCGTTGGAACCAGCCATTCCATTCAAGCGCAAAGGCCGCCCGAGGACGGCCTTTGCGTCCTGCTTGCCGACTTTGAGCAAGCTGCATGAGCTTCTTGTCGGTGGCCTCTTCTTCGGCAAGAGGTGATTGCAGAAATGGCACGGCATCTTCAGACCCAGCTGGTCCGCCCATGCGATCAGAGTACTATAGCGAGCGATTTCGCAATGCTCGACGGCCTGCGCCGAAGAATTCGGGTCGGCGTCGAGAGCCGCGCTGGCCGCCATTCCAACAGATTCGTTTCACTTGTCTATCGGTGGCGGCAGTCAATCTGACCTTGCCCACGGGCACCGCCGTCTGGGGAAGGTGATGACGCTGGGCCGGCTTTTGGCGAGTTCCACAATAGAGCCTACGCCAGAAAGATGATTCCAGGTGTTCCCGTCGGTTGACTTGAGTGACGCCGGTTCGATTCCCTTCAAGACCGAGTACTAAGGTAGTGCGGAGCGAGCGCGATCGGCTAGCTGGAGCTAACCGACCCGCTGCCACCCGTTTTGCAGCACAGCGATTCTCATTAGGTCGCTTGCCAAACCTCGTTTAAAATGCGCGCTGCCAACGCCGCCTTGTCCTGTGGCAAAAACCGCCGCAGTGCTGCTGGATCATGTCCGGTGTACTGAGGGTAAGTAGATGCCGCTATCCGTCAGGTTTTTACAAGGTCACGCATCGAGGCTACTCCGTCGAGAGCACGTTGGATGTGGGCCTGTGTATTGTAAATGTGGGGGCAAAGTCGTAACCCGCCGCTGGAAGAGGCTGCTATCCCGAATTTTGAATAAAGGGTGTCGACCACCGTTTTTTGGTTTTCCTTCGGAACCTCTATCACAACAACCCCGCCGCTCATCGCCGGATTTTCCGGAGTGACAAGGGTAGCCCCGAGATCCTTTAATCCCTGCTTTAGTTGGCTCGCGAGTTCCGCTATGCGGGCTTCTACACGCTGCGGGCCGATCTGAGTGTGAATATCCGCAGTGTCCGCGATCGCTGCGATGGCCGCATCATCGCGTTGTCCGAGCGTTTCAAACTTCTTTGCGTTGTCGAGGTCGAGTTCGACCTTAATCTCTCCAGTGTAGCCGATCGTGTTTGGCCATATTCCGCCGGCGCGTCCTTTGCGAACATAGAGGATACCGACCTCCTTCGGACCCATGAACCACTTGTGTGCGCTGGCCGAGAAGGTGTCGCATCCCATGTCGTGCAGGTTGAGCGCTGACGCGCCCCAGCTCTGAACCCCGTCGACATGACAATGGATGCCCTTCTCGCGAGCCATCGCCGCGATTTTCTTGGCCGGGAGCTTCAGTCCGCTCACGTTGGAGCATTCGGTGAAGCTGACGGCCTTCGTTCGGTCGGTGCAGGCCTTGGAGAACAGCTCGACGATTTGTTCGTCACTCTCGGGTAGTCGCGGCAATGCCACGCGCACGACCTTCAGGCCAAACCGCCTGGCGCGGATATCCCACGCCTCGTTGTTCGTGACGTGGTTCTGATCCCAAATGACTATCTCGTCTCCCGACTTGAAGTCGAGACCGTTGGTGATGACGCTGTTAGCCTCGGAGGTGTTTCGAACCAGGGCGATTTCATCCGGATCGGCTCCAATCTGGGCCGCGACCTTCATTCGGGAACTGGAGAGCCGGTCGTTGAACTGCGCCCGGTTATTCAACGAAACGTCGTAGTCCACGACCCGGGTCAATTCTGCCACCTTTGATGCCACAGACTCGAAGGACGGGCAAAGGTTCGCGCTGTTCATCGGAATTGCTGTTTCCGGGAAGATGAACTGGTGGCGGACGAGTTCCCAGTACATGTCCCCGCTGATCGTGTCTGCACGTGCCGCGGACATGAGCAGGTTTGATGTCGTCGCGACTGTGGCGGCTGCGCCTGCGAACCGCATAAGCGTGCGTCTGGTCATGGAGCCCTGCATTGCACTTCTCCTTGTGTTCGCTAACGGGCTACTGGAGGTCGATGACGACCCGGCCGTCGATCTTGCCTTCCTCCATGCGCGCGAAAATGTCGTTGATGTTCTCAAGCTTGTCCCAACTGAAGTGGGACGCCACCTTCCCGTCGGCGGCAAAGCCGATGGATTCCTCAAGGTCCTGGCGTGTGCCGACGATCGAGCCTCTCACCGTGATGCGCTTGAGAACCGTGTCGAAGACGGGAAGGCTGATCATGGACGGCGGCAGTCCGACGAGCGACATCGTCCCTTTGGAACGCAGCATGTGGAAAGCCTGCTCCATAGCCTTCGGAGACACAGCAGTCACCAACGCGCCATGCACCCCGCCGACTTCCTTTTGGACCCTGGCAACTGCATCGGGCTCCCGTGCATCGACCGTCACATCTGCCCCAAGTTGGCTCGCAAGAGTGAGCTTGCTTTCGGAAACGTCGACGGCAACGACGTGCATTCCCATCGCTTTTGCATATTGGACGGCCATGTGTCCAAGGCCACCGATGCCGGAGATCATTACCCACTCGCCAGGGCTCACTTCGGTTTCCTTGAGGCCCTTGTACACGGTAACGCCAGCACACAGGACCGGCGCTGCCGGGCCGAAATCGAGTTTGTCAGGGAGGATGCCGACAAAGTCGGGGTCCGCGAGGCCGTACTCGGCAAAAGAGCCATTGACAGAATAGCCCGTGTTCTGCTGGCTTCCGCACAACGTTTCCCAACCCGTCCGGCAATGAGAGCAGTATCCGCAAGCAGTATGGAGCCACGGAACGCCGACCCGGTCGCCCTCCTTCAACCGCTTCACCGAACGACCGGCCTTGGCGACATATCCAACGCCTTCGTGGCCTGGGATGAACGGTGGACTTGGTTTGACGGGCCAATCCCCACGGGCGGCGTGAAGATCGGTATGGCAGACGCCTGTCGCAGCGAAACGCACCAGTATCTGATCATCCGCAGGGTCTGGTATCGGCATTTGCTCAATAACCAGTGGCTTATTGAAATCGCGGACAACCGCTGCTTTCATCATGTTCGGCATGGTCTTCTCCCAACGATAGGACAGCGGCCGAAGGAGAGCACCACAAGACCTCTTATACAAGTAGCATCGTGTTTGTTACACGTATCGCAGGGTTGCCCAGGTTCGTTCGGACGGCATGGCGGAGTGGCCGTCGGATTTCCCGGCCTCGTAACTTGCCACTGCAACTACGCCGCGTGCCCCTGAGCCATCGACCGTGACTGGGGGCCGGCGACCGATAATCTCCGGTGACCAGCCGCCGAACGTCGGTGCTCAAGATCGACAAGTCCTTCGTAGATGCTATCGGCCGGAATGCCGCGACAAGCCTGATGACACCTTATATCATCGAGATGACCCATAGCCTGAAACTGAAGATGGTCGCGGAAGGGATCGAGACAGCGGAGCAGGTAACGACCCTGCGTCATTCCGGCATTCAGTTCGGGCAAGGTTGGCTATACTCAAAGGCCCTCCCGTTCGAAGAATTCATGGCATTTTATGAAAAGCGCAATGCCGGATAAAGGACGGTGAGGAGATAAGTCACACGCGGCCGGCGCGCCTCGGCAGTCGCCGTCCTCCTCGCCGAACAGGGCGGCGGGCGTGGCTCCAGAAGATCCGCAGTCCCTTGCAGCCCGCTTGCACCGACACGACCAATGCCCTCTACCCGTCCGACCTCATTGGGCATCAATTTCGGTCCTCGTGCACCAAATACCAAAAAGGCGGATCGACGTCCGCTGCGGACGCCCTTGCCCGGCAACAACTCCCTACCGGAAAAGAACCGATCCTGAAAGCATCCAGGCGCAAGCCGCCGCAAATGTCGCCATAGAGCTTATGTCGTCGAATTCGACGCTCGCGCACCGAGAGTTGCTGGAATTGCTCCTGCTTCGTCTTCCCGCGGAATAATGGGAACAACGTGTCACGGGCGGGGTTTATAGAGAGTGACCGCGCTATCCATCAGTGCGTATCCCTGTAAAGCGGAATCGGAGACCTTGTGTCGACACCGGGTTGGCTGGTCTTAGTCGTTGAACGCAACCGCATGCTGCATACTGTTGCATCGGCAGAAGAAGCCCTTGATATGCTCTTTACAAATTGGCCGGTGACAAACGGCCGCGCCTTCTTCTCGGCAATGCAGGCCTGCGCTGGTACCGTGGCAGGCACTGCAACCCAGGGAGAAGCCCAGTCCGCATTCCTTGCGGCGGCGCTTGATGCAAGCGTAGTATTCCGGCTCGCCTAGGGCTGTAGCCTCGCAGCGTGTCCCGATCGCCTGCACCCGCCGGGGCTCTTTGTTGACGAATGCGGCTTCTTTGCTAGCGCAGCTCTTGCGCCTGCTCTGGTGCGTCCTCTTAATTCCACCTCAAAGGCCCCGCCAATTCGCGGGGTTTCGTTCTGCCTTTGAGGAATGCCGGGCTATGCGAAGGGCCGAGAAGTACTATGATCGCCTACTTGAATATAATGGAATCAAGACGTAGGCCGTGGGGCGCTCGTCGCTTTGTTGAAAGCTGCGCGGGGAAATTGGGCGGGGCAGATGGGGAAGTGGAAAGACCGAATTATAGTTACGGCTATCGTCGCAGGCGCAGCTTATCTGGCATATTACGAATACCGCGCGGGGTACTTCACAAGACCACCGATGCCCGAGGGTGCATTTTCACTTTCCTACCCAAGCGGATTCCGTGCGATCATGGTTGATGTACCCAACGAGAGAGAAACTCGACGCTATTTGGGGCTGCCATCGGAGGTTCCATTCTATCTCAGCGACGCATGGTCGTTTTGCTATCCCCCTAGCAAGGAAGAACAAAAGCAAGTCGCCGTCACCTTGAAAGAGCGAAACCGGCCAGGTGAGAGAGCAGAGGCAGTTTGCAAGATAAAAGTGGATGGCAACCCTATCGTGCGGGGAGTGGTAACGTCGGTCCCTAGACCGTGACTTTGCGCCGCTACACTCAATTGGCCGAAGGATAGCGCCTTCCACTAGTCAGACCAAAGTCCAAACGAGATTCAGGCTTCAGTCTGATTTCTTCGGCGAATAATATCAGGCAATCTCTGGTTGATCCGAGTCGCACAGCCCGAGACCCGCGCGGCGAAAGATCAAGGGCTTTCCCGGTCCCGCCGACCAGGAAAGTCCTTTTGCGTACGAGCACAGTGTGGGCCGAGAAAACTATTAGTAGGTCTAATCGTGAGGGCGATGTCCATAGAACTATCGCGATGCTGGAGCTCTCGGGAGGCAAGTAACCGATGGGCATAGACCTGCAAATGGTTCCTGATTCCGCCACCATCAAACTCGCGCTGAAGACGTTGTGCCGCGAGAACGGTGTCGAGCGAGACCGCAGAGCAGTCGCTGAAATCGCGATTCTACTAACATCGCTGTGGCAACAAGGCACACACGACGGACAAGAACTCCTGCGCCTTGCTCGTGAAAAGCTCGCAGAGGCTGCAGCAATACCCAATGGCGGCTCATACGATGCCCGTCAGTAGGCGCACGAGAGCTTGTTTGAAGCTGGCGTCTCTGAACACCAACCCATGACTGTCGAGCCCTGATCGCAACGCTGGGCCAGGTCGCGCGAATCGCAAGGTTGCCTTTGTGCTGGCCGAGAGAGCGGCTTTTCCGCCACTTGGCAAAGATGCCGGCGGGTTCACTTCATGTGCAATGCGCTGGCTCATGCCGGCTAGAGTGGCCGACGCGTGGTCTCCGCTTTCATTGCAACAGCTTTTGCCCAGGACACGCCCGAGGCCGCCAGCCAACAATGGCGCAACGTCGCCGATCAGATCAGGCCGAAAGTGCCGAACCTTGCTGGCCTCATGGATAGTGTGGAGGAAGATGTGCTCGCCTACATGACCTTTCCCAAGCAACACTGGACCAAGCTTCACAGCACGAACCCGATTGAGCGCCTCAATGGAGAGATCAAACGGAGGACCGAGGTGGTCGGTTCGGGACCCGTCCTTCGGCAACAAGATCGGCCGCGATATCGGTTTTTTTGACTGGGCTTTGGACAGGGCTTCGCGGAGAATCTCGTTCTCCCATGGTTGCTCTATGCTCTTGGCCGTTATGGGTTGCATGGTGAAAACCCGACGCTCTGACGCGCTTCAGGGTTATAGACCGGGACAATTTCCATAATTTCGACAGTCCGAAATCGATAGGTTACTCCGTAGGAAACTATGAACACAAATTCATCTTCAAAAGTTAGTCCGGTACAAGCGAAGTTACGCTCACCTTCACCTTCGCATATGGATACGACTAGCATGCAATTCCTCGTGAAAAACCGCGTGATGTGAGTCAATCAGCTTGGCGTTTGCGGCGGCTAGCGACAACGGAACTGTTATGCCTCGGCGTCGCAAAGAGCCTTTTGGTTAGAGTAAGTTTTCACGTCTTTCCCACAGATATTCGGGAACTGTGCACTAAATGGTTACGCGGGCGTATTTTACCTTATCCACACTGCGCAATGCCGTGCCCGCAGAGCAATCATCACATTCAAGGCTAAGCAGCGTTGCGGCGCTTTAGCGGCCACACCTTTGGAATTGTTGGGAGGCCTTTTTCTGTGACCCCAGCCAACAACATGTGCGTTCGGCAGTGGTTAGGCCAAATGATAACCCGCTCGAGGTCTCGGATGACATCAGCTTCCAATTCAGCGACCATCGTCTCGTATTCCTCGATATAAAAGCGGTCAGCACCGTCACGCCGGAAGGCTTCCAGTGCGACGCAACCCTCATCGTAGGCTTCAATAAGATTGCAAAAGAACCGCCATGAGCTGGACGCGGGCAGTTTCTGGAGCAGTTGGCGTTGCGCAGGCAGCTTGAGCATCAACCGACGCAATCCAGATTGCGCGGTCGCACGGCAGCTGTCCTTCTCCATCCAATCGTTCTCCAATGGCGATCGTCTACCCGATAACAATGTAGCAACCGCGGGCCGCCACGGAAGTAAATTACGGTATGTTCTGTTTCCGTGCCCGTTCTAACCCCACCCGTGAATTAGCGGGGCTTTTTTTGGGTCATCTCAATAAAGTTAATTGCCATGTAACTACATGTCGATAAGCTGTCATTTATATATTCTTCTAGTTGTGCACTTGTCGAAAGGAGCCCGATGAGAAGTCAATCCGCAAGCGTACACTCGCACCCCTCTCCCGCCGAGGTCCGAGAACAGTTGGACCGCATACTGTCGAGCCCAGACTTCATTCTCCCCGATCGCGGGCGCAGATTTTTGCAGTTCATCGTGAACGAGACCCTCGAAGGACGAGCCGCCTATCTGAAGGCATTCACTATTGCAACCAGCGTTTTCGGACGTGATGCGTCATTCGATGCGATGAATGATCCTTGCGTGCGAATGGCAGCACGCCAGCTTCGTAGTGCTCTTGAGCGGTACTATCTGACGAGCGGCTCAGCGGATGAAGTACTGATTGCCGTTCCGGCTGGCGGTTACGTTCCAGCTTTCGCGAAACAGGCGATTGAGGGTGGCACCAGGACTGAAGATGAAGCGCAAACGGTCTCTGCCGCAGGCACGTCATTGACCGAGAAGCCGCCAACCGAGCCGCCAAAGCGCAAAAGCAGATTGCCTCGTTGGATCATGATCACCGCTGGAATGATTGTACTTGCCGCCGTGGTGATGGCGTCGTTCACCGAAAGAAATAACACTCCATCGAAGCAGCCAGTCATGAGCGGCGGCAGGGCAACGATTTTGGTCAAACGCTTTACGACCAATGAAGAAACAGGGGTTTCCGATGAGGTCTTGAGCGGGCTGAAAAATGAAATCGTCGTCAATCTCGTGAAGTCCAAAGAACTGGTCGTGATCGCCGAGGACGGAAAACCCAATACCAATGAGGCCGACACGACATACACGCTGCAAGGTAGCATACGCCTGGAGGGTGATAATATGCGATCAATCGCACGACTGGTCCGGCGGGCAGACGGCGCAGTCGTGTGGTCGAGCGACTATGACGTCAAGATTAAGGGTCGAAGTATTCTCGACGTCCAGATGGCGATTGCGCAATCAATCTCGGCGGCGGTTGCAGCCCCATTCGTTGCGGGGGCGGAGGGACCAGTAATGCCGAAGGTTGGCACCGGCAGCGTTCGGGATTGAGCCTCTTTTTCTCCAGAGCGCATGAGCCTCCGTCAGGCGTGGCAAGGTTTCGGTTCCGACCACACGGGCGAACGTCAATCCATCATCGCTATTATTAGCGTGATGGCAGCGGCAGTAAGACCAGCGAATATAAGTGAGTAGGTGAGGTTACGCCCGAGAGTTTTCAAAATAACTCCATTGCCCTCCGAACGGTTACTGCCCTTTTCTTGGGAAAGCTTCGCTATCGTTCACGTTCTCCATTGGATGGTACCTATCTATCGGCTAAATTAGCTAGATTGTTTTGGCCGAGGCCGCGCAGCGACAAAAGGCGGAAGAGCAACTTCGCCAGATTCAAAAGCTTGAAGCGATCGGGCAATTGACAGGGGGCGTTGCTCACGACTTCAACAATCTATTGATGGTGGTACTCGGAATTCTCGAACTGATCCGCAAGGCGGTAACTAGTGAGGCGCGCCTGGTCAAGCTGGTCGATGGAGCGCTTCAAGCCGCGAGGAGAGGGGCATCTTTGACCCAGCGCTTGCTGGCATCGCACGGCGCCAGGACCTGCAGGTAAAGGCGGTTGACCTGCGCAAGCTGGCGTTCCGCACTGCGAGAACGCGAAACCTTGAATTATCCGTCTTTTGAAAGCTACAACGGTTGGAGGACGCGCGGCAAAGGTGGGATTGAGATGTGGAGAATGAAAATTAGCCAAACCCTCGCCAGCCTGGCAATCTGCATCAGCGCGGCGGGCAGCAGTGCATTGGCAGACGAGACGCCCCCGCCCAAGTGCCTGCAGATTGCATCGGAAGCATTTGAGAATTTCGTGATATCCCCGCTCCATGTTTCCCCCTCAGGTGACGGGGCGATTTACGCCGGCCAATCTCAGACTGATACGCAGCCAGCAATTGCTGATGTCCCGGAAAAGGCACGAAGGTTGCTATTGGAAACGATTGAGTCCGGTAAAGGATGGGCGGCTTACGGCACCAGGACAAATACAGAGAACAAGTTGGAGACGCAGGTTCTTTACGTCTTCGAGGATGGCGATTCTTGTGCGACCTTTCCGAAGGCTCCCGAACGCATCAGCACTATTTACCTGCCCGCGGGAGTGTCTCGATCTCTCCTGTTGTTTTTCCGCCAACCGACAAACGGGGACGACGCGGAACTGCGTTCGCGACTTCAGGCATTCCTGACCAAGACAAACCGAGACCGCCCCGTCACCACCGCGCCACATGCGGTCAAGGGTGCAAGGCCACAGAAGATCGATTCCAGTCAATTCGTCAGTAAATGGAGCAACATCTTTCCGCCAGCAATGCTCGCCAGTCTGGCGCGGTGGCAGGATGCTTGTAACGCACGTAGCGACGGCTCTAAAACGGATCTCTCCGACAGGTTTATCGACAGGATGGACGTCGACGGGGATGGTGACGAGGACTGGGTTGCGAACGGATACGGCCTTTACTGTATCGGCCCCGATGGGAACCGGAGACAAATGGCCGGTGACGACAACGGCGCGACGGTCTGGGTATTGCTGTCGGATGGGGAAAAGCTTGGGTTGGCAGCTGAACTGCGCTTTGCCCGCGGGGATACAATCCGGCAATACGCTGGATATTCGGTCATCGTTTCAAAGCTTGGTATCTTTCCGCTGCGTGGCGGTCCGATTGCCGAACCGGTCCAGGTCGTGCCCAAGGGCGGGCGTGTGGCATACAAGCTTTGAAACTCTCTTGTTTCGATCTGCACCGCCGCAAACCGGGACACCCTGCCTTAAGCAATTGCCTCAGGTCATGCCTCCGCGCTGAAGGTGAGTCCAAGAGTGTTTCTGCGCGAACAGAATGCTGCCGTAACCACAGTGGATGCACTATCTGCTGTTGATGACGATGTCGTCACGGATCAGGTCTGACAATTCAGCTTCATCGGTTACCCCAAGTTCGATCCACTGGAGCAGGCTTTTTGCCTTTCGGCCCGCTTCAACACTTCCCCTTGGATAACCGTTCTCTTCGCACCAGCATTGCAGGATGCGATCAATCATGTCGGTCACTTTCGATATTAACACCGGTTTCGCCAGCTCAATCCGCCGCATCTGCCCCCCCTACCCAAACGAGGTCAAGCCTAGAAGGGCCTGCGGGAGGAAGGCAATGCGCGATATATGAGATTTCTCTTATGTGACGGCGGTTGAAGCTGGCGTGTTGTAAAACGGCCATAGTGGTCAATTGTTTAGACCATTGGGACGATGCCGAACACAAACCAATCCTGGCCCCCTCCGGGCACGCAGTCCGCATTTTGAAAGCGTGAGTTGGTTTCTTTTAACGCCTGGGCTAATCCGCCCTCACGCGTAATTGGGAGTGCGGCCCGAAGTGAGAGTGGATTGAGTCACGAGTTCATACGCAGCCTGATCCTGCGCCCCGGTCCAAAACATTTATGGTCACCATCGGGTGTTGCTCCAGCACCGACCGCGCCGTCTGGATCATGCGGAAACTCTTCGAGACTTCCGGATCCGCATCGCTGGCCAGACCCGTGCGATCAGCGCTTGTCAGCTATGATTTGCATTCCTGAAGCGGGGCCCCCACGTTTCTAGCGATCAGATAACTTCACCGTGAAAAAGCGCCGCGAACTTAAAGCTGTTCGCGCGAGGAGGCTGTCATGAATACGATTTCCAAGAGACTGGACGAGATGACCCTCGTTGAAAGAACCAACTTGCTGGAGACGGTCGCCGACGCTTTGGAAGCGAGCGCAGACGAAGCTGAAACCTTGGGCGATGCCCGATTTGTGACCAATTCCACATGCCTGGCCTCAACAATCCGCGGGCTGTGCGGCGATCTCGCGCAACGGGATTTCCCAGCTGCCGAACTCCTATTGGAGCAGGGCATGCTGCTGGTGTACCAGTTTTCCAACAGGAAGGGCGCCCGCCCATACCTTAACTGACCTTCCGACAAATCGGCAATTGAGCAAGACGGACAGTGAGCTGCTGGGTCCAAGGAAGGTTGAGGCGATATCGGTTCAGGGTTGCGTGAGGCCCGTTTTTCGTCGCTTCTCGAAACAGGGGCGATACCCCAAGCATCAAGGCTTGCGGCCCAAGCGCTCTGTCTCTTCCTTTGCCGGTTGCTCCCATCCGAATACACTACGACCGCCCCGCTCGTGCGACCGCAAGAATTCGCCGGCGACGATCTCCTTCAGATCTGGGCCTGTAACATAGCGTTCCAGTTGCCGCGACTGATCGTCGAGACGCCTCAAAGCCTGTAGTTCCTCTTCGCGACCAAGTCTTGCTCGGCCGACGGCCGACCTCATTACCTTGATTGTTTCGTCATAGACTTTGACCGGCACAGGGAAAGGATGGCGATCTTTTCCGCCATGGGCGAGCGAGAAGCGGGCGGGGTCCGAGAAACGACATGGCGCGCCGTGAACAACCTCGGCCACCATTGCTAGGGCATTCACCGTCCGTGCACCGATCCCCGGAATTAGAAGAAGATTTTCAAAATCCTTTGGGCCGCGGTCGGCCGCTGCCGCCAGTGTCCCATGCAGGCGTTTCATGTCGACGTCCTTCTCACGCACGTCGTGATGGGATGGCATGATCAGGTGGGGCAGCAGTGGTTGGGCGGCATTTCTCATTTCCCGCGCCGGTTCAAGCGCGATGACCTCCCGCAGGATTTTGTCCGGCCCCAACACGCCCAGCAAATCAAGCTGACTTCTCCTCGAGCTTTCCGCTCGATGGTCAGCGAGATTGACAATATTCCCCTGTCCGCGTCCTTCGATTGCTGAATGGGGAGAATCCACAAAGCTTCGGAGACCCTCCGAATGCCAGTGATACCGTCGTGCCTGCCTTTTGCCGCCGTTCATGCCTTGCTGGACCACAACCCATTTACCGTCATCAGTGACAATGAAGCCATGCAGGTAAAGATCGAAACCATCCTGGACGGCGGCGCTATCAACTTTGGCGACCAGCCTGCTGGTGCGCGCAAGAGCGGCGCCATCAATTCCCACGCGATTGCCGATGGCCATCAGCTCGTCAGGCGTCTGCCTTGAATGTCTGCCGCGGCCGCCGCAGACATGAATGCCGAGTTCGCCGGCCATCGGATTAAGGCCCCGCTTCAACGCTCCGATGACACTTGTCGTGATGCCGGACGAATGCCAATCCATGCCCATGACTGCACCGAAAGACTGGAACCAGAACGGGTGTGCCATGCGACTGAGCAACTCGTCGCGACCGTAGTGAATGACGATTGCCTCGGTGATGACCGCACCGAGCCG
Source organism: Rhizobium sp. 10N414 (assembly GCF_056394785.1). Taxonomy (NCBI): domain Bacteria; kingdom Pseudomonadati; phylum Pseudomonadota; class Alphaproteobacteria; order Hyphomicrobiales; family Rhizobiaceae; genus Rhizobium; species Rhizobium sp. 10N414. The sequence goes on along the minus strand of NZ_JBFTIN010000012.1, from coordinate 115,100 downwards.
TGTCATGCGCTCGCCCAACCATCGTGGGACACGGCCACCATGAAGAGGAAGATCGGCGCTGCCGGCTCGTTGGACCATGCAAAGCTTATAAAGCGGTTTGAGACGCCGAGACAACGAGAAAGTTCTTGAAGAGCCGCCCTGCGCAGGCCAGCCGTGATGAAGACGCTCGCCGTCTCGCCGCCGGTGAAATCAGCCCAGCGTTTTTTGGATCGCTCGACAAGTCTAAATTCCGGATGGTAGCCATTGGTAAGCCTGTCGCTCGGTCGGACATGGGTCGCTCAGCGATCACGCCCGCTATATCGCGGACAACCTACAGCTCGCCGCATCCTCCCGCGATCCCGGTGTTGTGGCCCGCGCTCTTGAGGAATTGGCTGCTGCAGCAGCTCGAACCGACAAGCCCGCTGGTGGGCGCTCGAATGGCTGGAAATCCTCGATCTCCCGGTTTCGATGTCGCGCCGACCGACGCTGGTTCTTAGATATGCGGCCTGTATTCCTCAACGCCAGGCGGCCGCTTTCTGCTCACATGCGCAAAAGGGAGATTATTGAGGCCGATAGAGAACGCAAGCGTGGCACGCGAACTTCCCACAGAGCCGTTCACTTCCCAAAGGTTCCATCGAAGGACAGAGGAAGTGGCCAACGCCTATTCTTATCGACCTTGGTTTACGATTTGATTGTGCCCTGATGGAAGAACATTTTGCCACCTGTGCCCGTCATGCTTCCAGACGGAGCTTCGCAGCACACACCGATTTGAACCATCCTGATAAGAGCGCTCTGTCTCGTAGGTCAGAAGAACGGCGTCGTTCGAGATGGGCATCAGGGCGTAGTTCGACGTTCGGAGGTCGCCCTCACCGGAACCGCTCTCCTGCGCGAGCAGGTCGATGATGGTGGTTCGGTCGTAGACGATCTCAGACGCTCCAAACTCCTGAAATCCCTCTTGGTGAAAGTCTGCGGTCTGCGGCAAGCTCTCAGAGCGGTTCGGAACCCGACATGCTGCGTCGCCACGAACGCGCCGATAGAGGCAAACGTTTTAGAGAACGTGCCGATGAGAACATCGACTTTTCCGACCATATTCTGCATTGCGAGCATGCCCCAGACCGTCTGGGCCGATGCATCCGAGGAAATGTGCGCAATCGACCAGCAGCATGGCGCTATGCTCTCGGCACAGCTCCTGCAAAGCTGCCAACTCAGGCGTGCCTAGCAGGCCAAGATGACAAGGACTCAAGGTTGGCGCATCACCCATTTTGGGCATCTGTTTGCGGGCAAGCCAAGTCCGCCAGGGCGGACATTGCGCCCGAGCATGTTGGCCTAGGTCGAACGCAAAAAAAACAATTTGGAGCTAACTTGACGCCCCAATCATTCTTGATTATATACTGAAACCTGTATAAAGGGAAAGCAAATGGAACGGCTTGTGTACGACAACGTCTTCGAGTCACTCGTTGACGACAAGGATGAAGCTGCCGATTTGAGCTTCCGGGCTGCCCTGATCTCCGCTCTCGTCGATCTAATCCGGGATCGCGGGTGGAAACAAGCAGATGCGGCAGAAGCACTAGGCATCCCACAGCCAAGAGTTAGCGAGCTGATGCGGGGGAAGGTTCACCTGTTCTCCGCTGATAGGCTCATTGGCTATCTGGCCCGCCTCGGCGTTCGCTTCAAACCATCCTTTGAACATCACAGAATAGTCTGCGATGTAGAAATGACAGAGGCCGCTTAAGGCGGCCTCAGTTGTCTCTTACTTCTTCTTTTGCTTCTTCCGAGCGTTAACCTCTTTCATCATCGCCTTGAAGCGCTCGTCCACCGTCTTCATCGCTGCCCTATCGACCCCGTTTGTGGTTTTGGTGAAAGCGTGCAGCACGAAGACGGTATCTTCGTACTTGGCGCAGTAGACTGCTCGGTAAGCCGGACTTCCATTCTCGATCAACTCTATCACGCCAGGTCCGATTCCACTTAAATGTTTAAAATCCGACAGGGGGTCCTTGCCTTCTTGCACCCGCTGCAGGTCCGTCGCGAATTGGAGTCCGATGTCCTTCGGGAGAGCCTTCATCGCCTTCAGTGCGGAATTATTGACGTACTCTAAATTCAATTTTTTGGACATTTTCCCTCATCACTTCATAAAACCTCTCTTTCCATCCACTCGATCACTCGATCCCAAGCCTCCCAAGCTTATTCGATTCGAAAACCTACCAACAGCGGCAGGTGATCTGAGGCTCGACGTGCAAGCGGATCGAATACAATTGACGACGACCTTACCCGGATTTCCTGCGATACGAAGACATGGTCGATACGCAACAGGGGATAGCGCGAAGGAAATGTCGGTCGAGGCTTTGTGGCTGTCAATAATTGCGCATCGCGAAAGTGCGTTGACAGCCGTTTATAGGCGGAAGTCGAGGGTGTGGCATTCAGATCTCCGCAGACGATTGACGGCGAGGAACGAAACTCAGCATGTCCAATCCAGTCGTCGCCGAGCAGTGCCGCGACCTGCCGGACACGGTCGCGGCTGCGAAGCCCTAGGTGCGTATTGAGTACGTTGAGCGGTTCCCCGTGAACATCGACCTGCACCCAGATTGCGCCGCGCTTTTCGCCGATCGAGGGAAGGGCTGCAGCCCTTACCAGGCGCGTGGGCAGTGCTGTCAGAATTGCGTCGCCATAGCGTTCTTCCTCGACATGCAGTGCCGGGTGAAAGTGGGCGTTCATCTTTAGCAGCGCCGCTATAGTCGCCGCCTGGTCGACACCGCCGGTTCTTTTTCGGCCGACGTCCAGCTCCTGGAGTGCAATGATGTCTGCTTGAGATTGCGCAATGACATCCGCAATCCGGTTCAGGTCAATCCTGCGGTCCGTCCCGACACAGCTGTGAACGTTGTAGGTGAGAATCTTGATCTCGCGCCGGTCGCGTGGGGGACAGGAGGGTGGTGTAGCCATTCAGCGGGAACCCGTCTCGCCCAATTTCGTTCCCAAAGACAAAGACAACAAACGGACGGATCCCTCATGTCGGCAAGGCGCATCCTTTTCAATATTTTCCTCGTGTTCGGCCTGCTGCTTGCGGCTTACCTGCTCTACAAGGTCTTTAGCCGGTATACCTTTGACGAGATCCTGCAATCGATTGACCAGATTCCCCGCTGGCGTCTGGTTTCAGGCGTCGCATTTTGTGCTCTTTCCTATCTTTGCCTCACGGGCTTCGATTGGATGGCCTTGCGATATGTTGGCCGGCCGCTGGCCTATCCGAAAGCAGCGATTGCCTCCTTCACCGCACTTGCGATCGGCCATAATCTTGGAGTGGCCGCCCTAAGCAGCGGCGCCGTTCGATATCGCTACTACACACGATGGGGGCTGAACGCCGAGGAGGTCGCCAAAGTCGTCTTGTTTTGCGGGGTAACGGTCATGCTCGGGCTGTCTGCACTCGGAGTCATAGTCTGTCTCGTAAATCCAACAGTTGTCAGCAAACTGTTGGGTGTGAGCAGCAGCAATCCCTTCTGGATCGGTCTCGGCGTACTGTCATTGCCGGTAGCCTACGTCGTTCTTTCCGCCATGGTGCGCTCGCCATTGCGGCTCTGGAAATGGCGTTTCACAATGCCGAACATCAGACTTGCAATTGGACAGATCGCGATTGGCACGCTTAACTTCACCTTCGTTGCCGCCTGTCTGCATCAGGTCCTGGCAAGCGAGGCGCCGGTGAGCTTCGTCCAAAGCGCAACGGCGTTCGTCCTCGCCAACGTGGCCATTCTTGTCGCTCACGTGCCGGGCGGCCTCGGTGTGCTGGAGGCCACAGTCACGACCGTGCTTCCAGGCGCTGCGTCGATCGGGGGGCTCGTGGCATTCCGCGTGATTTATTTCCTAGTGCCGTTGCTGTTGGGATTGCCCGTCTTCGCAATCAGCGAGTTGATAACCCGCAACGCGAAAAAGATGCGGCTAGACAAGGGTCGCAAGAAACCGTCCGAGCCTCAAGCGCAACTTCTGTAGTGGCCAATAAGGCCGCCGGGGATCGACAAGTGCGGACCCCGGCAAGAGGCCCGTCTCGCTGCAATCAGGATCAACCTCGTACTCTCTCAAGCCACGCTCCTGGGTGTTCAGCGCAGCGATAGCTCCAAGCATTGATCGCGACTTCTCCACCTCACGGACCTCGGCAGCGGTCGCACTCAGGTGCTCGGCGATGAGGCGGTGGCGAAGTGACGCAATGGCCTCCTGGTGGGCAGCGCAATCGGCTTCGAGTGCGAGATCGCACTCCGTATCCAGGCCTTCTGAACGATTGTTGAGGTTGGAGGATCCTACGCGTACGAAGCGGTCGTCGATGATAATGAGCTTCGAATGAACAGTGATTTCCTCCTCGCCGCCATTGTCGTCGGACGTGACGGCATACATTACCTTCAGTCGATCGAACCAATCGGCGCGCTTCAGACGCCGTATCAGGCGGTCGCGGTTGCTGCCCATGGCGAACTTCTCTATCCAACCGTGCGAGGTCTTTGTGACGATTACCGCGATCTCAGGCCCGTTCGGTTCCTTCAATCGCCTTGCAAGCGCCCGGCCGACGCCGGCGGACGCAAGATATTGAGTTTCGACATAGATATATCTCTTGGCTGCGGCGATGGCATCGCGCGTGAGCCGACGTGCCTCATAGCGTCCACGCTTGCCAATGAGGCCTGGTTCGGTCAGGGCGATAGCCGCGGGAGCTTGCATCATGTCGGCCGCCAAAGCTGGTCGGATGATCGTCGCATCGATCTCGGAAGACACACTCTCGCTGGTTGCCCTCTTCCAACGTCGTCTGGCCACATCACGGATCATTCCCGCTACCTCACCCGAAACCAGGCATTGAACATCGTGAACAGGCGGGTAGGGAGTACCGTCAGGCGAGAGTCTTAGAGGATTTGCGCTCCGGTGGTCGGATTCGTCCCATCGCCTGGCTGTCAGGTCGATGCCACCCATGAAGGCGACACTTCCGTCAATCGAAACGAGCTTCTGGTGGTGGCAAGCACGCAGTGGATGTTTAAAATCGAAAGTCAATGAGATCTGCGGATGTCTGGAGATTGGGCTCTGTCCAAACAGCCGCAGTGACTTGCCCGAATAAATGGGCCCCATCCCCCAGACCAGAATTCTGACCCTGAGTTGCGGGAGGTTATCCACCAGCGACAAGAGACGTTCGCAAAGGGTTTCAGTACTTGAATGGGGTCGCAGGCGAATATCCGGGTTAAAATCCCAACCAATGATCCAGATTTCGCGCTGTGCTCGCCCAAGCGCGTCGTCGAGGGCAGAAAAGTATGCTTCGCCGTCGATCAGAAATGTGGCTTCATCAGCAACGCCAGTGCGCCAGGCGTTGCGTCCACGGCGGACGATACTCCGTAGAGGCTTTTGACCTGCCAAACGGCTTAGAGAAGAAAAGACAGCCTGGAAGCGATCCGGAGGGGGGGCATTGTCTGCCGATCGATACTCGTGCATTTGGCGCTGTTTTTCCTGTAACTTCGTGGCGATTTTGATGTCTCGCGAAACGCGCCCGGCGCGCGGCCTGTTCCAGATCCGTCCAAAAAAAGTCGTTGCCAGCTCAATACGATCGCAGCGGGTCCGCCAGTCCATGTCCCCGTGCGCCGTCCAACGCCGCGAAGGCAACGGCACGCCGGTCCCAACTTGTCGATGACTAGCAACGGGTTGCTCGGTCAATGACAGGGACGAAATGGCGCCATCTCGCCGAGATTCACGACGTCCTTTCTTCACCTGCGCCCGGCATTGCTGTCAGTTGTCGCCTGACCGTTTTTGACGGCGACGCCACGCTCATGCCGAAATTGCCTGTTGTTGGTATGTCGTGGACCAAAGGGCGCAATATGGAATTTATCAGTCGTTTCGTTGACCAGCCGATGCTTCAGGGGGCGTCGCGGGCACTCCAGATCTGGCATGAGAAAAGCCGGCGCTCCCCGGACGAGCTCGGTCCGGCTTGGGAGCTCATCGTGATTTCGTGCCTGATTGCCGCGAGTTGCTGGTTCCTCTCAGGAACAGGATGGTTGATTGCGGCAAGTACCTTAATGCTTCTGTCATTGCGCCCCGCATGGAAACTTTTGGCAGGACCGAAGCGCGGTGAGTATGACGCACGCGCCTATCGCGCAAGGGCGGCCCTCGCAATCAGGAAGCGAGAAACCGAGTGGTCGGTGCGGATGCTCGTCCTCCTGATTTCTGTCTGCCTGCCAATGATTGCTCGCGCAGGCGATCAATCCGGAGAATTGTTCATTCTCGGAGCAGGTGTCTGGTTCGTTTTGACTATTCCCGTAAATGCATATCTGGCCGCCGCTGAGCCTCCGAAGCCCAATGATGGTGACTTTGCGTTCAGCAGGAGCCGCACGCTGGCAGCTGTCTGAGCCACTACTGCCCGGCCTCGGAACCAATCGCCTCTCGCTCCGTTTTCCTCTCGTCAAAATGACGGAGGTTGAAATGCTTTACTACGCTCTTGTATTTTTGGTGGTCGCATTGATTGCCGGTGTACTTGGTTTCGGCGGTATCGCTGGAGCTTCTGCATCGATCGCTCAGATCCTGTTCTTCATCTTTCTCGTGCTTTTTGTCGTCTCAATCGCAATGCGTGTGATGAAGCGATGAGGAACTCTTTGGAATGAGCCTCGCTCGGTGGCGGAAATCCACCGCCGTGTCTGTTCGTGTGAGATTTGGGAGGAAAGCCTCCAGCTTCGCGATGACGCGCGGAAAATTCGGAGAGACTAGGATGAATGCCGACACCACTGGACGCCCGGTCGAGTTCGACACCGACGACGAATTACAGGAGCACTTGGCTTTGCTGGAGGCCGATGCTCGCGCGGAGGATCGAGTGGTACCTGATGCGCTTTCGCGGCGAACTTTAGAGGACGTTCACGCGGATTTTTTAGCAGTAAAGGATGAAGTTGAGCATCTTCGTGCGAGGCTTTCCGTTGTTACACAGCAAGCTGAGACCGTAATCCGTTCACGTGCCGAATGGGCCGATGCGAGCGCGAATGCGCAACTCGGTGATTACCCATGGCTGAAACTGGCGGGAGCAATGGCCGGTACCTATGTCCTGGCAAGCCTTGTTCGCACGATACCGCTCGGATCAGCAGTCACTGCGGCCCTGCCGCTTGTGACAGCAGCCATTCAGCGGCGGACCGAAGGATAGGGGCTTCCATTCATAGGTCTCAAAGAAATTATGGGCCCCGTAACCGCGAGCATGGACAGCCTGCTCCGGAATGCGTTCGTGGTCGAAATGGAAAATCTTCTCTCGGAAGTGAAAGTCATCAACGATGAGGCGCCCGCGGGCGCCCCCAGTGAATTCTGGTCGTCAGCGACCGGCGCGCCTTGTGACGTGGTCAGGACTTCGGCGCCGTCTTCGGCAAATTGATGGAGCTCGCCACCATTTCCTCGATGAGGCTTTTGGTCGTGAATCGAGCAAGATTGATTTGGCGCTTCGTGGTTCTCTTCGCCATCGGTTGCTTTCCCTAAATTGGAGATGCGATTATTTCCCGTCGCTTAGATCCCTTCGGTGCAACGGAACCGATCTCTCAACTTCAATGTGAACGTTGAAGTTCCCGACAGGCTGCGAATTCCTCATTCCGGTGGAAATTGATATCGCCTGGCTGCCCCGGGTTCGCTTCTTTTGGCTGAGCAGCAACTTCTCATCCCGGCTCCACGCTCGGGCGGTGGTTCAATTGGAGATGCCGATCGGGGCGGTGACCTTGGACCTTGGTCTGAGCGCCGTCAGACTGAAGTCCCGGGCCGGGAACCGTTGCTGCGCTTGGTGGTTCGTTCAGCGAGCGGACAATACCGCTTCCAAATGGAGGAAAATTTGAATGCGTATAAAATTGATAGGAACTGCCACTGTGGTCGCTCTCGCATCTACTTTTGCCTACGCGCAATCATCGACGGTGACGGGCGCTGCGGGCGGGGCAGCAACCGGGGCAATCGTCGGTGGGCCGGTCGGTGCAGCCGTTGGAGGCATCGTCGGTGGCGTGGCAGGTAGCCTTATCGATCCGCCGCCCCAGAAAGTCGTTACCTATGTGCAGCAAGTTCCGGCTCCGACGTCCAAAGTCGTCGTCAAGGAAAAGGTGGTTGTTGGCCAACCGCTCCCCGAGACGGTCGTTGTAACGCCGATTCCTGATGATCCAAAATATGCCTATGCGATCGTCAATGAGCGACGGGTAATCGTCGAGCCATCCTCGCGGAAGGTGATCCAGGTCATCCAGTAGTCGTAAGAGGATGCTGGACGCATGCCGGTGGGGGGCAATTCCCCGCCGGCTCACCTGCCGTCACCGCGGCTTAGGGGAATCGTGTGACAAAGCTCATAACAGAGATCAAGCTTGCCCAATTTGAGCTTCCCTATCTGGATAGGGTCGACAGACGCAATCTTGTCGGCCGTATCGTTGATGAGCTGCGGTTCTATCGGTCAAGAAAACTTGGCGAGGTGGCGTTAGACCGATATTTACGCCTCGATGCGCTGATTAAATGCGTTTCGCTGATGATAGCTGACATAGCAGAGATGGACGACGCTGAATTTCAAATCGTCCTGAACGAGTTCGCAAAGCTGGTGGCGCTCCTCGAGAACCTTGCATCCGGTGGCAAGGACGCGGTAACGCTCCATTGATAGCGGGTACTGTGTCCGTGGACTCATAAACGCTCAGCCAGGGGCGTATGGCCGCGAGCGTGGCGGAAGCGAGGTAGTTGGCAGCACGCTGGTGGTAGCGCGTCGTGTGCACCGACAATGCTCGATCCGGTTGAAACCGCTCAACCGGTTTTTTTATCGGTAAGGGTGTGGGCTAAAGCAAATCGGATTGCGCCGGTGCCGACGGGGCAACGATCGCATGGATCTGGTCGATGACGCTTGATAGGTAAGGGCATGGCGCATCGGACGGTCCCCTTTCGCAGCTTGCTCCACGCCTGCGGGCTCGTTCAATTTCTAGTTCGCCTCCGCGACCAGACTTCGTTCGGGCGCGGTCGCTTGATCGTCGCAAAAGAGCCCATTTCTACCGGCCGGCGACGTGCTAAGCTTGTTTAATGACAGCGGCTAACCAATACAGTTTTCGCAAAGCGACGTTGGATGATCTCCCGTTGCTTAGACTATGGCAATCGAACCCGCATGTCCGCGAATGGTGGGACTCAGATGAGCCGTACGATGCGACAGACTTGGCTGATCCTCGGGTAGCGCGTTGGATTGTTTCAATCGCCGAACGCCCCTTTGCGTTTATGCAGGACTATACCGTCCACGGCTGGCAAGATCACCATTTTGCCAAGCTTCCCACGGGATCGCGGGGAATCGATCAATACATAGGAAACCCCGAAATGATCGGTGTTGGGCACGGATCAGCGTTTATCGGGGTGAGAATGAGGGCTCTGTTCAATGCCGGCGTACCCGCTATCGCAACCGATCCTCACCCGGCCAATGAACGGGCGATTGCCGTTTACAAGAAACTGGGTTTCGAACCGTTCGGATCACCTCAAGAGACGCGGTGGGGCTTGATTTTGCCGATGCTTGCGAAGCAGTAAGCGGCACGCCATCATTTGCAGCTTCGTCCACATCCGAGACGTGGCCGCCGCGTAGTACCTGTACACTCGGTGGCTGACACCGAGCGTATACGTCTATAAGCAGGCAGCCTAACCTCCTTTGTGATTTTCGATCCGGGATGCGGGAAACTACTGTTGCGTTTTGGAGTTTTCGCAGCGGTCGCATTCGTTGCTGGCGGAGGCGTTTTTTTGCCAGTCTCGACACTGCCGTGGATGTCGGCGCGGATGATTGTGCGCGATGATCTTGAAGGACCTTCCCCCGACGAATTCGAAGCTATTCTTGTCGATCCGAATGGCATCACAGAGTTTCGCTCCAAGCAGCCGGTCAGCGTTCCATATCCGATGGCAATGATCGACAGGCTTCCAAGAGATATCCAGTAATTATCCAGGGCGAGGTTTTGAACGTCGCTTCCCGAAAGCGACTGCAAAGAAAGCGGGATTTTGTTCGATGTCTCCAGCAAAAAGCACGTGGTCTGTTCTCACGACCAAGTAGTGTTTCGATCACCGTACCACGAGGTCGTCCGCGGTTACGAACGCGTTCTCTGATCTTGACCTAGAACTCGCAACCGCGGGAGGCAAGCTGCATCTTTCGCCGGATAATCACGTTCATGCTCTTGCCCGAATTCTCTGCCTTGGTCAGGAGTTTGGCGCAGGCCTTGGGGCTCAGTTTCCGAGCTTGCTTATTTTCCGGCGGTTGATCTGATACTGTCGGGCGAACTGTCATTCCCTGGCCCGACGCGTCGAAAGACCCGCATAATAGTGTGGCGAGACCGATCATTGCCACATAATGAATTTTACGCACGGGAAACTCCCTTATTCGCGTGTTTGGCTTGTAGCAGGAGGCAGTTATGGCTCAGTTGCTCGAGTATTGGTCGGTTAGGTTGCCGCCGAGATTCGAGTTCGACAACGGCCTGTACTTTTCCGCGAAGCGCAAGGCCTTTTCATCCTTTTGACGCTTGAGATAGGGCTCCAGCCACGCAAGCTGAAACGGCTCCAATGTCTCGCTGCCGGTTGAAAACGACTGCTCGGTGCCCGCTTTTGCTGCCGCCAGCTGAGGGTTTTCAAGCGCAGAAAGTGTAAAGTCCACGATCCGTTCGAGCTTTGCGCCGCAAGCCTGGAACCCATCACCGGTACGGTTGTCCAGGAGCACGGTGTTGACCACCAGGGGCGCGACCGCATGCAACTGATAATGCAAGGCCTTGTCTCCTCTTTTCATTTCGAAAGGAAGAGCCCCGTCGTCGTCGGCCGAACACACGACCATTTCAGTGGACTTCGAGCCCCAGGAAATCAGCGCGTCGTCGTTCGTCGCCAGCCCGATCTGGGTGACTGCGAGCGCTGCCCAGGCCCGAAGGTTGTTCTGTGATGCCATCTCAGGCGCATCGTTATCGAAGAACGATTGCAGCGTATGGCCGAGTGGACCCAACCATGCCTCGATTGTCCGTCGCTTCTCTGGAGGTGGAGCTGTTTTCTCTTTTGCCTCGTTATAGGCAATCGCGATTCCGGCAAGGCGTGGCGAAACGGCGAGCTTGGCATTCACGGTGCTCAGATCCGACAATGCCCCTGCATCCGCCCATGATGCCAGGGCACTGTAGAGACACAAGTGTTTCTCGTCGTTGGCATGCTTGCCGGATGATCCCTTGTTAAGCGCGGCAACCGCTCTGACGAACAGGTCCAGAGGCCGAAGCGCCTTGTTGACTGCCGCGTTTCCATCCTCATCGATTTCCGAGCGCGAGGCATCGCCTTTCTCATAGCGGCTCCCGATTTCGAGGCTCGCCATAGGTTTCGGCACTCGCGGGCACTTAAGCTCGGCCTGCGCGAGCTGCGCCTCGACGGCAAGCAGACCCAGCGCCAACAATGGGACAAGAGCAGTCCGACGGAATGTCAATGGGGTCAAAGGCCACCACAGTGGCAGGAGAGTGCAACGTCTCATTTAATTTACCTTCGTTGACATAACCGACAGCATTTCATTTGCCTGTTTACTTCCAAGACGCGCTGCTTTTTCAAGCCATAGCTTCGCCTCCGGCAGGGATGGCGGCGTGCCGATCCCGTAAGCGTAATTTTGTGCCAGTAGCACCATTGCCTCGGAATCGCCCTTGTCTGCGGCCTTGCGGAACAGATTCGTCGCACTCGACGCTGCCTCGGCACCCCCACTGTTTGCAAGCTTCAGTTTTGCGTACTCACGCATTCCGACGGGATCACCCGATTGAGCCGAGCGCTCGTAGATTGAGGTGAGGTCAATCCGGGCGAGGAGCTGTTCGTAGACAGTCTTGTGTGACCGCGCCAATCCATTCAAGCGGCTGGCAACCCGATCTGCGGAAGCATTTTGGATAATAGCGACCATCAACGTGGTCGCTTTCTCGAGCGAGAATTGCTGCCCCTGCCGATCGGTATATGCCTTCAAGAGATACTGCTCAGCCCTCGCGTCACCGCCGCGTGCTGCAACCTCAAACAAACGCATTGCGCTGTCTTGTCCGACTGGCGAAGGAAAGGTCGAATAGGCTTCCGCAAGCACTCTTGCTCTCCAGGGCTTGTCCTTTGAAAAGGTCTCGCCAACGTCCATCCAGTCCTGTGCTTTTTCAGGCTCGCGCAAATCGATATAGGCGTGCGCCATCGACAAGGCGGAATCAAAGGAGCAATCCATGAGGCTTTGAGCTCGCAGCAGATATTTTTCCCTCGTTGCGACATCGCTGACGTACCTCGCCGCGAAAATCGATGCATCTGCGTCGCCTCGATCAACGATGGCCGAGCGATACTGATTGTAGATTTCAGCCGGTGCCGCAAACTTGGTGGCCAGCAACTGCAAGGCCTTTCCGTTGCCATGTGAGGCCTCAAGTCTCAGATATTTCTCTGCCGTTGCCAAAAGTCTTGGATCTTCTGCAAAGGATGAAAGTATGAGTTCGCCGGCCCCGATGCGTGCAGCCGAGCTCGGCAGGTCCGCGGCCGAAAGAAACCGGTCCAATGCGGCGCGCTTCTTGCCGATGTCATTGCCGGCAGCCTGTAGCATCAGGGCCGCAAACGCCGCTTCGGCATCGGGGCTGCGCGACAGCCGACCCTCCCATTCCTTGATTGCATCCGCGTCCTTCGCGATAGAAGTCAGATACCAGAGATAGCCCGCAATCGCCTTTGGTTGTCCGTTGAGCGCGCCGGACTGCAGCAATGCGGTTTGCGGATCATCAAGATGGTGCACGAGCCCATCGATGTCTTCGACAGACCATGCGCTGGCCTGCGATCCCTTGGCAGCATTTGACCAGTATTCCGCCTGTTCGAGTCGCGGTCCGTCTGGTGCATGACACAGATACGCATCGCGCAGATCCTTCATCGTGTCTGTCCGGCCGAAATTGTCGAGGAGCGCCAATAGGAGATTGATGCCCTCATCGAAATTTCCATCACCTGTGCTGCTCAGGCGAAGAGCAGCAAGGCTGTGCATCGATGTCATGTCACGACGATCAGCGCCTTGCTGAAAGAACTTGCTTGCCTGATCATGCGATTTCCAGAAACCATCCTTGTCAATCGCTAGATTGGCCAATCGCGCAAAAACCCAGCCGGGGGCATCCTCGAGTGACGCGAGTTCGTTCAGTGCTTGCACGTACTTCTCCCGAGCGTCCTTTGCATCGGATTCGCCATAGAGATTGGCAAGCCTGATCAAGCTGCTGCGATGTCCTGCCGCAACCGCCTGGCGATAATAGTATTCCGATTTTTCAAGGTCCTTTGTAACGATGGCGCCGGCCTCATACACGTGTGCAAGCTCTGACTGGGCAGCAATCACGCCATTATCGGCCGCAAACTTGAGGTAGTGCATGAGAACGGCATTGTCCTTGCGAATATCCGCGCTTTCGAGGTGATAACGGGCTACTTTCCAGGCTGCGTTGCCATCGCCAAGATCGGCGGCAAACCGCAACCATGCCTCCGAAATCGTCCGGTCTTGCTTGACCACGTCTCCTTTTTCGTACTCTCGCGCAATGCGTGCCACGCGATCGCAAATTCCGCTGTCGAGCTTTCCGACCATTGCGCCAAAAGCCATGGTTATGGCCAGCGATGGATCGACAGACCAACCCTCGACCCGTTCGCCATCAAGGTTTCGCTTGGCGAGCTGCAGGAGCGCGTTCGGGTTTCCACCATAAGCGGCATTGACGAGATAGGAGAGAGCTTTGGCTTTGTCCTTTTGAGCGACGACCCCCGTCAGTATCAGTTCAGCAGCGAGATCGAGGTCCTTCGGCGCACCTGCCTCCGCCTGCGTGAAAAATGTTTCCAGGACTCCGTTACTCTCAAGCTCCTTAATTTTGCCGGCACGCAGATAAAGGGTAATCCTGTCAGCCTCCAGGTCCCGTGGCTTCAGGCTGCGGTCAATGTCCGGCAGAAGCTCGATCATGCGGGCGATGATGGGGAAATAAAGTTCCGGATCGATGTCTCGCAGCCGTTGAGCCTCGCGTTGGATGATCCAAGATTGAAGTTTTGGCAGCGTCTTGCGATCCCATGAAACCCACCGATCGATCACTTCTCCATCGGGCGCGCGCTGTACACAGACGGCCTTGACATCTACCTTGGGCGGCAGGAACTCAATGGCCACCGGATCTGCCTTGACCTGGTCGATCGCCAGTGCCAGCCACAGGCAGGTCGCAACGGCCCCGGCGAAAAAAGGTGCAGAACGCAAAACTTGAGACAGCATACTCGCCCCCTATTGGTTGAGATGATTTTTGGTGACGACAACGTGGTAGTCGCCCGCATTGCCCGACAAGACGATACTGAATCCGGCGCGCCGTTTCAGCTCGATCTTGTCGGTTTGGGTGATGGTCTTACCACCTTGCTGAATTGCAAAGCTGAGATTGAGCGGGGCCCGTAGCGAAACACTTTCGGATGTTCCGGACGCAACCCCTTTGATTGCCGTTGCATTTGCAGCGGGCACGGCGAGGTCAATGGCTTCAAGATCACTGAGATTGTAAAGATAGACCTGCGCCTTGGAAGGGTCGTCCTTGACGCCATCCACATAGAGTTTTGGCTGCCCGTCCGATAGCTTGGCGTAGGTGTAGTACTTGCCTGGGGCAGCTGTGATGTTGATGCTCTCAGCGCCGATAGACATGTCGACGTTGCCTGGCTTGACGGCCACATAAGGCGATACGCCATCGTCGAAACCCGCAACCTGGGATCCCGCGATCACAGCGGCTGAGGCATTGGTATCGAGAATCCGGATAAAGGATCCATTGGGATCGATCGGTTTGCCATACAGTCCGGCATCTTGGGCCAATGAAAGCGTTGGCAGGGCCAGCATCATGGTCAAAAGGAGTGCATATGTGCGTGGTAGAAACATGATCCTCACCTTGCTTTGGGATGGCAGACACTCACTGCTGCCGCGTTTGTGGATAGGCGGTCGAATTCGAGGGTAATTCGCTTGGATGCCTCGCTGGCAAAGTATCGCACCGGGAAGTAGAAGCGGCCCGTCGAGACCATTCGATCTGCCCTCACGATACTGCTTTGGTAGTCGTGACCGTCGTTCAGTTTGAAGCTCAAAGTGGCGTGCCGGCTGAGCGTGTCGCCAGAAAATGCATAGATTACGGCGGAATCGGAGACCTCGCCCTGTTCAAGGGCCACACTCACTGTCGTGGGACCAAGAGGAGAAATTCTTTCGGGGTCGATCCTACGGCAGCTTTGACGCGCAGCTGTCGCCAGTTCGATCAGTGGTGCGTCACCGAACTTGCCGAGATTGTTGTAGATGGGATTTTCCCAGATCAGAAAACGAGGCCGGTTTGCCTGGAAGACCTCTGACGTCAGGTAGGAGGTAATAGAACCGAATTGGTTGCCGCCTGAAATCGAGTAGTTCGTCACTGGTGTTGATAGAGCCTGCGACAAAAAGCCAGCAAAGTTCGACGCCGGAAGATCCGAATAGCTGGTTCCCACCAGGGCGACGGTGCCACCGGCGGAAGGACTTCCAAATATGTCGATCGCGCTCGCTCCGCTGTCGGTCTCGACGGTTTCATACCCTTGCGTGCGGGGCAGGGGCAAAGCATCCGTGCAGCTGGCCTGCAGCATTCGCCGCATTGTAGAGATGATGGATGACGGCGTTGTCGGCCTTGTCTCGAACTCTGCCTTCTGCAGTTCGCCAGCACCTGGGAGTGAGCGAATTACCTCCGCAATTTTTCCTGCCGAGGCACGAGCTCCGGCGGACGTCCAGTGGAAGTCAGCCTGGAAAAATGGTGGTTCCTCGCCGGACTGTTCCTTGAGCCTTTCCAACAGATCAACGGTCACGATGCCATGCTCGCGCAGTCGCTGAATGACGCCTCCATAAGCCTTCTTTGCCACATCGTAGTCGAACCCAAAGTCACTGCTTGCCGTGGCAGGCAGATATTGTGGCAGCACGAGGCTCTTTGTTGGTATTGGTACATAAACGAGCGTTGTTCCCTGGGCCTCAAGCGCCTCGGCGATCGTTGCAACCTGGTCAGCGGTATGCTCGGAAAGCTGCTGCTCCATGCGCAAGTCTGCAATAACCCGATAGAAGAACCCATTCCGTCCCTCGACCGATGCAAGTTGTTTATTGGTCTCCAGACCTGCGCATCCGAATGCCGATGACGACGCGTAGCCGGTCCCCCACGAACCGAGGGTCAGCGCGATTGCGATGCCGGTACGCACCGCCGATTGTCTGATACGGCTCATCATTGAGAGACCTCGACAAGATTGGTGGGTTCTGTGTCCAGTCGGCGCAGGACCGCGGCCGCCACCGCCCTCGTGCTGGGTTCAGCGCTTGTTTGCGCGGTTATCAGGAACTGCCTTGCTTCTTTTTTTTCCTGTTCACTTGTCAGCCCCTGTGAAATCATCGAGATCGCCATATCGAGGGCTGTCTTTGCATCGCCACTGGAGGCGGCCTGTCGTTCTAAGCGGATGACCTCATCGGGCTTGGCTCCGAAAGGATGGCCACTTTTGTAAAACTTGATGAGTTGAGCGACCGCAACAGGATTCCCATGGGCGGCATGGTCGCGAAGGGTTTGCTCTGCCTGATCAAGCCGTGGGTCGCTGATGGAGCCGGTTTCGGTGCTGAGCAATCTGGAAAGTGGAGCAACAGCACCTGCACGGCCTGTGCTGCATGCGATCGTGTAGTAGTGAACTGCGTCCGCTTTAAGCGTCGGCTTTGCCGCGAGTCGCTTGGCCACGTAGATTGCAGCCACGCCGTCGCCCCGGTCGGCCAGCATTTGCAGCTCCTTGTAGGAAACCCGCTGGCGGGAAATCATGCGCCGCCGGATTGATTGGAGCTCGGGGCCTTCCAGCTGGTCTGTTCTCGTAATTCCCTGATTGAAGCCTTGTCGATAACGCTTCGCGTCTGCCTTTGATTTCGTGGCCTCGGCGTTCTTTGTAACCGCGGCGGCAGGTGTAACATTGCCGCCGAGACCGACCGCAAAACTGAAAGCGAGCAGGAGGGCATGAATCCGCATTTATCTACTCCCTAACCGCAGATGCAGGCGCATCCCAGAGTCGAGGCTCTGTCAGGTAACGAACGGGAAACTCCCATAGAACAGTCGACTGTCCCTCAAGCTGGCTGTCGGCCGCCAGAAAGTTGCGCATGGGAACAACAGGTCCACGGCCGACCTCAGCGACGTTCAGCACATCAACTCCCAAGGCGGCTTCCAGGTACGAGGAAAAGGACCACGTGTCATTGGCACTGTAACTGGTGCCGACCAGAGCGACGGGGAATCGGTCGCTTTCGCCAAGAATGTCGGTTAGAGGTCCCGCCTCATCTCGGCTTGCCGTTTGTGGTGCGACGACTTCATGTCCTAGTCCAATCGACGGCGCCAGTCTTTCGCCGGTCACGAACTTGACGAGGTCCCCCTCCACCGTGCGTTCCGGCTCGTCTTTCAAGGCAAAATGCGATTGGCCGGCAATACCTGAGAATGCTGCAACCGCACCTGCCACAGCCTTGGCGCCTGCTGGTGTCCAATGCGTGTCTGTCTTCAGGAAGACAGGCTCGCTGGTTTTGGCAGCGAGCAGGGCACCCCGCGTATCGACGGCGTCAATCTTTGCCAAGGACAGCGAATGGACAAAGTCGAGATATCGGTGCTCCGCGATCGAGGCATACCGCTCGTCGGAAAGATTTTCGCGGTAAATGTCGATTTTGGCCGGAAGTGGCACGATGATCAGCCGAATTCCATGCGAGCGAAGAGTATCGGCCACTTTTGATATTTCGCGAACGCCGGTTTCGATGCCGGTGTCAGCGTTGGCGGCACCGCGAAACTCTTCTTCGGAAAAAAGCCATCCTCCCTTTCCGACAACCACACCGCGGCGCCCCTCGGCAAAAAGGATGTAGCGCGCAGCTCCAACCAGTTCGACCGCAAACTCGCGATGTGGCAGTTCTGATTTGTAGACGGTTTCGAGCGTCGTACCAATCAGCCCATGGCTGAGTTGGTCGAGGTTGGCAGGAAGTTTCGAAAGCGCCCCTGCCAACTGATGGCGAATGTCTACATTCGCTACAAGTGCATAGCCAAACAACATCGCCGGGAGTAGCAGTCTTGCGGCTGTATTATATCTAGCGTGGATCTGCATTGGTTCCTCAAAACTGAAAATAGAGAAACGGCGAGTGATTGGCCTCCGCGAGCTTCAATACCGTCACGGTTGCCAGCAATGTCAGCACTAAAGGCACAGCAATGGATTGGCGCGCTGTAGCGCTCCCGTCAGCAGAAGGCAGGTCAACGTTCGTCCGTTCCAGAACCAGGAGGTAAGGCTCGCTCGCGACAATGACGCAACCTACCGCAAGCGTGAGCAATCCCTCGTGTGTGATATCGAGAAGTTGCTCTGGTCGAACCCACAGCCCGTTGAACCCCAGCATGCCTGTATAGAGGTCGAGCGCGACAAAGACGTTCTCTGCCCGGAAAATAACCCAACCCAATAAAACGATCAAAAGCGTCATGGGTAAAGAAATCCACCGCGAGGCTGCAATCTTGTTCCAGCCGGTTGCGCGTTCGACCGCCAACCAGCCACCGTGCCATCCGCCCCAGAGCACGAAAGTCCAGTTGGCACCGTGCCAGAGCCCACCGAGCAGCATGACCAAAATCAGGTTGACGTAGGTCCGAATAGGGCCGTGGCGGCTACCACCAAGCGGGATATAGAGATAGTCCCTAAGCCAGTTTGAAAGGCTGATGTGCCATTTGCGCCAGAATTCGGTGATGCTGCGGCTGAGATATGGTGCGTCGAAGTTTGGAGCGAAGCGAAACCCGATCATCAGGCCAAGTCCGATCGCCATATCGCTGTATCCGGAAAAATCGAAGTAGAGCTGGATCATGTAGGCGATGGAGCCAAGCCAGGCTTCGATCAGCGTCGGGTGAGGGCTTGAAAAGATGCTGTCCGCGATCGGCGCGATCGGATCTGCAATCAGCACCTTCTTTGCAAGGCCGATCACAAACAGTGCCGTGCCGTCGGCAAACTTCTGCAACGTGTGTTCACGATGCTTGAATTGGTCCGCCAGATCTTTGAAACGCAGGATCGGTCCCGCGATAAGTTGCGGGAACAGAGCCTTGTATGCAGCCAGATCAATGAAGTTACGCGTTGCCGCTGTGTCCCGGCGATAGACATCGATCAGGTAGCTGATCGACTGAAAGACATAAAAGGAGATGCCGATTGGGAGGATGAGACGCCAGTGGACGCCAAGGCCATCGGCATCCGTGCCGATCAGGGCCGCAAGGCTGTCGATGAAGAAATTCAGATACTTGAAAATGCCAAGCACGGTCAGGCAGCCGGATATACCAAGCGTCAACAGGATCTTTCCCAATTGCCGCTCCCGATTGCGCTCGATGGCGATCGCGAAGGTGTAAACCCACACTGTGGTCGCAAACAGCAGCGCCAGAAAATCCATCCGCCACCAGCCGTAAAAAATATAGGAGGCTATGAGGATGGTAAGAGAGCGGCCAGCGACGGGAGTCGCATAGTAGGCGACCAGGAAGGTTGGAAGAAAAAGAAAAACAAAAACCTCGGAGGAAAACACCATGACGTCATGCTCTCTTCTTGGCGACACAACGAGCCAGATCGACCGCTGAAAACTGCGACAAATCACCACCCTCTGACGTGGTCGACGCCAGCTTGAATTCTCCAGGCTTGCTGGATGCGACAAATTCCAGCAGTTCGCCGAGATTGGCTGAGAACTCGCCATCAGCGATTCTTGGAAGCTGCCGCTCGAAGTCATTTGCGGAAAGGCTTAACTCTCCCAGCCTTGCTCCGCTCAACCCGAAGCGGTTGTCCTTGAAAATGTTTCGAGAAACGAGGAGGGCGGCATGGTCGGACTGTCCGGAAATCGCCAGACCCGCCGACCCATTTGCAATAAGATGGTTGTCTTCAACCTTGCCCCTAAGGACGGACCGCATCGCGATGCCCCGCGAGCCATTGGCGATGACAAAATTGCTTGTGATTGCAACACACGCCGAACCAGCGACACTGACGCCTGCCAGCCTTGATTTGCCGACGAGGTTGCGAGAAATCCTGACATCAGTTGTTCCCCCATCCACAAAGATTCCGTTGCCTGGACTGTCAATGATAACGTTGTGCGAAATGTCGATTTGACTGGAGCTGTCAGTTACCTTGATGCCGTGCGTACCGGTTCGTTGCGAAACGATATTGTCCGCAATACGCACATCGCGCGCCGCCTTTACAAGGACTGCTGTTTTCGAGCCGTCGACAAATCGATTGCCGATAACGTCAAGCCTATTCGACGCAGTGACTGCGACCCCAACGCCGTTCCTGAACACGTTATCCCTCAGCATAGACGCTGTTCCCGAAGCCGAAAACTGTTGATGCGTAAATGCCAAACCGCTTGATTCGGGAAACGCGGGAGAGCCGAGGTCGGCAATTACGCTTCGGCTAACCTGTGTCGCGCCGGCAAATGTCGTCAGCAGAAATGGCCGGAAATCGCTCTTTGCACCCGGTGTTGCATCCAGTCGGGCGCCAATGATTTCGAGCACGCCGGTATTGACGATAAAAGCGCCCTGGCTGCCGTCCAAAGTCAATGTCTCGCCAGGCCCGATTGTCAGTGCCCCACCGCCCCAAATGAAGATGGGTCGGTGGGCGACATATCCTTGCGGCCGCCTTTCCAGATAGCTCCCAATCCCCTTCGACCCCAATGCCTGTCGAACATCTTCCAACGTATGAGAGCCACTTTCGATAACGATGGCGCTTGCCTGCGGGTCGGGCTGTGCCTTGAGGCTCGCCTCTACGAAGCCCTCGCTCGCCGAAAGTCCGATGCGGCGCATGAGAATGTCGATGGGCGAACGACTGACACGCTTTTGACCTTCTGGCAGCACAAGTCGCGCAGCGTGCTCCCCCGCCTGCAATTTGCCGATTCCGGCAAACTCGTTGGCGCGCGCGAAGATCTCGGCGGACGGCACGTCCAAGCTGCGTGTCTCGAGCTCGAGCGCTTCCAGCTGTCGATTGAATGACGCTTGCTGGCCGAGCGCGAAAGGCGGCCACGCTAGACAAGCGGCAATGGCAATAACAAAGGCAGGACGACTAAGCATAATCGGCCGCCCTCACATCAGCCGCAATGGCGGCAAGGGACTGACCGGACAGGCCAAGTGCGCTGGCATTGCCACAGCTGATTTCAATAACCTCGGCCGGCGTATCCGCGGTATTGACAAGTCTTGCCTCCTTGCCGATCGCAACCATCGCCGACAGCCCGGGAGTTAACTCAGATTGGGTGTGGTCACCGACAAGCTGCAGACGACCGTGGATGACGGCGAGAGTCCGGGATACGCCCTCCTCGCCAACAAGGGTGACGGTCTTTCCGCTGTCTATGCTGAGAAGGTCCATGGCAAAGCCGGGGCCTGCTTGCATCGACTTGATCCTGCCCCACTCGGTAACCTGGCTGCGATGATTTTCTGCTTCCCGACGTTTGAGGGTCACGAGGTGCTCGACAATCCGCTTGACATCCTGGGAGCTTGCCTTGTTTGTGACGAGCAACGCGTCGTCGGTATCGACCACGACCACATCGTTCATGCCGACGACAGCAACCAGACGCTCGCCGCCGCGCACCAGAGAGCCGCGCGTATCAAACAGAACGACGTCCCCTGACGTGACATTGCCACTCTCGTTCTTCATTCCGATTGCGTGGAGAGAGGTCCAACCGCCGACGTCGTCCCATTCGATCGCTGCCGGCGCAAGGGCAATGTCCTTACACCGTTCAAACACCGCCTTTTCGGTTGGTTGATTTTCAGCTTTCATGAAATGTCGTTCGTCGAGCAGCAGCCCCGCCTCTGTTTCAAGGGGCGAGGCGGACTGGAGAGCCGCCTGCACATGCGCAAATGTCGCCGGGTCGTGATGCTGGTATTCCGAGATGAGCTTGCTTGCCCGAAACATGCTGATGCCCGAGGCCCAATATGCAAAGCCTGTGTCAATTAACGATTGAGCGATCGTGGTGCTCGGCTTTTCGATGAAGCTTTCGACGCGATGCAGGCCTGGATAATGGTCGAACCGGCCTCCGTCCATGATGTACCCGTAGCCTTTTTCTGCATAGCTGGGCTGAATACCGAAGGTCACGACCAATCCATCCAGGGCCGCATCGTGCATTTGTGCAATCAACCGATTGAGCTCGCCTTTAATGACATGGTCAGATGGAAGCACGACCAGCACAGCATCAGGTTTGGCACCAGCAAGATAGAGTGATGCCGCCAGTACCGCTGGACCCGTGTTCCTTGCCACTGGCTCAGTTATGATGTGTGCCTTGCTTTGAATTTCACGAAGCTGGCGGCCAACGGTTTGCACATGACGAGAACCGACGCAGACGATCGGGTCGGAGAACAGATCGCTGCGATGGCGTTGAACCGTACTCTGAAAGAACGTCAGGGAGCCTTCGCCATTGATCGGTTGGAACTGCTTTGGCTGATGAGCTCGCGAAAGCGGCCAAAGACGAGTCCCTGAACCTCCACAGAGAATCAGTGGATGAATGTCACTCATTTCGAACCCCACAGATATGACAGGCCGGCCTTCATCGAACGCAATAGTTCTGGCGAGTTGTCGAGGCGCACCACCACCGGTGTTCCGGGAGTGGCGTCCAATGGCCGAATGGGAAGGAGAGTGACCGGCAACGGCCCCCCGGGGCTGGTGGCCGTGCGGTCGAGGACAACCTTGGCCTCAATTCGACTTCCGCCAGGCGTTTCAATTTCAGCTGTCGCCCCTCCGCCCAGTCGGCGCAATTCGGGGCCTGTCAGAGCAGACCGGACGATTAGTGGTGCGTCGCGCCTGTTCGCATCGAGGATCGGTTGACCGAGGAGGACCGTGGAGCCGCGTTCGATTCCGGCTGGGATCACGTCGCAGTCGCAAGGCATGCTGGCGGTCAGAGAAACGCCATTCGATGACAGGATCGAATAGACCGGTTGGCCGGCGGCGGCGTTCAAATTGATAAAGTCAATCTGACCGCTGGTGGTCGCCTTCATTGTCAGGCCCTGACGCTGAACCACCGCGGGTCCATCGACGTCAGTCACGAAAAGCCGGTTGCTCAGTCCTGATGCGATGAAGGCGATGAGGCCAATGGTGGCCAAACTGATGCCGAGTGTCCCGGCTACTTTGGCCAGAACAGCTTTACCTGGCTGCAGGGCGCCTTTTGGAGTGGACGTACTTTCACCCTGTCCCGTCCCTGGCGTGCCAAGGAGCCCGTTCAGGGTAACCTGGTCGCCAGCAAGCCAGCTATTCAAGAGATAGCGGATCTGCGGCATATGCTGACCGGTCGGATCGCGGAATCGCAAGATCATTGCGCCGGTTTCGCTATCACTCGATGCAACCGTCACATCGATCGGCAGCGACAACCAGAATTCTTTGAAGTTGAAGCGAAAGATGGCAAGTTTGGCCGCCCCCGCCCAGTTAGCCGCTGCAATTCCGGCAATTCTCGCGCCTACCATGGAAAGGGTTACCCCTTCATAAGCGCGGCCATCGATCGTGACGGAAAACGGAATACGCAAGCGCGGATGTTCATTCGCCTCTGCGAAATCGGGCACATCACCCGCACCCTTGTCGACTGAAGGCACTTCTTTTTCGCGATGGTCGATTGTCGTCATCAGAGATCCTTCCAAGTCACATTTTTGCGGTGGAAATCATAAGGGCGGCGAGCAGGAGCCAGGAGCTCGCCAGCAGGTGAACATAAGTCGAGGAAAGGTTTCGCAAGCGTTCGGATGCAGATGCCGGACGCGCACGCCGTGCGGTGGATTGCCGGGTCCATTTTTGCCGATCGAGGCGAAAGAGGACGAAGGTTTTTACAAGCGCGCCGCCGATCTGGCCGAAATACAACAGGAATGGGTAGGTGATCGGAAAGGCGGGCCTGAAGGTCGTTAGCAGACAGCAGTAAATGTACCGGGTGAACATGACCCATGCCAAGTAGAGAGGCAGGACAAGAGGGCTGACAAGAAGAGCCGACATCAATACAGTCGCCGGACCAAACAGTGTTGTCCACATCGATACACGCTGGTCGAGCACAGACCACCACGTAAACCAACCAATACGGCGTGGCCCTAGTGCGAGCGCTCTTCCGTTCGTTCGCAGCATGTTGCCAAACCAACGCAGCATCAACGCAACCGCAGAATCAACGAATCCGGGCTTTGGCTGGCTCTCCATAGAGACCGAACGAACGTCTGGCAGATAGGCCATCTTAAACCCGCGCTTGAGCAGCCAGAACCAGGTTGATTTGTCATCCCCGGTCAGAAACCGCACGGTTCCAAGTCGCCAGTGCACAAGCCAGTCGTGTTGCACATTGTCGATAAAATCCGGGTCGCAGGCGAGCGATGCCCGAAAGAGCGACAGACGTCCTGTCAGCGTCAGGACGCGCCCGGACAGTCCCATGGAAGACATCATCATGTGGCGTTGAGTAAAGCGTAAATTGAACCAGTCTCGGAACAGCCGGGACTCCACGATCTCGCAATCCTCATCCGTCGTGAGCGCACCGATCTTGGGATCGATGAAGAAGGGGGCGCACTTCTCGACGAGATCCTCCGGTGGGCAACTGTCACCATCAATGAGAACGACGATGTCGTCGGGCATAGGGCACTGCCGGGCTATGATGCGCAAGGAGGTTGCAAGTGCATCGCGTTTTCCAGTAGCGGGAATGCGATCAACAATTAGCCTCACGTGAGCGATCTCGGACCGCATCAGCGAATAGATTTGCCGAATGAGCCGTTCGTCAGCAGCATCCACGATCGAGGCAACAACCGTAGCACCACCTCGTGAAGCCGCCGCCGCCTTAAAAAGGGAGCGATAGACCTTGGTCGTGACGGCCGTATCGACCTTGTACGTCGTCGCAAGGAAGAAAGAATGAGCCGGGCGCTTCCGTTCCAGATAAATCCGCGAGAGGGTGGCGCGCCGACGAGGATGAACAACATGAATGAAGATCTGCGCTCGGACAAAGTTGATCGCGCCCCAGCCATATCGCCACATTCCCAATGTGCCGATGGTCAAGATTAGCCCCGTGTTCTCGGCAAGCTGGTGAGCGGGGATCGCAACCGCGACGCTCGAGAACACAAGGATATAGAGGAGATGGCCCAGCACACTCAGCTCCTACCAGCAGATGCCGGCATAAAGACCACCCGAGCGCATCTTCGGATCGATGCGAGTGAGGTCAACCAGGCTCTTGGTTGCCGCCGCCGCGGTCAGAGGCTCAAGCGCTTCGTCATAGCGATTGCCGACAAGCAGGATGTCAGCGCCTGAGATGAGCTCGTCGATTTTGTTGACAAGGCGCTCCTTAAGGTCTGGGACGACGCCGCTCCCCCGGCCCGAGCCGCCCATGCTATGTTCATAGGCGACGCTGACACTCGGATCGTAGACTCTAAGATCAAAACCCTTGGATATCAGCCGCGATGCGAGCTCAGCCAATGGGCTTTCACGCAAATCGTCGGTACCTGCCTTGAAGCTGATACCCACCATCCCGATCGACTTGCCCGGCGCGTTCTCGACCATCGCCTCCGCGCGTTCGATCTGTTCGGCATTTGCTGTCAGGACCGAGTCAAGCAATGGCGTTGAAATTGCCTTGCCTTGCGCAAGATGCCGAAGGGCGCGAACATCCTTCGGCAGGCAAGAACCACCAAACGCAAAGCCGGGTCGCATGAAATAGGGTGACATGTTCACCTTGTCGTCTGAACACAGCACCTTCATCACCAGCTGACCATCGATGCCGCAGGATTTGGCAATGTTCCCGATTTCGTTTGCAAAGGTGACCTTGACCGCACGCCAGGAGTTGCTGGTGTATTTGATCATTTCCGCCGTCGCCAAAGGAACGACGTTAATGGCACATGGCAATCCTTCGTTGATGTCGCGCAGCAGGCGCTCGGTGACAGGATCTATCGCGCCAAAAACGATGAGGCCGGGATTGTAATTGTCGTCGATGGCGGTGCCTTCGCGGAGGAACTCCGGATAGTAGCCGACACCAAATCCTTCGCCCGCGGTCAATCCGGACTGCTGCTCCAGGATTGGTATGCAATGGGTGTTCATGGTGCCCGGAACGATGGTCGATCGCACCACGACAGAGTGGAAGGACGCCTTTTGTGCCATCGCCTTTGCAACGTCGCCGCAAGCTTGCGTGACGTAATCCAATCCAACAGCACCATCTGGTGCGCTGGGTGTGCCGACGCAAATGAACGTTAAGTCCGTTTCGGCAATGGCAGCGGCGATGTCTGTCGTGGCGCTCAGCCGACCTCGCGTAACGTTGCGCTCAAGCAACGGCGTCAGCCCCGCTTCCACGATTGGCGCTTCGCCGGCATTTAGTTTTGCCACCTTGGCCGGATCAATGTCGACGGCAACGACGGTATGTCCATCTTCTGCAAGGCAGGCCGCAGACACAACTCCAACGTATCCGATACCAAGTATACTAATTCTCGCCATAACGTGTCCCCACGATTGCATCTTGCTCCGAGTGGCCTGGCAACACGACGGGACGGTTCTCCGGCGTACCGAAGTGTCGTCAGGCACATACGAAGAATACGTTGGGAGAAAAAGAAAAAAAGTCGGATAATTAAGAATAGATGTAGGGGAAATTGGAAGTAGTATATCGTTTAAATAGCAATATCCTTCCGGAACGCGGAGTTCCAGAAAGAAAAACTGGATAAAATACTTGAGGATTAGTCAGCTTTGTTGCTGATAAATATCAAACCAACCTTTTGATGCTCCATATTTTACTATGGATGCGCGGCTCGAAAGGCTTAGCTTGTCTGTTCCACGTGCTCTGTATGTGTCGACCGTTTTTGTGCTTAGCCGCATCTCTGCCGCTATCTCCTTGGTGCTGAAGCCATAGGCAATCAGCTTGAGAACGAGTTCCTCGCGCACGCTCAGGTTGCCTTCCGACAACCGCGATGCCGCAGGTGATGGGCCGTTGAGAAGTGAGTAGAAGCTGCGAATATGTAAATCGGGTAGCGATCTGAAGACCGCGGGACTGATATGGTGATGACCAGCCGCAACGCTCGCGATTGCTGCGCGAATGTCCCTGTTGTCGTCATTCGTAAACACCATGCTTGATACGCCATCGACATAGATGTCACGAATGAGATCCGCGCTTGCGCGGCTCAGGGCATGTATCAGGGTGAACGGATACTCTGTCTCCGTGTCGGCCAAACGGCGTATTGCAGTGCCAGTCGCAACGTCGGCGGGACTGGCTATTTCGCATAATACAACCGCGGGCAATGTTCGGGCGACAAATTCATGCGCAGACTCACCGGCACGCTTCGTGTCGACGAAGCACATCCCGTGATCAGCACAGACTCCCGACCGAATTTTTTCGGATAATTCACCGGACGAGCAAATTACCGAAACACGAATCCTTTTAGTTCCCATGAAAGTTCCTCAATCAAGATGAAACTTCCTCCCATTTATTACTGTTAGGAACTTGCTGCATATCCAGTACACCATGGCGCACTGCCTCCAATGACATGCAGAAAGCTAGAGAACGTGGAGATAATTTTAAAAATTACTTAATCTGTCAAGACGGAATTTAGATAATTACGTCTTCTCGTTGAAACTTTGCTACGCATCGCGAGAGGAACGCTCCACACAATGCCGGGTTAGGCTAGATTTACTGCGGCTTTTCGCTTGATGTTCAATGGATTACCGCATGCTGGGAGGCGCGGGTTGCTTCATTGCGTTCGGCAACGACATGAAAAGCCGGTTTCACTATGCGGAGGCAGCCAAAAGCAATGTCGCGCTCGGCGGCACAATGAGACTATCGGAGAAATCGGTGAGCGTTCTGTACCGGGTCAGGTCGGTCGACAGGCTCCCCAAAGGAAATTCAAGAGTGCTTTGTGTAGAAGCTCAGACAGGTAGGGATGGACACCGCCTGCGCAATTGTTGAGTTGGCGACGGTCGCCACCGTCTTTTGTCATTCCGTAACGGGCCACCCTGCCGGTCCCTTTTAGGGAGGGGTCGGCCGGTCCGGGTATTGTCTGAAACAGATGGCCGGGGCCATTTGATCAACAAGATTTGAACGTGGGAGATCTCGTTCGCGCTGGCGCAAACCAGCAATTCGCTCTTCGAGCGGTTGACAAACCTGTCATGCGAACAGCACAGAGACCGTATAAGAATCTTATATATGGCTCAGCGGGTTCCGCCGGCCTGGATGTTCAAATGGATACTGTTCAAGTGCTGCCGGGTAGCGTCCTTCGCCATCCCGGCTACCTCAATTTCGCAGCTTCCCGCGTTCTCTCCTCTCTCTCATTCCAATGCATCGCGATCGCGATGGGGTGGATGATCTACGACCAGACGCACAGCGCATTTGCGTTGGCGCTTGTAGGCCTTTGCCAGTTCCTGCCGATGGTTGTGCTGACCTTCATCGTTGGCCATGTCGCCGACCGCTACGACCGCCGACGCATCGGTCTTGTCTGCCAACTGATCGAGGCAGCGACTTCGCTGTCGCTCGCGATTGCCACCTGGCAGCAGTGGCTGACACCGGCGGGCATACTCGTTGCCGTCACGATCCTGGGTGCTACCGCCGCCTTCGAACGGCCGACGATGGCGGCGTTGCTGCCTAATATCGTGCCTGAATTGATGCTCCAGCGGGCTGTTGCTACTACCACCTCGATGCAGCAGACTGCCTTCATCGTCGGCCCGTCCCTCGGCGGCCTGCTTTACGGCGTTGATCCGGTCGCACCTTTTGCCGTCGCCGCCGTGTTCTTTGCTGTTGCGAGCGTCAATGTAGTTTCTATCCGAATGCAGTGGAGGCCCGCAAAACGCGAGCCGGTAACGCTGACGTCGATATTTGCCGGCGTCTCGTTTATCCGCAGCCGACCCGTCGTGCTAGGGACGATTTCGCTCGATCTCTTTGCAGTGCTGCTCGGTGGGGCGACCGCTTTGCTGCCGATGTTTGCGCGGGATATCCTGCATGCCGGCCCTTGGGGGTTGGGATTGTTGCGTGCCGCACCGGCGATCGGTGCACTCGCCATGTCGATCGTGCTGGCGCGGCGGCCGCTGAGAAGCAGTGTCGGGATCAAGATGCTTGCTGCCGTTGCCGTCTTTGGCGCGGCGACTGTTGTCTTTTCGCTCTCCACCAATATTGCACTGTCTGTGTGTGCACTGCTTGTCGTCGGGGCATCCGATACCGTCAGCGTCGTGGTGCGTAGCTCACTTGTCCAGCTTTTGACGCCGGATGAGATGCGCGGCCGCGTCAATGCGGTCAATTCGCTCTTCATCGGTACCTCCAATCAGCTCGGCGAATTCGAATCCGGCATGCTGGCGGGCTTCATGGGGCCTCTTTTGGCCGGCGTCATCGGCGGCGTCGGCACTATTGCCATCGTATTGATGTGGACACGTCTGTTTCCTGAGCTTGCCAAAGTCAGGACGCTCAAGGGTTAATTCGGCTGCCCGGAACGTCGGGTCAGACTTCTGCTGTGGCGTCCAACATGCCGATACATTTGACGGCATCCGGAAGTTCGCCGCCATCGGGCCGTTCGAGGCGCCGATGCCGTGCGTGTTTCGTTTCCTCGACTTGGGCGGTTACGCGAACGCACTTCGCCTTGTTGAGAGCGATTTGACGCAGAATAGCGCAACGACAATGACCGGAATGCAGACCAGGTATGACATTCGAATACCTGCCTGCTCAGCGACAAAGCCGAGTAAAGGTGGAGCAAGGAAAAAAACGATGAAGGACATCTGGCCCAAAGCGGCAACGTTCATATGCGCAGGCCGGTCGGTTCGCTGAGCGGCAGCCGAAACCGCAAGCGGATAGACGGCGCTGCAGCCGCCACCCATTAGGGCAAAGCCGACGAGCGCAAGCTGGGGATGGGGGGCAAGCCAAACTGCAATGAGGCCAGCCGTTGAGATCAGCAGCAAAGTGACCGCGACTGCCCGGGACCCGTATTGATCGACAAAACGATCCGCGAACAGCCTGGTGAGCGCCATGAACAGTGTAAACAGGGTCAATCCGAGGCCGCCGACAAATGGTTCAACCTGGAAAACATCGCGCATGTAAATCGATGACCAATCTATGCCTGCGCCCTCCACCAGGAAAGCGGCAATGCCTATGACACAGAGGGGAAGAAGACCAAGCGTCGGCAATGCGACATGACCTGAGTCCGCATGCTCGCCCAAAGCCCGCGCCGGTGCACTACGCATTCCGCTGATCACGACAGCGGCCACAACCAACACCGCCATAAATGTCAGTGCCAAGTGGAATTGCATCGAGATGCCGGCCTGACGCACTCCTGATGACATAAGCGCAGTCACGAAAAATCCAAGGCTCCAGAAACCATGGGCACGGTTCATGACACCCCGGCCGAGCTGCGCTTCGATACGGTCAATTTCGACGTTGAGATTTATTTCTAGGGCTCCTGCGAGCAATCCTTCCAAAAACAGGATCCCAAAAACGAGTTCGGCGCTCGTCATCCACGGGACTGAGGCGATCAGCGCGGACGTCCCGAGCACGGTTATGATCGCAGTGGTTCTGGCACCCAAACGGGCCACGAGGGGCGAAAAGAACGTTAAGGATATCAGTGCACCGATCGCTGCACCAATCAGCGTGAGGCCAAGCTCCGACTTGTTGACCTGGAGGGCATCCTGGAGATCGGGAAGGCGTGAGAGCAGGGCACCGGTCGATGCCGAAAAGAGGAAGAAGCAGGTATAAATTCGCACCTGCGGCTCAATACGCATTGCCGGGCTCCCGGGTCATTAGGTTGTCGCGGAAATTCCTCAACGTCCGACCGTGATCCAAACGAAAGTCATCGTATCCGAGGCTCTAAAGCATGGTGGATAACAGTCAGAGGGAACGGCCGCTCCAGCGGTCTTGGACAGGTCCGCGTAGTTGCAGCGACGATACGCGTCTTACGCGAGTTCCTCTTCCCTGACAAGATGAGTTTCCCCGCGATTTCGTTATACGGGCTGCTGTGTCTTGCGCGTCGCGCGGACCCGCGCAGTCTCCGATTCGCCATGCTCGTGGCTGGCGCGCAGAACAAGCTCAGCGCCAACCAGGATCTTGACCGGCGGCTGCGGCTCGGCGGCGACAATCAGGTCGTCCAGCACAGTAACGGCAAGGTTGCCTATCTTGCGCTTCGACACGTCGATGGTCGTCAGACCCGGCTCCATGGTCGCACTCTGCGGCAGGTTGTCGAAGCCGATGATCGAGACGTCCTGTGGAATTGATACGCCATATTCGCGAAGCGCGCGAATGAACCCGTAGGCGATAATGTCGTTCGTGCAAAAATAACATTCGGCAAGCTCCAGCCCGGTCGAAAGCAGCGCGCGAGTATCGAGATAGGCGCCGTCATAGGTCGACTCCACCGAAAGGATGTCGGCCTCGTTCACAGGCAGGCCGAGCCTCGCCATGTTCTTGAAAAAAGCCTCGCGACGCAGGCGGAAGTTGGTTGTGTCGACATGGGATGCGACGAAGCCGATGCGCTGGAAACCCTGCATGCGGAAACGCGACAGCGCCTTATAGACGGCGTCCTCGTTGTTCATGTCGACGAAATTGGCCTCCAGCACGTCATAGAACGTGTCGATGAAGACGGTCGGCAGGCCGAGACCCTGAATGAGCCTGATATCGGCTTCCGTCAACTCCGTACCCAGCGCGATGACGCCTGATATCGGCGCGCCGGCAAGGGACTCCGCCACCGTGCTTATTGGCTGGCCTTCGAAGCTCACGACTTCGAGCGTGTAGTTACGCCGCGTCGCCTCGGCAGACATGCCGTCGATATAGTCGGAGATGAAGACGCTATGGTCGCGGTTGACCGTGTGGCCGTGCTTGGCGATCTTCAAGAAGCGCAAGGTCTCGCCCGGTTCGGCGTTGCTGCGCGTTGCCCGCGGGACGTAGTTTAGGCTAGCCACCGCCTCTAAGACCCGCGCCCGCGTCACGCCGGAAATCTCCCCCTTGCCGTTTAGCACGAGCGAAACCGTCGCGGGCGATACGCCCGCCGCTTCGGCGATATCCCTGATGGTCAGTTTTCCCGGTTTCTTCATGCGGAGACAAGTTGCCCTTCATGCTGCGACTGCGAACGAGTTTACTAAACGATTTAAGCGGTATTTGCGAGACCTAAGCCAATTTTGGGCCAATCGCAACCGATATGCCGCAAAAACGGGGCTTGTCAGCGCAAATATCCTTTGATAGCGTTTAGTGAAGCTGTACATTGTTTAGTAAACAAATGGGAGGAGATCATGCAGAAAACCGGCGGACAGCTGGCGATGCTGCTTGTCATAAACGGTCTGTTGCTTGTGGCAGGCGCCCTGATTTCAGGCGGCTCGTTCCTTTCTGTTTTCAATCTCCAGTCCATGGCAAGCCAGGTGCCGGAAATCGGTCTTCTGGCCATCGGCGTCATGCTCGCCATGTGTGCCGGCAATGGCGGTATCGATCTGTCAGGGATTGCGCTCGCCAATCTGTCCGGCGTGCTTTCCGCCGTCATCGTGTCATCCGTTTTGTCCGTGTCAGAGAGCGGCATGGCCTTTAGCCTCTTGTTCATTGCCGGCGCAATCCTGATCGGTCTTGCAGGCGGCGTCATTAACGGCCTTCTCATCTCGCGGCTGAACATCACGCCTATCCTCTGCACGCTCGGCACGCAGATGGCCTTCATGGGGCTCGCGGTCGTTGTTTCGGGCGGCAAGGCCGTGGCTGTCGGCAGCCCGGCGCTGCTTTCCAGCATCGGCAACGACATGATTACCGCGGTGCCGATCAGCTTTCTCATCTTCGTGCTCGTCGCCGGCGCCGTTGCAGCACTCCTGAAATTCACGCCCTATGGCTTGTGGCTGATGCTGATGGGCACCAATCCCAGGGCGGCCGTCTATGCGGGCTTTCCGAGGAACCGCGTGATCATCGCCACCTATGCGATCTCAGGCACGCTGTCGGGTCTTGCGGGCATCATCATTGCGGCGCGCAACGTCAATGTGAAGTTCGACTACGGGAGCTCGTACCTGCTCATCGCCATCCTCATTGCGGTGATGGCGGGCGTGAAGCCGGAGGGCGGCTATGGGCGCGTCGTATGCGTTGTGCTCAGCGCCATCGCCCTGCAGCTTATGTCGAGCCTGCTCAATTTCGGCGGCCTTTCCAATTTCGTTCGCGATTTTGCCTGGGGCCTTCTGCTGCTCACCTTCCTGGCCATCGGCCGCTACGACATCGCTGGCTTCCTGTCCCCAGGTCGCCGCACGCAAACCCCTTCGGTGCCTGTCCCTCAAGCATCGAAGTAAAAACAGGAGGGAATATTCGTGGAGGAAACTATGAAGTCGTTTTCGAAGAAGCTTTTGGCTGGAACCACGGTTGCAGCTGTCGCGCTCGCAGGTTCGATCGGTGGGCTGGCCGCCCAGGACAAGCCGGTCATCGCCACCGTCGTCAAGATCAGCGGTATCCCGTGGTTTGACCGTATGAATACGGGCGTTGTTGCCTATCAGGAGGCAAATACTGACGTCGTTGCCACCCAGAGCGGTCCAGCGACAGCGGATTCGGCCCAGCAGCTGCAGATCGTCAACGATCTCGTCGCCAAGGGCGTCAACGCACTCGCCGTCGTGCCGATGGACCCGGCTGTTCTCGAAGGTACGTTCCAGCGCGCCATGGACCGCGGCATCGTCGTCGTGACTCACGAAGCAGATAACCAGACGAACACCAATGCCGACGTTGAGGCCTTCGACAATGCCGACTACGGTGCCGCGCTCAACGAGCGCCTGGCCGAGTGCATGGGCAAGCAAGGCAAGTGGACGACTTTCGTTGGTTCGCTCGGTAGCCGCACCCATATGCAGTGGGTCGGCGCCGGCGAAGAAAACGCCAAGAAGTATGCCGGCATGGAACTCGTCGATCCGAACAACGAATCCTTCGACGACGCAAACGGCACCTATGAAAAGGCCAAGGAGATCCTGCGCAAGCACCCGGATATCAAGGGCTTCCAGACCTCGGCCGGCAATGACGTGCTCGGCGTTGGCCGCGCGATCGACGAAGCGGGCCTGAGCGGGAAGGTTTGCCTGGTCGGTACCGGCCTGCCGAACCCATCCGCTGACCTTCTCGAATCCGGCGCAATCACCGCAATCGGCTTTTGGGATCCGCAGAAGGCCGGCATGGCTATGAACTCCGTTGCCAAGCTGCTGCTGGAAAAGAAGGAAGTCACCGACGGTATGGACCTCGGTGTCGAAGGCTACAACAAGGTCTCGGTCAAAAAGGGCCCGGGCAAGGGTCTGCTGATCCTCGGCAATGGCATGGTCCTGGCCGACAAGGCGACCTACAAGGAACACCTGTTCTAATTCCGCAAACCGTCAGTCGGCCGGCAGATTTACCTCCCGGCCGACCCGTCCGGCGCAACGACGCGCCGGTCAGCATGAGGACAATTTCCGTGGCGGCACAAACACACACCGCACAGCAATCGGCTGCGCTCCTTGAACTTAGAAACATCCAGAAGAGGTTCGGCGGCGTTCATGCTTTGCGTGGCATCGACTTGACGCTCCAGCCGGGCGAAGCCTACCATCTTCTCGGTGAGAACGGGTGCGGCAAGAGCACTGTCATCAAAATCATGTCCGGGGCACATGCACCGACCTCGGGTGAGATCATCCTCGATGGTGAGACCTTTTCGTCGCTGACGCCGATCCAGTCGCTGGCTGCCGGTATCGAGACGGTTTACCAGGACCTGTCGCTTCTGCCCAACCTCACAGTCGCCGAAAACGTCGCGCTGAACGAGCAGTTGGTCAACGGCAATGGACGCCTGTTGCGCCTCTTCGACCGCAAGCGATTGAAGGAGACGGCCGAACGGGCGCTCGCCGCCGCGGGGCTGCCGACCGACCGTACCTTCCTGAACACCATCGTTTCCGATCTGCCGCTTGCGTCCCGCCAACTCGTCGCCATCGCACGGGCTATTGCGACCCGCGCCAAGCTCGTCATCATGGACGAACCCACCACGTCCCTGACGCGTCGCGAGGTGGACAATCTCATTCGTGTCGTCGAGCGCCTTCGCTCCGAAAATGTCGCTGTGCTTTTCGTCACCCACAAGCTTGATGAATGCTACCGCATCGGGGGCCACGCTGTCGTCTTCCGTGATGGCCAGTGCGTCGCCCAGGGCCCCATCGCGAATTACAGCAAGAAGGAACTGGCCGAGCTGATGACCGGCCGATCCATCGACGCTCAGCGCTATCGTACGGGCAAGCCGTCCGATGCCGAACTTCTCAAGGTCGACCGCCTCATTGCAGATGGCGTGCGGGATATGAGCTTTTCGATCAGAAAGGGTGAAATCCTCGGCATTACTGGTCTTGCCGATTCCGGCCGCAACGAACTTGCCATGGCACTCACCGGCGTCGCACCTGCGACAAGCGGCGTGGTGACGATCGAGGGTAAGACCGTCTCCGTACGCTCGCCCGCCGAGGCCATCGAGCGGGGCATCGGTTATGTGCCGGAGGACCGGCTCGCCGAAGGCCTTTTCCTCGGCAAGTCGATCTTTGAAAACGAGATCGCTCTTATCGTCTCGCGCCTTGCCAATTCAATCGGCGTCGTCGATCGAGAGGAGGGGCGCACTATCGCAACCAGGCTTTCCGAGGAAATGCGGCTCAACACCAAGAATCTCGACCTGCCGGTCGGGGCCCTTTCAGGTGGCAACCAGCAGCGCGTACTGATCGGCCGGTGGCTGAGCATCGCGCCCAAGCTTCTCGTGCTGCACGGACCGACCGTCGGCGTCGACGTCGGGTCCAAGGATACGATCTACCGCGTCATCCAGGGGCTCGCTGAAGCCGGCATGGGGCTTATCATCGTCAGCGACGACCTGCCGGAACTCCTTCAGAACGCAGACCGCATCCTTGTCATGAACGGCGGTCGGGTGGTCGCGGAAATGGATGCCGAGCAGGCAACTGAGGACCAGCTTTATAAGGCGATGCTGGTGATTACGACGGAGACTGTGTGATGGACGCTTTACGAACCGATGAACTCCACGGCGCCGACAGCCCGTCTCGTTCCTTCAGCTTCGGTGAGCTGGTGCGCCGTAGACCGGAGACAATCACCTTCCTCCTCCTGATAGCGATCGTTGTCGGTGTCGCCATCGCCAACCCGGCGTTCCTGCAGCCATCGACGCTCATCGACATCGGCCGCGCGAGCGTGGTCATGGGGCTTTTCGCGCTCGGGGTCTTCATCATCCTTGCGGCGGGCGGCATCGACGTGTCCTTCACAGCGATCGCGGCCTTCACCATGTACTCGATGACGGTGCTCGTGCAGAGCTACCTGCCGGGCCTGCCCATCGTCGTCGTCATCCTGATGGCGACACTTGGCGGCGTGGTGCTTGGCATCATTAATGGCTTGCTTGTCCATTACCTGAAGGTGCCGTCGTTGATCGTGACGATCGGCACACAGTATCTCTTCCGCGGCTTCCTGCTCTCGTTCATCGGCACCGTGTGGATCATGTCGCTGCCGCCGCAAATGGGCGCCTTCGGGCGCATGCCGCTCGTCCAGTTTGAGTCCGCCAACGGTGCGCTCATAACGCTCCCGTTCTACTTCCTCGTTCTGCCCGTCGCGGCGCTCGTGACCTGGTGGATCCTGAACCGCACCCTGATGGGCCGTGCAATCTTTGCCGTTGGCGGTAATGCCGATATCGCAAGCCGTCTCGGTTACAGCCTGCGCACCGTGCATGTCTTCTTGTTCGGCTATGCGGGCGCACTCGCCGGTCTAGCCGGCATCATCCATGTTTGCGCCAATCGACAGGCAAACCCCTTCGATCTCGTCGGCACCGAGATCAACGTCATTGCCGCCGTCGTGCTCGGAGGGGCGCGCATCACCGGCGGCACGGGCACGGTCCTCGGCACCCTTCTCGGTGTGCTGCTGATCGTCGTGCTCAACAGTGTGCTCGTCATGGTCGGTATTCCCAGCACCTGGCAGCGCCTCGTCGTCGGCAGCTTTATCTTGCTGGCGGCCGCTTTCTTCGTCACGCGCCAGCGTAAGAAATAACCCACTTCCGGAGGACCCCCGTGAAAAAATTCCTGAACGACCCCGTCAACTTCGTCGACGAGATGCTCGAAGGCATCTACAAGGCCCATCCCGCCGTCACCTATACAGCTGGCGACCCGCGCTGCCTCGTCACCGCCAGGACCAAGGCAGGCAAGGTCGGCATCGCCACCGGTGGGGGCTCCGGTCATTTGCCGACATTCCTCGGTTTCGTCGGCGACGGAATGCTTGATGGCGCGGCCGTCGGTGGGGTTTTCCAGTCACCCAGCGCAGAGCAGATGTACCAGGTCACCAAACACATCGATCAGGGCGCCGGCGTGCTCTACATCTATGGAAACTATACCGGAGACATCATCAACTTCGACATGGCGGCAGAACTCGCCGATCTCGACGGCATCGCCGTTAAGCAAGTCGTCGGCAATGACGATGTTGCATCGTCGGTCGTCGGCGAGGAACACAAGCGTCGCGGCGTCGCCGGCATCTTCTTCATCTATAAGGCTGCGGGCGCCGCCGCTGCGGAAGGTCTTTCACTGGACGAGGTCACCCGTATTGCCGACAAGGCCCGCCTGCGCACCCGCACCATCGGCGTCGCCCTTTCCAGCTGCGTCGTTCCCGAGATCGGCCATGCCACCTTTTCTATCGGAGAGGATGAGATGGAAATCGGAATGGGCATCCATGGAGAGCCCGGCATCAGCCGCAAGAAGCTCGCGTCTGCCGATGCTGTCGTCGACGAGATGATGGAGCGCATCATCGCCGAAACAGACTACAAGCCCGGCGACAATGTCGCCGTATTGATCAACGGACTTGGCGGTACGCCACTGGAGGAACTCTATATCCTCTTCCGCCGCGTCTCGCAGCTTCTCGAAGCACGCAACGTCACGGCCAAGCATGTCTGGATCGGCGAGTTCGCCACGTCGATGGAAATGGCAGGCGCCTCCATCTCGATCCTGCATCTCGACGAAGAGCTGGATCGCCTCGTCGCGGCTCCCGCAAACACGCCGTTCTTCCAGCACATCGCGAGGTGAGACCATGACGCTCCAGACATTGAACGCCGCGAACGTTATCGACCTCTTCAAGAGCTGGAAGGAGCTATTTGCCGAACAGCGCGAGTTCCTTATCGCGCTTGATGGCAAGGTAGGCGATAGCGACCTCGGCATTACCATGAACAAGTCCTTCGCGGCCGCGGCGGAAGCGCTGGACGCTGAAGGCGAGGCAGCCGGTATAGCCAAGCTTCTGCGCACCGCCGGGGCGACCATGGCGCGTACCGCTCCCTCCACGATGGGCACCTTGACGGCAACAGGGTTTCTCCGGGCAAGCAAGGCCGTGGAAGGCAAGGAATCGCTGGATACTGCCGACATGGCAGCGTTCTGGCGGGCTTACCGCGATGGTGTTGCCGAGCGTGGCAAGGCCAAGGTTGGCGACAAAACCCTGCTCGACGTGCTGGATCCTATCGCAACCACGCTGGAGGCGCATGCTGCTACGGGTTCAGCGCTTTCAGACGCTCTAAGCGTCACGGCCGAGGCTGCCGAACAGGCGCTGGAAGCCACAAAGTCCATGCTGGCACAGCACGGCAAGGCGGCGGCATTCCAGGAAAAGACCGTCGGTCTGCAGGACGCCGGCGCCACGGTCGGTGCATTCCTGATCCGTCGGATGGCGGACTTCGTGGGGCGCCGATAGGGTAGGTTAGTCTGGCCCTCGGTTAGCGTGTGACAGCACAAGCAGTGGTCTGTATGGGTCGGTGTCGATCTAGACACCGACTTTGACCGGCTGCACCGGGTTGTGAACGAGAACCTGAATTGTCATTCTGCTCGACTGAGGCTTTGCGGATGCCATTGGTGCCGGGAGTTGCTCATTTCTCTCCCGTCCGCGTTGCCGAGCGGCGCCATTCCATCTGGCGTGGTTTCTTGGGGGTGTATTTCGGTTTCACTTCCGCTATCGCCACTTCAGCAACTCAATGGAGAACTGCCTGGTGGTATCTGACCTTTCCGCAATCCTGCTTGATCTCGATGGGACGCTGATCGCGTCGGAACCCGGCATCCTCTCAAGCTGCCGTGCTGCTCTGCGCGCGCTCGGGCATACAACCGATCCAGCGATGGACATTGCATCGATCATCGGCCCACCGATTGAAGACGTCATGTCTTACCTTCTCAAACAATTCGGGGATGATCGCGTCGCAGAAGCTGTCGATGCCTACCGGCAGGATTACGGGGCTGGCGGCCTGCTCCTCAGCGAGGTTTATGATGGGATACCGCAGGCTCTGCGGGCAATGAGCCGGTCCGCAAGGCTTTACTTGGCCACATCGAAGCGCGAAACGTTCGCGCGTAGAATCCTTGAGAATAAGAAGCTGGGTTCGCAGTTTGCGGGAATTTACGGATCGACGCCGACCGGCGATATCGACCACAAGCCAGAACTGATCGCCCATATTTTGAGGGAGAACGGCCTCGACCGCGATCGCTGCGTCATGGTCGGGGACCGCCGGTACGACATCGCCGGTGCGCATGCGAACGGAATGCGATCGATTGGCGTCCTTTGGGGCTACGGGACGAAAGAAGAGCTGGAACACGCCGGCGCAGATCTACTGATCGAAACGCCGGCGGAGCTCGCCGCAGCGGCCATCGGGATAATCGCACCTGAGACTTCGAATTGGTACGGTCTGCCGATCTCGGCCGATTTTCTTTCGAGGCCGATCCGGCTGCGCTTGCGAAACCACGGACTTGATCGATAGATTGTTTCTTCCGCGGCGTTCCTGACCACGTATGGAAAATGCGTAAATCCAACCGGTGGCGGGAGCCGACCACGACCGAATTGTGCGTTTTCGGAATGCAAACGTTGCGCACAACGCCGCGTTTGGTCTGATCCACAGCCATCTGGCGGTCAAGGAAAACGAGGACGTCCTTGTCATCAAACATCTGGTGACTTCTCGTTGTCGACCAAGAAAGGTCGAGACCGTGGGGCGTGCCCTGAACACCGTCGATGACACCGTCATTCGCTGGCTGAACCGCCTCGTCGACGAACTGCACGACGGACTGGACAAGCCGCTCCGGCTCGAAGAGGAATGACTGCCAGCGATCGTGACCCGCGGCCGGCGAAACCCCGGTATTTGAACGCATCCTAGAGCGCTGAACCAGCACCCTCGATGATGTCCTGCGACCGTACCATCGACTAATCCTTGAAATTAATTCTCTCCTGGGAACCCAGGTTTTCCATTTCGGTTGAATTCCCGGTCGTCGATATTTTCGAATGTCTTCACGTGCGATGCCAAAACGATAGGATGGACATAGTCGTGCGGTCATGTCGGAGATACTGGATGTTGAGCGAGCAGCAGTTCCTACGCATCTCTATTGTGGCAACGGTTGTCGTCGCCGCTCTCGGAGTGGCCTTTGGCATTTTGTCGGGATCGTTCTCGATCGCCTTTGACGGCGTCTATTCTCTGGGCGACGCGGCGATGACCGGCCTTGCGCTTTGGGTGTCGAGCCTGATCGTTAAGTCAGCGCAAACCGACGCGTTGTCTGGAAGAGTTCGTAACCGCTTTACAATGGGCTTCTGGCATCTGGAGCCAATTGTCTTGATGCTTAACGGCAGCCTGCTGATAACCGTTGCGGTTTACGCACTGATTAACGCGATCATCAGCATCCTCAATGGCGGCCACGAACTGCATTACCGCGTGGCGATCACCTACACGACGACGACCGTACTCGTCTGCGCTGTCATGGCCGTTATTGGTGCCAGGTTGAACCGCCGCCTGAAGTCGGACTTCATTTCGCTCGACGTCAAGGCTTGGATCATGTCGGGAGGTATTGCCCTTGCCCTGCTGATCGCGTTTGTCATCGGTCTCGCTGTTCAGCCGACCCCTGTCGCGTGGATCGCCAGCTACGTTGACCCAGTCGTCCTCGCATTGGTTTGCGTGGTGATGATTCCGCTTCCAATCGGTACAATCTGGAAGGCACTGACCGAGATCCTTCTCATCGCGCCGGTCGACCTTAAGAACCATGTGGACAACGTCGCTTCCGAGACCGTGCGTCGCCTCCACTTCCTTTCATATCGCGCCTACGTTGCTCGTGTCGGTAGGGCGACACAGATCGAACTCTACTTCATCGTTCCCAAGGGCCTTCCGCCGAAAACGGTGGAGGATTGGGATGCGCTGCGCGACGAAATAGGGAATGCGATCGGCGATGAAAGCACCAACCGCTGGCTCACCATCGCGTTCACGGCCGATGCGGAATGGGCGGAATAGCCCTTGAGCATCGCGCTTTTCGGCACAGCTTTTGCGCTTTGAAGAGCATGATGACTGCCGTTGATTGATTTGAACACTGCTTCGTCACAAGCGGCCTCACTCGATACGGTGACAGCTCAGATGACCCCTTGGGCACCGACTTTCTCTTAGCGTCCGCTATCCCGCACGCTTCAGAATGCCAAGCCTCCATTTGCTCAGATCCGAGAGCTGCTTCGCAGATCACTCTGACCGCGCAGTTAGAGTCGACGCCAACGCCTACTCGGAACCGCCGCGGCGCCGACTATTAACGACGTTGAAGAATCGTGACTCGACTTGTCCTTCACGCCTGTAGTTCAATTCGCAAGCGGGGATTGGAGGGCAGGTCAATGAGATACGAACGGAATGATGCTCGGGCTTATGCGATCAAGATAGTCTCGATATTGTTGGCATCAGCCGTAACGGCCGGGGTTCCCACCTGGATTGTGGCTAGAGCCATGGGTTTTTGACAAAGGTCAATGCCGCACTGCAAGCCTTGCCCGCAACGTAAAACAGGCGGGCCGCAATCGCCACTGCCGGGCGGCCTGTCCTTACCAACGATCGAGCGGTTTCGACGATGTGGTCGCGCGCAGCGGTCTTCATTTCCTCCATCACCCTCGCCAAAATCGGCAATGGGCAAACGTGACGCCAGCACCTAGGACTTTGGACCGACGTGCTCGGACTTTTGTCCAACTAGCGTGCATCGCCCACGGCGGCTATCTCTAGGTTGTCCTGATCGCTGAGCGACTGGGAAGCACAAGAAGGGAAGCCCCCGCCCCAAACGGCTTCCCTTCGCCCGCTTCAGACCGGCAATATCCTTGGGCCCCCAGGCCTGATTAAAACGGTGCTGGTCAAACAGCCTGCACGGTCGTTGCTGAACCCCACGCTCTTTCCGATCGAGTGAAGGCTCTCGTGCGGCCAGTCCGCCGCAAGGCGGCCACGCCTCGGCGACATAGCTGCTGACTGCGTTATCGACCAGTACTATCCTGCAAAGGATGGGACAGCTTTAACATGACCTCACTTGCATGCGGTCGGGGGAGGGCGCTCAAGCTGACTTTAATAGGGGTATGGAGCCTGTAAGAATCCGTGCCTCACCTATGGATACGCCATACGATGCCATCAGCAACAAACTCAATGCGACGGCGCGCGGAACGGGCAAGTCGCCTGTGGCCCATCGGCGGCTTGTAAGTTCATCTATATCGAAAAGCTCTTGCACGACGCTTGCCGTCAATCCGATGACAGCCAGCGTCGCCCGGTACTCGGACGGTGTCATTTGATTCGTTCCCGGCGCGATTTTTTTGCGCTTTATTTCGTTATAACTACATTACCTTTCATTTGATTGCTTGATGTCCAAATTGCGACATTTATCAATCCAATAGCGCCACATCGCCAATAGTTGTCCAACATAGCGAACTTGTTATCATCATCAACCAAGCGGTGAATGGAGCCAAGCATGAAGGCGATGTGATGCCTTCGTAAATATCGAGGAGGATTCGGAACTGCATGAACACGCCGCCGGTGTCGCAATCCTGTTGGCCGGCGAGACGCACGACGCGTGAGACGATTAGCGGCTAGCTCGCCAGAGTACCTTTACAATATATCGCCAATCCGCAATCTTTGAGCCGGGATAATCAAAAACGCAATCAACGCGGAAGAAAACTCGCACATCAACGCTAAGTCACAGCCAATAGGAGGTCGAACCATGAGACAGAAGAACGTTCGGATCTATCGAAATCCAGAGCGCGGTGAGTCCGTCAAGGTCACTTGGGGCGAGGGCGGGGAGAACGACTATTCTGACGTCAACGCGGCCGCGACCGCGCTTGGCTGTTCGGCAGAGTGGCTGGAGAAAAACCTGCAGACCAGCTTTCTCGCGAGCGTTGGCATATCGGAACTCGACCTATATTGGGACGACTCGATGTGGCGTTCCGACACATCTAGCAGGAGTTTCACCATAAAAGACCGTGTCAGTCTGTTTGGTGAGATTACTGACGTGGACGACGAAAAGGGAGAGGTTACCATTCGGATCAATGGCGCTCCTGTGACTGTAACCTTGTCGAACGAGAACGTTGTTCTTCTCGCAAGGAACTAGGCTTGATCGAAGAGA
This sequence comes from Rhizobium sp. 10N414, assembly GCF_056394785.1. Lineage (NCBI taxonomy): Bacteria > Pseudomonadati > Pseudomonadota > Alphaproteobacteria > Hyphomicrobiales > Rhizobiaceae > Rhizobium > Rhizobium sp. 10N414. The sequence goes on along the minus strand of NZ_JBFTIN010000012.1, from coordinate 71,957 downwards.
GTTTATGCTCGTAGCGCTGGTGGGGTATTGCAGGATCCCGGCAGCTTTATTCAGCCCTCACGACGGATCGAGCGGCCATTCGTCGCCCCCAAAGCAAAAAGGGACGCCTGAGATGTGTTCGCCGATGTCGGACCAGGGCGCCATGCGGACGGTCCGATGGCGTTTATTTGTCCGGCACGACATGGAGTTGGATCGCAAAGCCGTTCTCGGTCAATTTCACTTAATATCGCCTTGGTCAACAGAGTCAGCTTGCGCCCTTCGTATACACTGTCTGACTTCCGATCTCGGCATTGCCTTGTTCCAAGATCAGAGTATCATCCCCGATGTCGGTCCCTATTTAACGGCAAAGACCGCTTGAGAGATTATAGGTGCTCTTGCCTGACTGGAGAGCACGGGCATGCCTCCACTTCTCAACTTGATCCCCTTGGATGACGACGACCTCCAGACGGTGAGCGATGTTGTCCGCCAGTGGTGTAACGACCATGGTGTAGCGTTAGATTCCGAACGCGCTCGGGCAGTGATGTGCGCCGCGGTTGACCGGGCATTGGCAGGAGAGAAGTCGCCCGTTACCCTTTCAGTAGCCATCAACGCAGCCAACATTTAGTTTCTCGTGCATCGCGGCCGATTGCCCACAGCTTGGCTCCCATTTCCCTGGCGCCTGCCTTCGCTTGCCGCTCATGACTTGAGTAAGCCACCAGAATACGGGGTGTCGCACGTGCAACGAACTGAATTGAATGAAGCGGGTAGAAATCACAATCCCGCCGATTGGCCTTATGTTGACTCTGTCCCCCGCGCAGTTGAAAAGAATCCCAGCTAGTGAGGGAGAAAATCATGGCTGACGACAATAATACCGCGTCGATAACCGAGGGCGCAGAAGCAACTACTTCGGCGGAGGCGCCTGCGCCGAAGAAAACACGGGGACCACGACGTCCGAAGGCCGCTGCCGACGTAGCGGCAGCGCCGGTCGTAAAATCGCCGCGAGGTCGCCGCAAGAAGGTGGAAGAGCCAGCGAGCGAGCCAAAGCCAGCTGCTTCGGCAACGACCGCCACGGCGAAAGCGAAGGGCGCGGTCAAGCAAGGCCGGAGACTTGGAGCGCAAAAACAACTGACCAAGACAGCTCCCGCTTCTGTCTCGGCTTCGGACGATATGGCAGATCTTGTCCAACTCGAGGAAGAGAACAGCCGGTTGCGCAAGACACTTGCTGAAAAGCTACGCGCCGAAAATGCTGACCTTCGCAAACGGCTTGGGCTTAACTGAGAGTTCAAAGAACTCGATCAGTTGCGGTAACCCAGCGTGACATGATGTGGCGACGGACGTTGTCTAAACTGATTTGGTCGGGCCCAGTTCCGGGCCCGACCAATAAGCTACTGCAACCTCGCGGTGCAGCTTGTTCAAGATTGAAACACGATGAAATCTCCTTGGAAATTCCTGTCAAACCTGACGTCGCGCCAACGGCGAACGGAAGGCGTATCTTCATCCGGTGACGAGGCCGACGCAAAGGCGGTTGAAGTCGAGGAAGAGCATTTTTCCGCATCGCCAAAGGTACCGGATGCGCAGGATCTGGCGCCACGAAACGACGACACGCTCGCAGGCCCGGACGCGGCCAGAAGCGACATTGATCCTCCATCATCGGAGCTGCCAGTCGAATTTGTCGGGGATGAAGAACGGAGCAATGCTCAGGTCCCTCCGCCGGGCGCGAGAGCTCAGGAATCGTTTGGGGAAGGCGGCTCCGGTGGGCAACACGCACGCAAAAGCAACGCGCGACGCATGCGCCATGTCAAAGAAAACCGCCCGGATGGAGTTGTCGGAAAGACCGTGGTATCAGGGGAGGGTCAAAGAGCGAGATCAATTTCGCCGCCCCGAGAAACGCCCATTGACCCGTTGAGGGAACTCGATGACGAAATAGGGCAGTTGAGGACGCGACTGGCTGAAAAGTTGCGCCAGCAGAATGCTCAGCTTAGAGAGATGCTCAAGAGATTCGACGCAAGCTGAATTGCGTCGCTCGCACAGTTTGGGACACCATGAAAACACAGCAACGGAAATTTGTCGTCGAGTTCAAGTCAGCGCGGCGTCGATCGAAAACACAGTCGGCTTCCATCTGGGCCGGCACGGATCTTGAGGCCGCCGTCCGTGAAACGGCCTCGCAGACACCGAACCTTTTCGGGCCGAGCACTGTTTCGATACCTGCCGTCCAAGAAAGCCAAATCGAGTCGGTTCCGGTTCCAGTGCGATCAATTCATGTGTCGAGCGAAAGTCGCATCGACCAAACGATCCAGGTTCCGGTCGCCGCTTTTGAGGCTCCAACGGTTCAGCAAAAGGACAGCGTAACAGTCAGCTCGGATTCCAAGGCAGAGGTAATGGAACCTGAGGTCACTTCGCCAAATCAAAGTGCGCCTCCTCCCAAACAACGCGCCGCCCGCCAGAAAAATCGCGTCCCACAGGCGAGCAATCTGGCCACGCGCTCTGCGAACAGCGAAACGCAATTCGACGATATCGCTGACCTGGAGGAGGAGAACAGGCGGCTGAAACGACTTTTGGCAAAACGCCTTGGCCAGGAAAATCTGCAGCTCCAGACGATGCTTCGACGCTTCGGCGATTGATTATTGAATAACGAACCAGGGTCGGTGCGGCTCGTCCCGGCAAACCCGAGCCTGGTGAAGAATACCACATGCCGTCCGCTCGCTGAGTGGTGACACGGATAGGTGTGTGATGTTTCTTGAATTCGTTACTTCTTTGCCGGGATAGAAGAGCGAACCGTGGAATCCTTACACTTTAAATGTACGGGTCCCTGCGTCGAAGGCGAAAAGAAACCCCGCGAATTGGCGGGGCCGTTTAGGTGGAATTAAGAGGACGCACCAAAACAGGTGCAAGAAATAAACTAGCGCAGAAGTCGTATATGTCAACAAAAGGCCCCGCTTCAAAGGCGTTCCCCGAGTAAAAGCTCCTTGCCCTACTGCTGGAGTTTCGCCTGTTGTTGCCTCGGCAAATGCTGGCATCAGGTCACGCATTTGCCAAGTGGTCGAACAGCTCTCGAGCAATTGGAGTGGGATCGAATCCGGAGGCCACGCAAACGGAAAGATTTCGCCGCGCCCATGCGTCGGTTAGAGGCGTTATCCCGCAGTTGTAGGCCCGCTTGCACTGCCGCGCCACCGTGTCCGGCACGATAGCGACTCCAACGCCGTTACTTGCTGCTGCGCATATGGATTCAAACGTGCGGAGGCGGATCCGGTATCGGAGCACTACGCCCAGCCTCTCGGCTTGAGCGTCGAGATGGTCCTGCAATGCTCCGCCTTCCAGGCCTATGAAGTATTGCTCGGCGAGCCGCGCGAACGGGATTTCCTTTTCAGTCGCGAGCCAATGTGTCTTTGCTGAGACCACGACGAGTTTGCTCACCGCGAAAGGTTTAATGATTAAACCTTGGTGGCCAGCTGCATCCGACAATACGCCGATATCGGCGAAACCTGCAGAGACGCTTCGGGCGATTTCATGGCTTTGGCGCTCCCGCAGATCAATATCGACTTGCGGATGCGAAGCAAGCCACGCCGATAGGCGGATTGGAAGAACCTCGACGATGGCCGCAGTATTTGCGTTTACGCGAATACTCGCGCGTATGCCTTGTGCGAAGCGGCCCATCTCCCCACGCATTAGCGTCACTTGATTTAGAATCTCACGAGCGTGGTGCGAAAGCGCCTCGCCCGCTTCGGTCAATGTCACGCCCCGACGACCTCGTTCGAGCAGGCGTACGCCTCCGGTTGTCTCCATTTCCCGCAGGCGCTCACTCGCCGCCGCAAGCGAGAGGTTCACCTCCGCCGCTCCGTGGGTGATGCTGCCAGCGTCAGCAACAGCAAGAAAGAGGCGAAGATCGGTAAAGTCGAAGCGCATCCTCGAAGGTTACACTCCTCGTTGCCTTCGGTCCAGGCGAAGGCTGGAAACGGAACTGCCGCATTGTGGACGATGTCAGAAGTCGTAATGAGAAGAAATGAATGATGTCTCGATCTCATTGCTGCTCGCTGTCGCAGCTACATTTTTTTTCGCCGGTATCGTGAAGGGTATCACAGGGATGGGCCTTCCGACGGTCGCCATGGGCATTCTCGGCGGATTGTTGTCGCCCGTTACAGCGGCATCGCTGCTCATCATCCCCTCGTTCACAACGAATGTCTGGCAACTCATCGCAGGCCCGAGCTTTGTCGCAGTCGTGCGTCGGCTTTGGCCGATGCTGGCCGGAGTTTTTGTCGGCACACTCGCCAGTACGTCTGTGCTGACAGGTGGCGAAACCCGCCTGAGCACCGTCTTCCTCGGCCTCGCGCTTACGGCATATGCGATCTACACGCTGTCAGCCAAACCTTGCCATATTGACCGAACACACGAGTGTTGGCTCTCGCCCATGATTGGGTTGGCGACAGGCCTCATCGCTGGCGCCACCAGCGTGTTCGTCATTCCGGCCGTACCGTATGTCCAGGCACTTGGCTTTGAACGGGATGATCTCGTTCAGGCGCTCGGACTATCCTTCACGATTTCCACCATCGCGCTCGCCGCTGGGCTTGCTCTGCAAGGTACATTTCAGCTCGATGGAGTAGCGCTGTCGAGCCTCGCTGTTCTTCCAGCTCTGATCGGTATGTGGGCCGGCCAGTACATGAGGAAGGCGGTTAGCCCAGTGACGTTCAAGCGCTGCTTCTTGATCGCCCTTGCGCTTCTCGGGATAGAAATGCTGCTGCGAAGCGTTTAGTAGTCAGCCTCTCCTGGCATGACTGCTGGCCAGATCGGGACCGCGCATAAGGGGATCTCGCTTCAATGCTTATGGCCCTGAGAACATCGACGCTCTTGGCAGGTGCGATTGGGTTAGCCGGCGGCGAAGCCATCATAATCTCTCCCACCAGCTTCGATCGTGCTCGATGCAGCTATTTGTAACGCTCAGCGTTCAAAGGGCTCGCCGAGCGAGGCGACCCCATTCAGCTTCAACAGGCGACGATCTGCCGAAATGATGCCGAGCACGATGATGGTAACGAGGTAGGGCAGGCTTGCAAGAAGTTGCGAGGGCACGTTCAACCCTGTCGCCTGTGCGGCAAGGCCCATCAGGGAGATGGCGCCAAACAGGCACGCTCCGAGAAAGATGCGGCCAGTCAGCCACGTGCCGAAGACAACAAGCGCAATGGCAATCCAACCTCGACCAGCGATCATCCCGTCTGCCCAAAGCGGCGTGTAGACCACCGAAGCATAGGCGCCCGCAAAGCCTGCCATCGCGCCGCCGAAGGCTACAGCAATCACGCGAACAGCAATCACGTGATAGCCTATGGCGTGAGCAGCCTTGGGGTTTTCACCCACTGCCCGCACGACGAGCCCAACCTTCGAAAAGGCAAAAAGGGCCCAGATGCCGATCGTTGCGGCGAGCGACAGCCAGACGACAACGTCTTGAACAAAGATCCCACCGATGACCGGGATGTCGGACAGAAACGGAAGGGAAAGTTTGGGCAGGCCCTTGACCGTGAGGCTCTCGTAGGACTTGCCAAACAGTGCAGACAGACCCTGGCCAAGGATGCCGATCGCAAGGCCCGTTGCCACCTGGTTGGCCCTGAAGCCAAGGGCAATCAGCGCAAAGACCAGGGAAAGGGCGGCGCTGCCAAGCCCCGCGACGACAAACCCCGCAAAGTGCCCGCCGCCGTGATAGACGATGATGAAGGCCAAGGCTGCGCCAAAGGCCATCAGACCCTCTACGCCAAGGTTCAATACGCCTGCGCGCTCAACGACCAGCTCGCCAAGTGCCGCAAGAAGAAAAGGGGTTGCGGCTGCGAGCATGCCCGCAAGAATGAACTCGATGGCATTCATGATTGGCTCCGGTGGACGATCCGACGCCACTCAAGACGGTACCGGACGAAGGCGATTGCAACCAGGTAAGCGAGAAGGAGACTTCCCTGGAAAACCCGGACCGCGGCGATGGGCAGGTTTGCTGATACCATGGCATTGTCGCCGCCAATGTAGAGAGCGGCCATGAACAATGATGAGGCGATGATGCCGATTGGATGCAGTCCGCCCAGATAGGCGACGATGATGGCCGCGTAGCCGTAGCCGGTGGAAATTGACCGCTGCAACTGTCCAAGAGGCCCGGCGACCTCAGCGGCGCCGGCAAGACCTGCGGCACATCCACCGATCAGGAGCGAGAGCCAGATTGCCCAGCCTTCCTTGAAGCCGGCATAGGCTGCAGCACGCGGCGCCAGGCCTCCAACCTGAAGCTTGTAGCCGGCAAAGCTCCTCTGCATGAATATCCAGGCAGCCAAGGACAGGACGATTGTAATGATCAACGAGACGTTGACACGTGTGCCCGAAATCAGAAGCGGCACCATCGCGTCGTACTGGAACATGACCGATTGCGGGAAGTTGAAACCGTTCGGATCCTTCCAGGGGCCGAGCAGCAGGTAATTCAAAAGCTGTGACGCGACCAGGCTCAGCATCAGTGAAACAAGGATTTCGTTTGCATTCAGCCTGACACGCCAGAACGCTGTGAGTGACGCCCAAAGGGCGCCACCGACTGTCCCAAGGACAAGCATCAGGGGCCAAATCCACTGACCGGTTGCCTGAGGAAACCACACGGGAATTGCAGAGGCAAAAATGGCGCCGAGAATGAACTGGCCTTCAGCACCGATGTTGAACACCTTGGCTCGGAAGCCGATCGCGAGACCCTGCGCAATGAGCAATAGCGGCCCTGCTTTCAAAAGCACTTCCGAAAACGATGCCCACGACAGAAAGGGCTCAAGCAGCATTGCATAGACGACGGCGACCGGGTTGCGGCCCATCGCCACGTAGAGTGCGACATTCAGGATGGTTGCTACCACCAGCGCCAGGAATGGCGCAGCCAGCGTCGCAGAAAACGAAGCGCGTTCCCGGCGGACAAGCGTAGGCAGAAAGGCGGCAGACACGGCATTCATGCGATGACTTTCTTTGAAGCGTCTTGCGCGCCAATCATGTAGCGGCCGATTTCTTCGGGTTGCGTTTCCTTGGTGACAAGCGGCGGGCTCAATGTGCCGTGGTGTAATACCTGGATGAAATCGCAGAGCTCGAAAAGTTCCTCGAGTTCTTCTGAAATGACGAGAATGGCCATGCCTTCGTTGCGCAACGCGACAAGACGGGCGCGTATAGCGGACGCCGCGCCAACATCCACACCCCATGTGGGCTGCGCGACAAAGAGCAGCTTCGGCGCCAACATGATCTCACGGCCAACGATGAACTTCTGAAGATTGCCGCCCGAAAGTGCGCCGGCTTCGGCGTCGGGGCCAGGCGTGCGCACATCATACTGACGGATGCAATCCTCGGCAAAGGCAGACGCCCTTTTCCTGTCTATCAGGCCGTGACGAAGAAGGTTCAAAGGGTGGGCGGTCAATAGTCCGTTGAGTACGAGTGACATTTCAGGAACTGCTCCCCGTCCCAGCCGGTCCTCCGGAACGAATGCAAATCCAAGCTGGCGTCGGTGAGCTGCGTCGAGCCTTCCCACATCACGTCCCATCATGTAGATCCGGTCGCGCTGGTCTCTCGGGAGGGTGATCTCGCCTGAGATCAGCGAGGCAAGCTCGCTCTGCCCGTTGCCGGAAATGCCCGCTATCCCGAGGATTTCGCCAGAACGCACCGTCAGCGCAATATCAGAAAGCGGCACCGCAAAGGGATCTTCCGGCCGATGATGAAGGCCGATGATCTCAAGGCGTTTCTCGCCGCCTGAGAGCGGCACGGCGGCCATGGGTTCGGGCATGTCGCGGCCAATCATCATGCGGGCGAGGTCATGGGCATCGTGTTCTCGCGGGTCGATATGTCCCGTGACGCGGCCGCCGCGCAAAATGGTTGCCCTGTCACAGATAGCCCGGATTTCCTCGAGCTTATGCGAGATAAAGAGGATCGATACACCGCCGTCCCGCAGCCGGCGCAACGTCTCGAACAGCTTTTCAACCAGCTGTGGCGGCAAAACAGATGTCGGTTCGTCGAGGATCAGCAACCTCGGATTGGTCATCAGGCAGCGGATGATCTCTACTCGCTGACGTTCACCGACCGAAAGCGCATGCACGTGGGCGAGCGGATCGACTTCAAGGCCGAATTCATGCCCGAGAGCGCGGACACGTTTAACGAGATCGGCCTTTTTGCCAGGGACAACGAGCTGAATATTTTCAACGACAGTCAGGGTCTCAAACAACGAAAAATGCTGGAATACCATGCCGATACCCTTGGCACGTGCCTCCGCCGGGGAGGCAAGGGCCAAGGGTTCGCCTTCCCAGGCGACCGACCCGCTGTCTGGTTGCTCGACGCCGTAGATCATTTTCATCAGCGTCGATTTGCCCGCCCCGTTTTCGCCGAGAATTGCATGGATCGACTGTGGGGCCACGTCCAGATCAACGGCCTGGTTGGCATGGACCTGGCCGTAGCTCTTCGAGATGCCGCGAAGCGACAGGAGCGGGGCGGTCATGGCTTACTTTGGCAGCGGCGTGGTCACGCCCTTGACGTGCCAGTCCATGGCCACGATCTCTCCGTCGGTCAGGGTCTTGCCAGCGGCCGCGCCATCGCTGCCATCGGCCTTGCTGATCGGGCCGGTAAACGGTGAGAGACTTCCGTCGGCAATCTTTGCTTCCGCGGCCTTGATCTTCGTCATGGTTTCTGCGGGGATCGAAGGGTGCCAGTCAACAACCTCGACGACCTTGTCGGCAACACCCAGGAAGGTGTTTGCACCCTTGAACGTGCCGGCGAGATGAGCGTCGACGGATGCCTTGAAGAACGGGGACCAATCGGTGGATACGCAGCCAAGGTATGTCTTCGGCGCGTATTTCTTCATCGACGAATTGAGGTTGAATGCGTAGACGCCAGCCTCCTCGCATGCGGAGATGACGGAGGGCGTATCCTGTGCGTTGGAGAAGATCACGTCGCATTTTTGCGCAATCAGCGCCTTGGCCGCTTCCTGTTCCTTGGCCGGATCAAACCATGAGTTTACCCAGACGACCGAAACTTCGATGTTGGGGTTCACAGCCTGAGCACCGAGCGTGAACGCGTTGATCGAGGTAATCAGTTCCGGGATGGCGAAGGCGGACACGGAACCGAGCTTTCCGGTCTTTGACAGCGCGGCCGCCGCCATGCCAAGCAGATACGTCCCCTGGAAATACTTGGCAGCAAACGGCGAGAAGTTCGGGGCCACCTGGAAACCCGATGCATGCAATACGGTGACATCAGGGTTGCGGCGAGCAATCTGCAGGGCACCGTTTTGATAGCCAAAGGAGCCTGCGATCAGGAACTTGTTTCCGTCGGCGACTGTCTTGTTCATGATGCGGTCAGCATCCGGACCCTCTGCAATGTTTTCGACGACCGTCACCTTTACCTTGTCGCCATACGCTGCCTTGATCGGCTCCAGACCCGCAGCCAGCGCGTGACCCCAGCCAACGTCACCGATGGGCGAGGGTACGACGAGCGTGATCCCGAGCGGGCCGTCGGCCGCAAATGCGGCGCGACCACCAAATGCGCCGGCCAGGCCGGCAGCTGCAACGCCCTGCATCAGGGTTCTTCGAGAAATGTTTGTCATGCTGGTTCCCCTTCTTTGTGATTTTAGAGTTCGACAGTCGCAAGCGCAGCTTCAGCCTCAGCGAACATCCGGCTTTCATCGAGGCCGATGAACTCGCCCTTCTGCCATACAATGCGGCCATTGATCATTGTCAGGTCCGTCGGCATGCCGACACCGACCTTGGCCATCAGGCTCAGCGGATCATGGCGTGTGCCGACATAGTCCATCCGCCGCGTGTCGATCGCAAACAGGTCGGCGGCCATGCCGGGCGCCAACCTGCCTATGTCCTTTCGACCAAGCAGAGCCGCACCGCCCGCCGTCGCATAGCCCAGAAAATCAACCGGAGGCGGGACAGGGTGGTTGCGCGTCGATGCGGTCAGGCACTGCAGCATGTAGGCGGAGTGGATGCAATGCATCAGGTTCGAGTTGTCATTCGACGCAGCGCCGTCGCAGCCCAGTCCGACGCGAAGGCCAAAGGCTGCCATGGCGGGAATATCGGTTACTTCGGCGCCAACCAGATAGACTGGCTCCGGGCAATGCGAAACGCCGGTCCCATCCGCAGCCATCTTGCGCAGTTCGTCGTGGGTCAGTTCCCAGCAATGGGCGTAAAAGGCATCAGGCCCCGCAAAGCCCAGCTCTGCACAGTAATCTACGGTGCGCATGCCATGTCTGGCCTCGACCACGCGGCTTTCACCCTCCCCAACATGGGTGTGCATCTGAACACCACGATCACGTGCCAGGGCCACCGATTCCACGAAGGTTTCGCGGTAGCAGTTTACCGGCTGGCATGGGGCGACCACCACCTGGCGCATGCTGAAAGGTCGGGCATCGTGATAGGTGTCGATCAGCCGCTCGCAATCACCAATGAACTCGTCCGTCGTTTCGAGCATCGCGTCGGGAATGGTCGAGCCTTCGGATTTCGGAAGTGTGTTGCCACCGCGGCCGGCATGAAAGCGCATGCCCAGAAGATCGGCCGCCTCGAACTGGCGGTCGATCAATCTTTTGCCGGCATGCCTGGGGAAGCAGTACTGGTGATCGAAAGCAGTCGTGCACCCGTGCTTGATCATCTCGGCCATGGCGGTGACTGAGGAGTGATAAAAGCAATCCTCGTTCAATCGCGAAAAGATCGGATAAATGCGATCAAGCCACTCGATGACCGACAGCTTCGTCCAGTCGAGATCCGCACGGTTGCGCACAAAGCATTGAAAGAAGTGATGGTGTGTATTGACGAGCCCGGGATAGACGAACCAGCCGCTCGCATCTTGAACAATGGTACCGGTCGGCAGTTCGCCCTGTCCAAGATTGTCGCCAATTGCCTGAATGGCGGAACCGTTTGTCAGGACGTCAACATTGCGACGGGTCGTCTGGCCCTTGCCCTCATCGACGATAACCGCTGCGCAGTTCTTCAGAAGATAGCCGGTCATGTTACTCCTCGCCCGTTCCAATCTGGGGCTCGGGCTTCAACTCATGCAGTCGGTGTATGCCTGGCATCTCTATGAAGGCATCGAGCGCGCGAATGGCGCGCGACCAGCGCCGGATCGCAGGGTAGGGGTCAAGCGAGACACCGCCATCTGGCGCGAGCGCCACGTAGGGAAAGCACGCGATGTCTGCGACCGTCGGGCGATCGGAAGCAAGGAACGGCATGCCCCGAAGATTTTGCTCGACCAGCCCGGCTTCAAGTTCGCGCAGCGCAGCAACGCCCTGCGCTTGCAACAGGGCGATATCGCCCGGGCGATGCAACATCTCGTGGAGGCGCGCGCCACCAAGATTTGCGGTCAGCCGGTGAGAAAAGGAAAGCCACTGTTGCAGCCTGGCCGCCTGTTCGGCCGTTCCGTCCCCAAGCCACTCCGGAGCCGCCTTTCTTGCGAGGTACACAAGCATTGCTGACGATTCCGTCAGGAGCAGATCCCCGTCCTCCAGGATAGGGATGGAGCCAGCCGGGTTGAGTGCCAGAAGTTCGGCTTTGCGATGCTCGCCACCCGGATGAAAGTCGACCGGCCGGATATCCAGTGACAGCCCGGTCAGAGCCGCCATCAGGCGCACTTTGTAGCAACTGGGCGAGAGGATGTAATCGTAAAGCCTCATTGCGCCACCAACTGTGCGCCATAGGTGTAATTGTGGCGCTTTAGCCAACGTCGGTAGGCTACCGATGTCAGATCGGCGCGCGTCGGGATCTCCATGCCGGGGTCGAGTGGCAAAAGACGCGGGATCTGATTTTCAAGGATCGAGCGGTCCTGCAGAAAGATCGTCTGCTGGAAATGGATGAGGTCGGTCATCGATGTTTCATCGTCAAACAGCGCCATCCACGGCCAGACATCGCAAAGATCCTCGGCCAGCGGCTGGACGAAAAGAGTAATGACGTCCCATTCACTAGGGCGCGGTGGGCAGGTTTTATAAAGCACTGAACAGGTCGGGGCCGGCACGCGGTACATGTACTCTGTCGTAATCCCGCCGCTTGCCGACTTTGCTGCTTGCGGCTGGTAGAATTTCACCTGCGTTGCCCAGACTTCATCCTCGACGTCGCGAATTTCAACCTTGTAGTTCTGCACTTCCGTGTGCGGCTCTGCTCCGAGGATGTCAGTATGGACGAAAGGAAAATGAGCGATGTCGAGAAAGTTCTCGACCGCGCGAAGTGGCGAACAGCGAACGCGAACCACACCAACATCGACAAACCGGCGACCCGGTTGGTCAGCCTCGGGAATGGAAAAGATCTCCTTTTGAGGRTCTCCGATGGACGACCACACGTGGCCATAGCGAACACGTGACGACAAAACACGTCCGCCCGACGTCGTCACGATCGCATTGCCGTCAGGCCCGACAGAAACCTCGATCGGTTCGCCCATCAGGGCCGTTTTGTATGCGGTCGTTTTGACCTGGCTGAAGAGGCCGACTGGATACCACTCGTCGAGCATAGCTTCCTTAGCCATCACGAGATCTCCTTGCCTGAAGGTCTTCGGCACATCTGCGCAGGCTTTCGACGGCCCGCGACGCTGAGATGCGGTCACCGAGCGTGTTCTCGCCGTCAAGGAGTACATGGACGAGGGTGCGGCCCTGTTCCTGTTCGGAAAGCAGCAACCACATCGTTTCGGATTGCTGCGTTGCTTTTAGAAGGCCGGTCTCGTCTGATTTCGCGCCGGAAGCCGCCTCAATGGTGGCAACGTCGGCATGCATCGTTAGCGAGCGCAATGCAACGAGGCCGTCCAATTTCGGGGGCGGATGCACGGGTTCTCCGACGGCTACCCAGATCACGCCATCGGCTTCCTCGACCAGATGCGTCGCAACGCGGATCGTGTCGGGCGGGGTAAGACCAGGGTGAGCGGGGATGCGCAGGCAGTTTCCCGTCTGCGTGTAACTCCAGCCGTGATAGATGCAAGACAGCGCCTCACCGCGTACAAAGCCATAAGACAGGCGCATGCCACGATGGGGACAGCGGTCTGCCGATGCCGCGACCCGTCCTGAATCACTTCTCCAGAGGGCAATTGAGCCGGCTCTTGTGCGTGCGGGGATTACCGTCCCTGACGGCAAATCCGCAGAAAGCGCGACTGGCGTCCAAAGGCCCGTCGTATCGGCTGACATGGTAGAACTTTCTCAGCATTATCAAAGTTTTATCTGCTTCAAGGCTACCGCTCAGATAGCGGCGGTTCGTAGCGGACGGGAGCACGTTTGCATAATTTTTTCGCATTGGCAACGCTGATCAAATAACGTGCAGTGGAAAATTGAACGGCGTTGCAAGGCCTACTCTGCGTCGCTCTCGATCGGCGTGCGGAGTATGGTTTCCACCCATACATCAATAGGCCCGAGCGAGCATCCCACCTCCATCATGTCGATCAATTCTATCGGCCCGGCGACTTCGAGTTCGATCCGGTCTACACTTTGATGAGATATGGCCTGGGACAGGCCGAGCTTTGCTGCGTGACGACGGATCCACGGAACAAACGAGGCGGCTTGGAGGTCGCCAAGGATCGTCATTCGTTCGTGTAGGTGTCCGTGATGTTGAACTGTCATGAAAGTCTCGTGCTGGCGCCTCCTTAACACGATAGCGCCTAAATGGACTTTCGAAACCCCTTCTTTTTCCAGTTCACAGAATCCGGTTCAACATAAGAGGGCTTTGACATAGACCGGGTTGCTGATCGCCCGGCGGATCGGTTGGCTTGCCATATCGACGCTCTGGAGTTGCCAAGGGAGTGAACGTCCTTCGAGCGCCGCGGAGAATTCGGAAATCAAGCCTTCGCGGCTTGCAGCAGCGATGATTTCAGTGCGCAGAAAAGCCTTCGGCCTGCCGGTGAAGCCACCGGTCCAATCATCGGAACCTATCGTCTCGGTCGAAAGTATGCCGGTCGCGTCGATCCATACGAGCGTGTCGCCTTCCGCGCGTTTCGTTTCCGCCGTTGCCGTAACTTCGGCCTGCGTCGTCGACCCCATCGGCTGGCCATTGACGGTCAGAGCAAGGTGCGGACCGGTTGGGCTTTCTGTTACATAACCGCGCCCGGCCTTCATGGCGGCTAGGATCGCGTCTTCTGATAGTTCATCGAGCCATAGCACCGTCGTCGGTCGGGCCAGAGCCAGCGGTCCTTCCGGCATCAGCCGTGCAGGCTGATGAAAGTCGCTGCCGCCAATCGCTGAAATCTTGAGGCCAGAGGCGAGCCGGTCCTGATAACGGCCGAGTGATACCCAGTTCCAGGCCATCCAGTGAGATTGCCAGACTTCCATACAGTCGATCCTCGGCAGGTCATAGTCCCACTGGATCGTCGGTTTGTCGTGGTTGATCGAAAGAAGGCCACCATGGTCATGAACAAGACGCGACAGCGTATGGGCATGCTCAGGCTTCGTCATGCGGAAATCTATCCATTCATCGACACCGTAGACATTGGCATGTCCGACGGCGGTGGTGATTTCCATCGCACGCACAAAAATCAGTTCCGGCGAAGAATGCGGATGGAAATAACGTCGCTGGGTGATCGTGTTGTGGTCGGCGATCGCAAGGAAATCGAGGCCTGCCTGTTTGGCTGCGGCGTGCAGGAGTTCGGGCGAGCCGGCCGCATCTGAATGAAAGGTGTGGCAATGCAGGTCGCCGCGATACCAGCCCGCGCCCTGTCGCACCGGGAAAGTTCGTGCCGGCGGTGGCAAGAGTTCGCGCGATGCGCTGTCGAAGACGACTGTCAGCCGCACATCGGCACCGTCGGGCGGTACCTTGTAGAGGCCGAGCATCACCTTCCACACGCCGGCTGGGACTTCACCAGGAATGTAGCCCGGCGTCGCATCATCGGTCGCAACGAAGAAACGATCCCGCGCCCCGCCGCTCCAGCCGCGAAAACCGGCCGTGGTCGGATAGTCGCCGGCATGGGGATCGAGCATTCCGAGATCGATGATGCAATCGTCGGCCTTGGGGTAGCTCATTGTCACGTCGATGCGTGTCGTGTCGGCGGGAATATCGACGGGCACGTAGAAATATGGATCGGCGGCCTGATCGGCAGGGGTCACGTGAACGGTGATTTCGACCATGACGGCTTACTCGCCTATTGCCGGAATACGGGCGCCGGTCTCGTCGAACAGCGTCACGTGGCGGGTAGCGAAGGAGAGTGTGACCTGATCGCCGGTGCGTATTTCGTCGTCGGTGAAGATGCGCGCGGTCACCCGGCCGGAATCTGCGCGTTCCATCGTAACCAGACTTTCCGGCCCCATGTTCTCGTTGGCAAACAGCTTTCCGGCAATCGTATTGGCGTCGCCCGCTTCCGCCATTCGTAGGTGTTCCGGGCGAATTCCGAGCGTCATCTTGCCTTTCGCCGCAGCCTTGGCGATGGCATCGGACACAGGGAGGCTGGGCAGGGTCAGGCCGTCCGCGCGCAACCGCAGTTGCCCGCCATCGACCATTGCCGCCACCGGCACGAGGTTCATCGGTGGATTGCCGACAAAATTTGCCACGAATGTCGTAGCCGGCCGGCGATAAATCTCGATTGGCGGCGCAAACTGCACGATCCGGCCCTTGTCCATGACGGCGATGCGGGTCGCAAGCGCCATGGCCTCGGCCTGATCGTGGGTCACGTAGACGGCGGTCATGCCCATGTCGCGCTGCAGGTGGTTGAGGAAACCGCGGGCCTCGAGGCGGAGCTTGGCATCGAGGTTTGAAAGCGGCTCGTCGAAGAGATAGACCTGGCTCGGATAGACGAGCGCACGAGCAAGCGAGGTGCGCTGCTGTTGGCCGCCGGAAATCTGACTCGGCAGTCGCCTCATCAGGTCACCGATCTTCAGGACGTCGGCCACTTCTCTGGCGCGTGCATGTCGCTTGTCCTCGGTCTCGCCGCGCACCTTCAGCGGATAGGCGATATTGTCGGCGAGATTCATATGCGGATAAAGCGCATAGTCCTGAAAGACCATCGAGATCTGCCGATCCTTGGGATGCAGATAGGTGACGTCCTTGCCGCCGATCAAGACCTTGCCGGCGGAGGGAGTTTCAAGGCCGGCAATCATTCGCAGGCTGGTCGTCTTGCCGCAGCCGGAAGGGCCGAGCAGGCAGACGAATTCGCCATCGGCGATCGAGAAGCTGATGTCCGGCACCGCGGTAAACGAACCGAATGTTTTGGAGACGTTCTGGAATTCGACTGAAGCCATGAGAAAGGTCCAATTACGACTTGATGCCGCCGAAGAACCGGAAGCCAAACTTCCAGTTGACGAATAGGTAAAGCACAATGACGGGCAGCGAGTAGATGAGCGAATAGGCGGCGAGCAACGTGACAATCGGCGTACCGGCCTCCGAATAGAAGGAATAGATGGCGACCGAAGCCGGCATCAGCGTATCCTTGCGCAGCAGGATGAACGGGATGAGGAAACTTCCCCAGATGTTCACGAAGGCCCAGACGACGACCACGACGATCCCGGGCCGGATGACCGGTAGCGCCACATCGAAAAAGGCCTGGATCGGTGAGGCGCCGGCCACCATGGCGCTTTCCTCATAGGATCGCGGAATGGCGTCGATGAAGTCACGCAGGATGAACATGGCGGTCGGCAACAGCCCGCCAGCGAACACCAGGATGACGGCGAGATGCGTGTCAATCAGTCCGATTGCCGAGATGATCAGGAAGATCGGCACCATGGCTGCCGAGCCGGACACGACCGAGGAGAAAAGCAGGAGGATATAGGTGACCGCGCCCTTGCCGGGAATGGACGATCGCGACAGCGCGTAGGCCGCAAGTGTGGCCGCGCCGCCGACCAGAATGACACCCCCAAAGGCCTGGATCAGGCTGTTCAAGAGCGCGTGCATCGCGAAGCTGTTCTGGAACACGGTCACGAAATTGGACAGCGTGAACGGCGACGGAATGGCAAGGCCGAGTTCGGCACGCGCATTGAACGGCGCGAAGATGAACCACACAAGCGGCAGGGCGAAGACCACGCCGATCAGCGAGGCGACGACCGAAAAGACCGCGCGGCGCATATAGATGCTGCGGGAAATCTGCATCACTCGGCCTCCGCCTTCTTCTTCTTGGCGATTTGCAGGTAGATAAGCGCGAAGGCGAGGTTGATCAGCATGATGATTACACCGACTGCCGCGCCGCGACCGAATTCGAAGTCCTTGAAGGCAACCCGGTAGGTGTAGATCGACAGCAGCTCGGTCCGGTATGAGGGGCCGCCGCTGGTCAGCAGGAAGGGCGTGAAGACGTTGAATGTCCACATTGTGATAAGGATGAGATCTGTCACCACATGGCCGCGTATCAGCGGCAGGGCGATATCGCGCAGTTTCTGCCACGAGCTCGCACCGGCAACATCGGCCGCCTGAAAATAGCTCGGCGGTATCGACTGGAAGGCGGAGTTGAACAACATCATGGAGAAGGCCGCGCCCCGCCAGGTGTTGAAGACCACGATGACCCAGAAAGGCTGTTGCAGCAGCAAGTCGCCCGGCGGCAGACCGAGGCCGCGCATGATCATGTTCAGTGTACCATTGTCGTAATCGAGAAAGGCGAACCAGGCGAAGCCGATCACCACTTCCGGCAGGATCCAGGCCGCAATGACAGCCGTCTGCAGGAAATTCTTGAGCGTCGGCGAGACGGACTGGCTGAGCCAGGCAAGGATGAGCCCGAGCAAGGCCTGGCCGATCAGTGCCGAAAATAACACGAACTGGACCGTCAGGATCAGCGAAAAGCCGAACTGGCCGCGCGTAAAGAACGTCGCGGGGTTGAACAGCGTAAAATAGTTCTGCAGCCCGACAAAATCGGGATCGAGGGCCGTGCGGCCGAGTAGCGTTTTGTTTGTGAAGGAAACGACGATCACCCAGAAGAACGGGATGATGACGAAAACGCCGACCAGCGCGGCGGCGGGGGCGAGAAACACCGCGCCCGCGCGCGTGGAAAGCAGGGAGAATTTTTTCATGCGCGATTACCCCGTGGCAGCGCCTGCCGCGACGCGGAGGCCGGACCTTGCCGACCGGCCTCCGTTTGATTTTGGTGATCAGAGACGGCTGATCGTGTTCTCTTGGCCAACGATGGCGGTGACTGCTTCCTTGTACTGCTTCATCGCGTCTTCCGGTGTCAGTTCGCCTGAAACGACGGCCTCGGTCATGCGCTGGATTTCGGCGGAGACCTTGTTGTAGTTGGCGTCGTTCGGTCGGGCTGTCGTGAACGGCAGCAGCGTCTTGGCGGTTTCGGTCAGGAACGGCGAATTCGGGATCGCGACATCGTCGCGAATGCGGATGGCCGGCTGGATATCCTGAAAGGCGGTGAGCTGTTCCTGGCTGTTCATGAAGGAGAGCAGCGCCCAGGACTCTTGCGGCGCGTCCGTATGCGGATTGATGACGAAACCCGTACCGCCGGAAATGGTGACGAAATCCTGGCCGCGCAGGCCCCGGCCCGGCTGTTCGGACGGCATCTTCTTCCAAGTCATCACATTGTCGCGGTCCGCGACCGCAAATTCCGCGCCCGGCTTGGTAACGGAACGATAGAACCAGTCGCTTTCGATCAACATCGCCGTCTTGCCATCGCGAAAGTTCGCGAAGGTGCGATTGCGGCCATCGCCAAGCATCTGGGCGCGTTGATCGCCAAGCTTGTCGTCGACATAGACGGTCTTGTAGAGATTGAGCGTGTCCAGAATGCCCTGGCTCGAAACGATATATTTGCCGCTCTCGTCAGTCACCTGCTCGCCAGTGCCGAGCAAAGCCATCCAGTAGCCCTGCATCGTGGTGGCTTCGCCCATCGAGACGCCGGCATTGATCTGTAGCGGGAAACTCGCTGGATCAGCCGCCTTCAGCTTACGGGCGGCGTCGAGCAGTTCGGCCCAGGACTTCGGCTGCCAGCCGTCAGCGTCAATACCTGCCTTCTTGAACAGGTCCTTGCGTACGAAAATCATACGGGCATCGGTGCCGAGCGCGATGCCATAGGGCTTGCCCTGATAGCTCATCAGCGCCTTGGTGCCGTCGGAAATATGGCCCCAGCCATCCCATTTTTCGACATCGGTGCCGCCGATCTCATCGAGTGGCTTCAGGAGGCCGCCCTGAACGAAGCTCGGAATGAGGAAGCCGTCGAAGCCGGAAACATCGGCGCCAGCGCCGCTGGAAAAGTCCAGCGCGAGCTGCTGGGTCAGCTGCTCGTCAGCTCCGCCGAATTGATTGAGCTTGACGGTGACATCCTTGCCGTCTGCCTTCATCTTGGCGGTAAAGGCGGGAATGACCTTCTTCTCGATCCATTCCGCCATGCCGCTGTTGACGCCGCCGATGACGCAGCGGCAGGTGATGTTGAGTTCCGTCGCTGCCATGGCCTGGCTCGACAGCGCAATCACCGCCGAAGCGCCCAGCAACAGAAAACGTATGCTCTTGCGCATGTGAATTCCTCCCGAATTGGTCCGTTACCGGACAAGTTGGTTCGGTGCATTCGGACCGCCGGAACCCTCCTCCCGGCGTGCCTCGCCTCACCCGGCCCTTAGAGTGAACACGTTTTCACTTTTGTCAACAGTGCCTTCGAGACGAGAAATCAATTTTGACTCCACAAATTCGCAAGTTGCGCGGTTGCCAGCAGGAATCGCATCGCCGGCCCCTTGACGCACTATTGTTTAGGTCCCAAAATAGTGAACACGTTTTCATTTTGTTGATGCATTGATGACCGCACGAAATGACAGAAAGAGCGCCCGTACGACGGCGGATCTCGTGGCCCGAGAAGCGAATGTCTCGCGCGTCGCCGTGTCCCGCGCTTTCAATCCGAATGCATCGTTGAAGCCGGAAAAGCGCGACCGAATCCTGCAGATTGCCCGCGAACTGAATTACACGCCGGACATGGCGGCCCGATCGCTTGTCACCCGCCGCTCGCATCTGGTTGGCATGATCGTGCCTGATGTCTGTTCACCCTGGGAAAGCCAGGAGATCGACGCGCTGACGACGGCGCTGCAGGCCGAAGGCTTCGCGACCTTGCTGTTCAAGGCCAAGGCCGATTTCAGCATGGACCAGACACTGCTTACCTACATGCGCGGCTTCAACCCCGATTCTGTGATCGCCTTCACGGAAAATGTCGATGCCGACGTATTGACCGGCTTTCTCGACCGCGCCGTGCCGATCTATGTGATCTACGACGACGGTGCGCAATTTGCGGACACATCCTCCAGCCTTTACGACCGGCTGGTGGTGCGCCAGCGGGACGGTATCGAGCAGGCTGTTGCGCTGCTGCAGGGGTACGGTGTGCGTCGCGTTGCCTATCTCGGCGGCAAGCGCCAGTCGCTCGCCAACCGCGAGCGCGAGCGGATGATCACCAAAATCCTCGTCGAGCGCGGTATGCCGCCGCCGACAGTCATCGATGGCGACTATACCTACGATACCGCCTATCGCGCCACGCTCGACCTTTTCCGGGTTGAGGACGGTGCGGACGCGATCTTTGCCGCCAATGACGTCGGTGCCTTCGGGGCGATTGATGCCCTGCGCCACGATCTTGGCCTTTCGGTGCCGGGCGACGTCAAGGTCATCGGATTCGACGACATTCCGCAGTCGCACTGGAAAGCTTACAATCTCACCACCGTCCGGATCGATCTCGAGGACCGCGTCCGCGCCCTCGTTCGCCTCATTCTCCGGCGTCTCAGGAATCCCGACGACGGTCCATTGACCGAAACGCTCGGCACCCGGCTCGTCGTGCGTGGCACAGTGGGTTGATTGAAATTGATCGGCTGATTGAAATGGAAATGACAGAAAAGCGCGTCCATCTGGTCTTCAAGACGCATCTCGACATCGGCTTCACCGATCACGCGGAAAAGGTCCGCAAACAGTATCACGACCGGTTCATTCCACAGGCAATCGAGACGGGCGCGCACTTCTTCGCCGAGAACCCGGATGAGCCGCGCTTCATCTGGACGACTGGCGCCTGGCTGATCTGGGATCACCTGAATTCCCGCTCGCCGGCAGAGGTGAAGCGTCTGGAACAGGCGATAGAGCACGGTCTCATCCGCTGGCACGGCCTGCCCTACACGACGCATACGGAACTGATGTCCCCGGCGCTTTTCCGTGCCGGCCTCTCCTATTCGCAGGAACTCGACCGCCGTTTCGGCAAGACGACGATCGCCGCCAAGATGACCGATGTGCCGGGTCATACGCTCGGGATGGTGCCGATGCTCGCCGAGGCCGGCATTCGTTTCTTGCATCTGGGCGTCAACACAGCCTCTCCACCACCGAACGTGCCGGATGTCTTCCGCTGGCGAGCCCCGGGCGGCGAGGAGATCGTTGTCATGTACCAGCGTTCCTATGGCGAGACCTATTTTCCGGAAGGCATGAGCGACGCGCTGAGCTTTGCCCATACCAGCGACAACATCGGCCCGCAGAGCGTGGCTCAGACTGTGGACGTCTATCGCGAGATGCGCCACAAGGCGCCAGATGCTGTCATACGCGCCGCGACACTCGAAGATTACGGCGCAATCCTCTGGGATGCCCGCGAACAGTTCCCGGTGCTCGATATCGAACTCGGCGACAGCTGGATCCACGGAAGCGCCACGGATCCCCAAAAGACCGCCCGGTTCCTCGCATTGCAACGCCAGTATGACCGTTTCGCTGACGACGGACTGACACCGAGCCGGCTCGCATTCGGGCGCGGCCTGGCGATGGTCGCCGAACACACGTGCGGCGTTGACATCAAGACCTATCTCCGGGACGACAAGGCCTGGTCGCGGAAGGACTTCGAAGTTGTGCGGGCATCCGACTACCGGTTTGCCTATTCGGAAGCTTCCTGGGCCGAGCAACGGGCCTATATAGACAAGGCTGTCTCGATGTTGGGGTCTGATGACCGGAAGATTGCCGAAGCGGCCATTTCCAGGCTCGCCGTACCCGCCCTGCCAGCGATTTCGGCTCGGGCCGGAACGATCAGTGCCGGCCGATGGGAAGCTCATGTCGACCCGGTAACCGGAGATCTCACGGCCCTTGTCACGCCCGCCGGGCGTACGATTGAAGGCCGAACTGACACGGAGGGACGACATTCTCTGGTCGCATACCGCTACGAGAGCTACGACGCCACCGACATGGCGCGGCATATGGACACCTATCTGACGCATCGGCAGGAATGGGCGATCCTCGACCACGACAAGCCGGGTCTTGCTGCTTCTGGAGCCGGTCTCTCCAAGGTCTTCGTGCCGGTGCTGACGGCTGCAGAGGGATCCTCCGCCGTCCTCTCCATGCCCAAACAGGCAAACGGGCAGTATGGCGCGCCGCCGATTTTGTCGCTGCATATGGAGGAGGGGGAGGGGTTGATTCTGGCGTTCGTGTTGCGCGGCAAGCCCGCGAACCGAATGCCGGAGGCAAGTTTCCTGTCTTTCACGCCGGCCGGCGCATCAGACTGGAGTTTCAACAAGATGGGCCTCTGGCACTCATCGGAGCGCATTGCCGAAAGTGGCGGGGCACAGCTTCAGGCGGTCGCTGCCGCGCGCGAGGCCTCCACTTTGACGATCGAGCCGCTGGATACGCCGCTAGTGGCACCGCAGAGCTGGGACTTCATGACCTTCTGCAAGACGCGCCCGAGCTTTGCCGAAGGCATCCGCTTCAATCTGCACAACAATAAGTGGGGAACCAATTTCCCCATGTGGTGCGAGGGCGATATCGTCGCCCGCTTCCGGATCACGGAATCCACCGGATACTGAAGACTACAAAGTGAGAAACTGGTTCGGGGCCGGTCGGAAAAGGGCCGCATGCCATTGAAACAGCCGCTCCGTCGTCAGTGGTTCCGAGCAATCGATTGTGGCATCGAGCGTGATATGGACGATGCCCTCAACCGAGCGGTCGGGCGTCACGAATCCGTCGATATCGATACCGAGTCGTCGTGCCAGCGACGACCGCACCTGTTGTTCATCCAGCCGCTCTCCCTCGATCGCCGACGACCTGACGACGTCGTCGGTTAGCGCTCGCAGAAAGGTCGCCTCGCGCGTACGAAAGCCGAGCCCCTCCGCACGGCCGATGAGGCGCCCCTGATCGAGTCGTACGGTTGCAAGTCTTGATGCAAGGTTATCGAGTTTCCATTCAAATCGCGGCCACAGACTGCCATACATGGGTCATGTCTCAAGATAGGGTACAAATGCGGAGAATGGCACGCATAATCTCCGCATTTATGCGGAGATTGCTGTTGGTAGTCTCCGCATCTTACTACTGCACGTCATTTCGACCGACAGCGTCCGGCCTCACTCTGACAACGAATGTCTATGGCCCGGTGCGAGCAAAACGAACTCCAGCACCTTTGAGCGTCCGTCGGTCAGCGGAAACACTAGGCTTGGTAAATCTAGAACTTGGAAATCCGTGAGTCCCGTTACAGGTCATTGTCTAGCCTGGACAATTTGTTGTCAGAGGAAAACAAAACAAAGGGTCATCGGTTCCAACCCGTTTAAGGCGGCTAACTTGGATATTGCTCCACATTCAACCGTATTCCATATGTAGGTATGTTCCTACATGGAGGAATTCTATGAGCATCACAAGTTTGTCTAGCCGAGAGTTGAACCACGACGTGAGTAGGGCAAAGAAGGCTGCAAAAAAAGGACCTGTAGTTATTACAGATCGCGGGAAGCCGTCACATGTGTTGATGACGTACAGCGAATTCGTGCGCCTGACCGGCAAGCGCCGCAATCTCGTCGATGCTCTTTCAATGCCTGGTTTGTCGACGATCGAATTGGATCCGCCGAGAGCCGAAATTGCACCTCGCGAGGTCGATCTGTCTTGAAATACCTGCTGGATACAAACGTCCTCTCCGAGTTGCGAAAAGTTGGAGACGGTAAAGCAGACGCCAATGTGACAAAGTGGGTCGGGGCGCAAGATTCCAATGACTTGTTCATTTCCGCGATTACGATCCTGGAAATTGAGCGCGGGATATTAACCATCCAACGTCGCGACGCCGCCAAGGGCTCTCGCTTGCGAGGATGGATGGATAGTCGTGTTCGTCCTGAATTCGCCGAGCGAGTTCTGCCAATCGATGACGCGATAGCGACGCGTTGTGCCCACTTACATATTCCAGACCGCCGCAACGAGGCTGCTGCTTTGATCGCCGCTACCGCGCTGGTTCACGGTTTAACTGTAGTCACGCGTAATGTTCAGGATTTCGATGATACGGGCGTGATCGTCGTCGACCCGTGGCAAGACTGAACTCGGCGCGGGCACCCGCTAGGGATGTCCTTTTAATTCCTTAGATCACCCCAGCGTTTTTTGTGATCGCCAGAGGCTGGATACCCCCTCAGGCGCGATCCGGCCGATAGCACGCCAAGCACCCTTGAATTCGTCGATTTCGGTGATCAGCGACAGGATTTCGGGCGTGATCCGCACGGTCGCCGTGTTTAGAAATTCCAAATTCCCATCCAATTCTTGGGACACTGTCATGTACTATTTATCCATCCGTTTCCATCCAATTTCCACGAGATAGTTTGTCAGGTCTGTCAGTTGATCGCGAGCTAGATGACTGGCCAGACTTCACTCGAGCGGATTCTGACTTTTGCAGGAGGACGACAGCTATCAGAAATTCGAGACAGTCCTCCTATGTCATTGGCAAGGAACTGGCGGCCGAGGACGAGGACTGGGCTTTCTAAGCCTCTGACGTCTCTAAGAGTTCGGATGAGATCGACGCGAAACAACAGCGGGCCGTAGGTTCGACCCCGCTCTAGACCAGGCGAGTCGTGCCCGCGATATATGGCCGGCGGTTGACGCGGCTCGCGTTGCTTGTAGGGGGCACCTCTGCTCGATCGAAACCGTCATGATGGCCGCGCCACTGAAGTTCACGGGTTCAGCCCCGCGCAGCGCGCCGTGTTGAGTACATGCGTTTCCATTTCAAGGCGGGCGCGTGCCGCATCATTGTCGCTTAGAGCCGCAATGATGCGGCGATGCTCGGCGATGGAGGCCTGCATGCGCGCGGGCTCTGTGATCGGAATCGGTTGGCGCTGCGTTTCCGTCAGCTGCTCGCGCACGACTTGGTAAAGCGCCCGCAGCATGGCATTGCTGCAGGCAGACGCAATGATGCCGTGGAATTCGAGATCGGCTTCGACATTGGCCAGCAGATCCTGTTTGGCCCAGCAATCCTCCATCTGCTTCGTTGCCGCTTCCATCGCCTGCAGCTGATTGCCGGTGAGGCGTCCGGCGGCGAGTGCGGCGATATTGCCCTCAAGCATGATGCGCGTCTGGAAGACGTCGAAGACCGAATAGGTGTCGGAGTAGCGCCAAGGTGCCATATTGCTTCCCGGGGCGCCAGGGTCGGCAACAAAGGTGCCTCGGCCGGCTTCGGTTTTGATCAAGCCCAGAGTTTCGAGAGTCAGCAGCGCTTCGCGTAGCGAGGCCCGGCTGATGCCGAGCTTCAGGGAAAAATCACGCTGCGACGGAATCTTCTGACCGGCGGCGAGTTCGCCGCTCTGGATCATGTCCTGTATCAGTCGGGCCGCCGATTGCGGCACCAAAGTCCTGTTCAGCATTCTTGCGCTTCTCCGACATCTGATCGGTGCGTCTGGTTCGCCCCGTACATTTAAATCCATCACGCGCTTGCAAATGACAAGATACCATGATTGATTTGGCCTGACTGGTCAGACCGGTTAGACCATTAGCAAAAATACGCGCCATAAAACAAGGGGAACCTAGATGCGTCATTTTTCCTTTCTGAAGACTGCGGTGATTTCGGGCGTTCTCGCCTTCGCCAGCCATGCATCCCTTGCCGCCGATCTTTCCGTCGGCGCCAATATCGGCAATGTGCCATGGGAATTCCAGGACGAAACCGGCAAGACCGTCGGCTTTGAAGTCGATCTCATCACCGAAATTGCCAAGCGCCTCAACAAGTCCGTCGAATTCGTCAACATCCCGTTCAACGGCCTCTTTTCTGCCGTCCAGTCGGGCCGAATCAACATGGCCGTCTCGTCGATCACCATCACCGAGAAGCGCCTGGAATCGGTTAGCTTTGCCCAGCCCTACTATGACAGCGACCAGTCGCTTACTGTCATGGCTACCGCCGGCATCAAGGATCTCTCCGGCATGAGCGGCAAGGTGGTTGGCGTCGACACGGGTTCGACTGGCGACGTGTGGGCAACCACCAACACCGCCAAATACAGCCTCGGCGAAATCCGCCGCTTCGAAGGCCTGCAACCGGCCATGCTCGATCTCGCTGCCGGCCGCATCGACGGCTATATCAGCGATATTCCGGCGCTTCAGTATTACGTAAAGGACAAGCCGACAATCAAGGTCGTCGAGCGTATCCCGACCGGCGAAAAATACTCGATCATGTTCAACAAGGGCGACCCGTTGGCCAAGCAGGTCAACGACGTGATTACGACACTGAAGGGCGAGGGCTTCATCGCCAAGCTGCACGAAACCTGGTTCGGCGCGAAGGCCGAGGATACGACCTCTACAATCAAGGTCGCCGACATGCCTGCTGCTAAGTAAGGCCGGATGGTTCAGGCCACGGATGGCGGCTTGTCCGCCATCCGCCCCACAACGACCGACCGGTGCCTAAATGGATATCTTTACGACCTTTTTTAATCTGGCGGTGCTGGAGCGCTCTTTTCCGCTGCTCCTCTCCGGCCTCTGGATCACCCTCGAACTTGGCGTCGTCAGCATCGTTGGCGGCCTGGCGGGTGGGTTGATCCTCGCGCTCCTGCGCCTCTATGGCGCGACGTTTCTCCAAGCGCTTGCCAAGATCTATATCGACATCTTCCGCTCAATTCCACTGCTAGTGCTGCTCATCGTGATCTACTATGCCTTGCCTTTCGTCGGCATCCGGCTCTCGCCGTTCCTTTCGGCCGCCGCTGCCTTGACGATCGTTTCGACGGCTTACACGGCGGAGATCTTTCGCGCCGGCATCGAAGCCATTCCGCGCGGCCAGTTCGAGGCCTCGGAAGCGCTCGGACTTTCCTATCGTCACATGATGGTGGAAATCATTCTGCCGCAGGCGATCAAGATCGTCATTCCGCCGCTGACGAACAACTGCATCAACGTGATGAAGGATACGGCGCTGGCGTCCGTTGTCGCCATGCCCGATTTGCTGAAGCAGGCAACGCAGGCGCAGGCATTGATGGCAAATCCCTCGCCGCTCATTGGCGCAGCCATCATCTACGTCGCGTTCCTGTGGCCGCTGGTCAGCATCGTTGCCCGTCTCGAAAAACGCTTCAGTGCCGGGAGGCGTCGATGAAAACCATTGTCAATATCCACAACCTCAACAAGTCTTATGGCAATTTCCAGGTCCTTCACGGCATCGATCTGGCAATCGGCGAAGGCGAGGTCGTGTGCGTCATCGGCCCCTCGGGCTCCGGTAAATCGACGCTGATCCGCTGCATCAACCACCTGGAGAGCTTCGCAAACGACAGCCACATCGAGGTCGATGGCATCAAGGTGGAGCGCGGGCGCAATCTGGCGCAAGTGCGCGCAGAAGTCGGAATGGTGTTCCAGTCCTTCAACCTCTTCCCGCATCTGACGGTCATGAAGAACATCATGATCGCGCCGATGCGGGTACGCGGCACACCGCCTGATGAGGCCGCCCGCAAGGCGCGCGAACTACTTGCCCGCGTCGGTATCACCGAGCAGGCGGAGAAGTATCCGGAACAGCTGTCCGGCGGCCAGCAGCAGCGAGTGGCGATCGCCCGCGCGCTGGCGATGGAGCCGCGCGTACTGCTCTTCGACGAGCCCACCTCGGCGCTCGACCCGGAGATGGTGGGCGAAGTGCTCGACGTCATGCGCACGCTCGCCGGCACCGGCGTCACCATGATCGTGGTTACGCATGAGATGGGCTTTGCCCGTCAGGTCGCCGACCGTGTCATTTTCATGGATGGCGGCCGGATAGTGGAAGCCGGCACACCCGCCGAGATATTCGACAATCCGCGGGAGGAGCGCACGAAGAGCTTCCTGCGCGCCGTTCTCAATCACTGACAATAAAGACAAGGTTCCGGAGGACCACATGGAGACGCAACGCCCACTCGACATCGACTTTGTCAGGAGCCAGTTCCCGGGGCTTCAGCATGGATGGACGTTTTTCGACAATGCCGGAGGCTCGCAGATCCTGAAGCGCGCGGTCGAGCGTATCAATACGTTCCTCTATGACAAGAACGTCCAGATCGGCGGCAGCTACGACGTGTCGCAGCAGGCGGCGAAGGCGTTGATGGAAAGCCGCGTCGCCGCCACGCATCTGGTGAACGCCGCGCGACCGGAAGAAATCATCTTCGGGAGCTCGACCACGGTGCTGCTGCAGAATCTGGCGCGCGCCATGCGCAGCCAGCTTTCGGCCGGCGACGAGATCATAGTTACCATTTCGGACCACGAGTCCAATATCGGGCCTTGGGACGGGCTGCGCGACATGGGCGTCGTCGTCAAGTTCTGGCCGCTCGACACCAAGACCTATGAGCTCGACCTTGCCGATCTCGAACCACTGATGAGCGAGAAGACAAGGCTCGTCTGCGTCACCCATGTCTCCAATATTCTCGGCGCCATCAATCCGATCGCCGATATCGCGGCCATGGTGCATGCGCGCGGCGCCCGTATCTGTGTCGATGCCGTCGCCTATGCGCCGCATCGCGCCGTCGATGTCCGAGCGATGGATGTCGATTATTACGTCTTCAGCTTCTACAAGACTTACGGCCCGCACTACGCGATGATGTACGGCAAATATGATTATCTTCTGGAGCTCGATCCGCTTTATCACTTCTTCTATGGGCGCGACAAGGTTCCGGGAAAGCTGGAGCCGGGCAATCCGAACTACGAGCTCGCCTATTCGGTCACGGGCATCGTCGATTATCTCTGCGAACTCGGCGCAAAATCCGGCGCCTCGGGCTCGCCGCGTCAACTGATCCTTGCGGCCTTCGAGGCGATCACCATTCAGGAAAACGCGCTGACGGATCGGCTGCTAACCTATCTGCGCAGCCGCAACGATTGCCGCATCATCGGCGAGACGGCAAACCGCAATGGCCGGCGTATCCCGACGATCAGCTTCGTCTTCGAGGGGCGCAATTCGGAAGATATCTGCAAGGCCATGGACGCCTATAAGATCGCAATCCGTTTTGGCGATTTCCACGCGCGGCGGCTTGGCGACCATGTTGGCCTGCCGCAGTACAATGGCGCCGTGCGCGTTTCCATGGTGCATTACAACACGGTTGCCGAGGTCGATGGACTGATTGCAGCGCTTGATGAAATCTTGGGGCGCGACAATGCGGGCCTGAACAAGGGGGCTGCCTGATGCATTTCGATACCATCATCAAGAACGGCACAGTCTTCACCGCGAGCGATACGTTTCGTAGCGATGTCGGGATTCGCGATGGAAAGATCGCTGCGCTGGCCGCTGGTCTTGATGATGCCGATGAGATCATCGATGCCACCGGCCTCTATGTCATGCCCGGCGGCATCGACAGCCATGTCCATATCGCCCAACCCTCGGGCGACGGGATCGTCATGGCCGACGATTTCGCGAGCGGTACCCTTTCGGCCGCCTTTGGCGGGAACACGACGATCCTGCCTTTCTGCCTGCAGGAAAAGGGCACGACGCTGCGTGAATCGCTGAAGGATTACCATGCCAAGGCCGATGGCCAGTGCCATATCGACGTATCGTTTCATCTGATCCTCAGCGATCCCACGGCCTATGTGCTCGGGCAGGAGCTTCCGGCGCTTGTCGAGGATGGCTATACCTCGCTCAAGGTCTTCATGACCTATGAGAACCTTCGCCTGCGCGACGACCAGATCCTCGATACATTGGACAGCGCCCGCCGTTCCGGCGCGCTCGTCATGGTCCATTGCGAGAATGAAGACGCAATCCGCTATCTGATCGGCAAACATGAGCGGAATGGCGATCTGGCGCCGAAATTCCACGCGCTGAGCAGGCCTGCCGCGGCCGAGCGCGAGGCGACGCATCGGCCGCTTTCGCTTGCCGAAATCGTCGATACGTCGATTGTCATCGTCCATGTCTCGAACCGCCAGGCGATGGAAGAAATCGAGCGGGCCCGCAAGCGCGGCGGCAAGGTCGCGGGCGAAACCTGCCCGCAATATCTGCTGTTGACGGCAGACGATCTCGATGCTGCCGAGCTTGAGGGCGCGAAATTCGTTTGCTCGCCGCCGCCGCGGGACAAGGAAAGCCAGATTGCCTGCTGGGAAGGCCTGCAGAATGGCACGTTCGAACTTTTCTCGTCCGATCATTGCCCCTTCCGTTACGAGGATGAGGGAGGCAAGCTCAACGAGAAGGGCAAGCGGAATTTCCGTTGGATTCCAAACGGCATTCCCGGCGTCGAGACGCGGTTGCCCATTCTGTTTTCGGAAGGGGTGAGCAAAGGCCGGATCGATATCAACCGCTTTGTGGCGCTGTCATCCACCAATCATGCCAAGCAATATGGCCTCTATCCGTAGAAGGGCACGATCGCGATCGGCTCGGATGCCGATATTGCCCTCTGGGATCCGTCGAAGAAGGTGACCATCACCAACGACATCCTGCATCACGGCGCCGATTACACACCCTATGAAGGTCTTGAGGTCCAGGGCTGGCCCGTGCGCGTCATCCTGCGTGGCGCGACCATCGTTAATGGAGAGGCGTTCACCGGCGCTGCGGGTCAGGGTGCCTATCTTCGCCGGGCGAAAGTTGGCGTCGTATCGCAAAATAGATAAATGCGAAAACGCTCTTTGGTTTTGCGTAGCTTGGCGAAGTATGGTGGTTGAAAGCTGGAGAGCGGCTAAGGGTGCTACCGCAGAACCATAGCCCTTTCCCGTTCTCGGCGTTTTCGCATTTTGGGGGAAGCCGATGCAGGTCTTTGCCTTGGCACGAAAGCGGCCATCGAAGGCGCAACTGTTGTAGAGAAGTCTGCCAAGGTGCATTTCATCATCGGCTGGTCGCGTGCAAGGTGGCCAAGGATCGCTTCGGGAGCACCTATTTGCTTGTAGCTACACGGAACGATTGTCGTCATACTACGCTCAACGTCGGTTGAGGAGCAATGCAGACCATGGACAAGTTAGGCCCGGTAGCGTTTGGACTGATCATAAGCGTTCTCGGCATCACACCAGCTCAAGCGTTTCCGGCAATTAGTCCACCCGGGATCCAATTGCCGCAGCAAACAGAAACCGTGCAATGGCGTCACGGAGGCGGCGGCCCATACGGCGATTACGGTGTGATCGTCGGCGGCGCATTAACACGGCCTCACTACGGTCCCTACGGGGCTACATATTACGGCTCGTTCTACGGGTATCAGCGCCGGCCAGATAGCTCTTATTGGCCGTACCGCGGGTATGAACCGTCAGTTGCCTATGAGGGCGGCGGCCATGTGAGTTGGTGCTATGCGCGCTATCGTACGTACAGGGCATTCGACAATACGTTCCAGCCTTACTACGGCCCCCGTCGCGAATGTGTCGGACCATATCGATGGCGCTAATCGCCTATCTCCTACCGCCAGGTGCCCCTAGTCTACGTCTCGAACGCCCTTCTGACGGATTCGAGCGTCATTGCGGCGATGCCGTTCGCCCCTCTGCGCCCTGTTCGATCCGGAATTCATTGCAGATCGCATTGAGGACTAAGCGTCATTTGCGTAGGTACATTGCTGCGCCCGCCGTTTCGGTGGCGGCCCGAAGCCGCTTGTCTCTAGTCCACAAGGCTGCACGGCATCGAGTTAGCGTCGGTGACCTTCCGCGTTAGACCTCACGTGCCATCGAGAATACCTGCGCGCTAGGATGGCAGGGGCGGCTTCCTGTCGATCGTCGTTGTTTGGGTAGGGCACGTGAGGTTTGCGGCTGAGCGATAGGCAAACTTGCCATAGCTCATCAATATGGATAGTCATGAGTTATAGAAAGGTGGTCTATAGCTCATGCAATGGAACTGGCAGAACGCCGATTGGCCGCGTTTCAGGTGCGACACTGCAAGCTTGATCCCGTTGGAGCAGAAATTTCTGCAATCCGCCGGCGAGGTCATCGGTGCTGTTCGGCATTTCAATGAGGATGACAGTAGTCAGCTTCGTATTGAACTGCTGAGTGACGAGGCGATCAAAACCTCAGAGATCGAGGGAGAGTTTCTCGATCGCGCAAGCGTCCAATCATCACTCCGCCGACAGTTCGGGCTCAACACAGATGACCGACAGGTTCGCCCCCAAGAGCGGGGGATCGCCGAGATGATGGCGGATGTCTATCGAAACTGGCATCAGCCGTTGCATCATGAGGAGCTGTTCCATTGGCACTCAATGCTGATTGCAGGAAATCGAAACATTGAAACGGTGGGCGCTTACCGCCAGCATGCCGACGCCATGCAGATCGTCTCAGGCAGACTGGACAAACCGACAATACATTTTGAGGCTCCCCCATCTCGCCAGGTTGCCGCTGAGATGGAAGGCTTCACCGCATGGTTCAATCAATCCGGACCAAGCGGTCAAACACCACTTCAGGCTTTAACGCGCGCAGCGGTCGGCCATCTT
This sequence comes from Rhizobium sp. 10N414, assembly GCF_056394785.1. Classification (NCBI taxonomy): domain Bacteria; kingdom Pseudomonadati; phylum Pseudomonadota; class Alphaproteobacteria; order Hyphomicrobiales; family Rhizobiaceae; genus Rhizobium; species Rhizobium sp. 10N414. The sequence goes on along the minus strand of NZ_JBFTIN010000012.1, from coordinate 39,622 downwards.
TACTTTGAAAGCATACATCCATTTGAAGATGGCAACGGCCGCATTGGGCGCGCGCTCGCCGAGAAGTCGCTGGCTCAAAACATAGGGCAGCCCAGCCTGATCTCACTTGCCTTCACAATCGAGAAAAACCGAAAGGCCTATTATTCCGAACTTGAGCGCCACCAGCGTACACTCGATATCACTGGTTGGGTCCTTTTTTTCTCAGAAACGATCTTGGCCGCCCAACAGGCGACGCTTGAGCGCATAAATTTCTACATTCAGAAAGCAAAATTTTACGATCGGTTTAGAGGCAACCTGAACGAGCGGCAGGAAAAGGTAATCGCGCGCATTTTCAAAGAGGGGATAGCGGGTTTTAAGGGAGGCTTAAGCGCCGAGAACTACATTTCAATTACAGCCACATCCCGCGCCACAGCTACACGCGACCTTCAGCAACTCGTAGAGATCGGCGCCCTTACGCGCACAGGCGAACGTCGGCATACCCGTTACGCGCTGCTGCTGCGGAACTAAATTCGCCGTGTGTGCTGTTTTGCGGCGCGATTTGCGCTCAAAGCTTCGGCCTGCTCGATCATCGGGGTATCCAGCAGCAACGACGACCATTTAACTCGAAGGGTTTTCAGGCCGAATGTTGAACGCTATGGCATGCGATATAGAAGGACACCTTCGGAGAATTGCTCCGACAGCCAGCGCTCCAACGGTGGAAGCCATCACGGTCAAAACCCGGTTGCTGGCATGGGCTTTAGTCCACACGACGGAGATAGAGGCCAGAAACTGCGTCCAGCGCGACCCGGCCCTCGTCTGTCTTTTCTGTCCGATTAATGCTCATAACCAACACGCTGCAATCGTCCTGGTCGTCACTCGCCTCTCTTTTCCCCGTGCCCATGAAGGCGATCTGTTGATCGCGATTTAATTCGGCCCAGAAACCATCGGTAGCTACAACAAGGCTGCCCACTGATGCGTCGATCTTTTCAATCGTCGGCGCGACGAATTCTTTGGCGCGGAAACTGCAGGTCAGACGGTGGCGCGTCCGGGACTTTGCGATGAAGGCACGCACATCATCACCCGCGGCGGAAATCTCGGCGAGGAGTTCCTCGCGGCCATCGACTATCAGGAGAAGATCTTCCGCATCCCGGCTGTAGTAGAGGTCGTCATTGCCGCGCCCCTGGAAGGCTTCAAGTTTGGTCGCCACGAAGATAGGAGGCGTCAGAACCCTGATTTCGAGCCCATCATCGAAGGCGTGCGGTTGGGCGGTATCGAGCCCGGTCGTGTACCAGCGATTGCTGAAGCCAAGTATCTTTTCATCATCGGGCATGAAATCAACTTTAAGAGACCCAAGCCGCATGCGGCAGATCACGGCCTCGTCCGCGGCCTAAACAAAGCCAAGCGCGCGCAGTTCGTCCAGGAGACTGACCCATTCGGCAAGTCCGGCTAGATCGACAATCAGATCGATGTCATCTGTGGATCGCACTCCCTCAAGTGTCACGGGATCGGTGATGAACAATGCCGTGGTACATCCACCCACGAATACCAGTCGATTCCGAAGATCGTCGCCAAGGGCGACTGCGACCGTCTTCAACATCTCCAGCAATTGCGTACGTATCTCGGTCATTTCGCGAGCAGCCTTGATTTGAGGTGATCGCTCGCAAGTCCGGCCTCTCTTTGGTTGCCGAGCCTGATGGCATCGACCAAGGCGAGATACTCATAGAGATGTTGATCCTTCAAGGCTGCCTCAGGCACGGTTTTGAAGAGGGGATTAACGGATTGCCCCATCTCCTTGCCGGACGCGTAAGGCCACACATAGTTGAAGCTTCCCCCGCTGATGAGTAGTCCTTCAAGCATCGGTGCCGCAAATGCTGTCGGGATGCCTCGCTGCATTGCTCCGGGATTTGCGGGAAAGACGAATTTCAGCCCATGGACGATGAAATTGAATAGATTGCGTCGGTGTGGCCGTGGCTCATTCTTGGCATTGTCTTTTCTGGCAATGCCGGAGGCGACGCTTCTTTTGATGGATTGGGCAATTTCGGTCTTGCTAATGCCGGTAAGGCTCTCCAGATTACGAACCGCATAGGGATCTCCGCCGATTGACTCCAATCGCAGTTGGTCGGAGCCCTTTTCCAGCTCCTGATCCTGCAAGCTGATCAGTTTCAGCAGGACGACAATATCCTGACTTTTCATCTCATTCGTCCTTTGTCCTAGGACTGAGGACAGTCAGCGAGCTTTTCTTATTTTGTCAAATATAATCAATGTCATTTCTTAAGGGCCGGAATTGGAAGCCCACTCTGGCCGCGACGATATTGTCGACATCGCACGATCGCTGGCAAGAGCGGGGCGGTAGGGAGCTGAGTGGGTCGATCATACCGTCGTCGAGGTTATGAACGACGCTACTCATCCGAAATTGGGCAGGACCAACGGGGTTTCACTGGTCCTTGGAACGCACAAGCGCGCAGCGAAAAATCAGCCTATGCTCCTATCGCGGTTGATGCTTCAGCCCGTGGGCCGTGTATCCGCACGCGCCGAGCCGCACAGATGCGAAGATCATGTCGATTGGCATTTAAGCAAACCGAGCAATACTGAGGCCATGACCAGGTAATGAGGGGCGCACCGGGGCGGAAATCAAAAGGCACGCAAGCACGTCATTGGGCAACCTTGACAACGACGCGACGGCGAATGCAATCTGGTCGCACTCTGGTGGGTGGGGAGGCTGGAATGGCCGAACGAGACACGGCTACCGGTACGCTCGCTGCGACGGCCCCTCCGAAAAGCCGTTCGTGGTCGTTCCACCGTCCGTCGCTTTGCCCAAGGGCGGCGGCGCCATCCGCGGCATCGGTGAGAAGTTCGCAACTAACCCGGTGACGGGCACGGGTACCCTGAGCGTGCCGCTGGCCCTGAGCCCTGGCCGCTCGGGTTTCGGACCTTCGCTCGCCTTGGCGTCATGGCCGTTGAGATAGACGAGATCGAAGGCACAAAGGATGGCGTCAGAGGCCCGGTTGCCAGGCGTCTTGCCGGAGGCGCCTAACGACTTTCAGCAGCCCGAAATCCGGTCGCCCCTCGCCGTCAAGCATCACGGCCTCGCTATCGATGGCCATCGTCGCCGGCCCAAGCGCCCGGGCAGCTTCAGCAATTGCCGGAAACCGATGCGTCCAGTCATGGCCACGACGGGTCAGGATCCTGACGCCTTGCGGTTCGATATGCACCGCCAGGCGGTAGCCATCYCATYTCAGCGAGCCGCCAGACCCGAGAGCAAGGGTTCCTTCAGTGCTATTGGCTCATTTCACGGCTCATAACKGTTGAGCTTTTAAGATGGCTGTTTCGCGCTGATCAGCGTGAAAACAGGCCGCATCCGATTCCTTTCGACTGGCCGTGCTCGAGGAAGAGAACAGGCAGACCAAGCGTTTCGGCGAGCGCAAGACCACGTGCTTCGCCGAGAACCATCATCGCCGTCGCCCAGGCGTCGGCGCTCATACAATCGCAGGCGATCACGGTAGCGGACGCGGGMGGATGCCTGAGCGGCATGCCRAGGTGCGGGTCCATGGTGTGCGACAGACGGCGGCCGYCGACATCGATCCAGTGCCGATAGTCGCCTGACGTYGCAACGGCGGCATCTTCTAGCACGAGGACGGAATGCGCGGCACGCGTTTCCASGTTTGGCATTTCGACGGCGACGGTCCAGCCGCGACCGTCGGGCTGTGTGCCAAGCGCTCGCAGTTCGCCGTCGATGGCGAACAGGCCGGCTTCGATACCGAGCTGGCGCGCAGCCCGGGTCAGTTGATCGACGCCATAACCCTTAGCGATGCCATTGAGATCGAAGCACATCTCTGAGTGCTTGCGGGCGCGTCCGGCGGCCTTGTCTAGCTCCAGAACATCATAGGCSGGGCTGCGTCTCGCTAGACGGGCGGTCTTGATCCGGCCCTCGCTTGCGTCCGCCGGGCCGAAACCCCAGGCGGAGACGGCGTCACCCATGCCGATATCGAAAGCGCCGCCCGAGGCCTGGCCGATTTTAAGACCCGTTCCCAGCACAGTAAGCAGGCTGTCGGGCAGAGAAACCCATTCACCGGGCTTTGCGGCACTCAAGCGGCTAAGGTCGCTTTCAGGCCGCCAGGTGGACATTTGTTCGTCGACTTCCGTCACGGCGTCGGCCATCGCCTTGCGGGCGCGGTGGACATCGAAATCCGATGGCATGTGAAAGAGGGCTGACCAGCGCGTGCCCATAGTCGGACCGTTCATCGCGTAGCGCGTCATGTCAGTACACGTCCTCGGCATAGCGACCATTGGCTTTCAGGACCGCGAGGTTGAAACCCTGTGGCGCGAGAATGTCGGCGAGCACGGTTGCAACAGCCGCCGCCATGTCCCGACTCCCGCAGATGAGAACCTGACCGCCCGCAGCGATAAGCTTGCCGATTCGCTCGGCATCCTTGCACAGGATATCCTGCACATAGACCGGGTTGGCGGTTCGCGAGAAAGCGGTCGAGACCGAGGTCAGCCGGCCGTCCTTGTTCCAGTTGGAAAGTTCCTCCGCGTAGAGCGCATCGCTAGCTGGATGGCGGGTTCCGAAATAGAGATGCATGGGACGGCATCCCCGGTTTCCGCGGGCAAAGCCGGCTAGCGGACCGATCCCCGCGCCAGCGCCGATGAGGATGACGGGCTTGCGTCCGCGCGCCGGACGGAACGCCGGGTTTGGACGCACGAAGGCCGCAATAGTCTCGCCCGGTTCCAGCGCGGTGAGTTGGTTGGAGCAAAGCCCTCCGACTTGCTTGCGGACACAGATTTCGAGAAAGCCATCTTTCATACCGGAAGCAAGCGAGTAGAATCGCGGCAGATCCGAGCCTTGTGGCACGATGCCGATCAGGTCTCCGGCCTCAAACCGCGAGAAGCCCTTGCCCGTTAGACGCTGCCAAAGCGATATCTTCGGAAGGGCAAAGCGCAGGATGGCGGTTGTCGCCTGTACGCTTGCTCCATAATCGCGGCGAGATATGAGCGGCAATCTCCAGGTCTTGGGAGCGGTCGGTTGGTGGTTCAGCTCGAAAACGAGGCCAAGCGTTTCAGCCAGGCGCCGCCCCCAGCGGGCGAAATCCTGTGGCGATTGTCGATCTACCGTGTCGAAGGGGCTAAGGACGGCCCAGCCCTTGTCCTCAGCGATCCTCGCGATCTCGGTGGCGAAACCGCAGAAGGCCGGGAAGCTGCGATCGCCGAAACCGAGCACGGCGAGCGGCAGGCCGGGCATTGCCGGCACACGCTCGAAGCGTTCGACGAATTCCTTGGAGGCTGCAGGCGCCGTGCCATCGCCATAGGTGGCGGCGAACAGAATGACACGCCGCGCCTTTGGCCAGTGGGCCGGCTCGAAATTGGACATCGGGCCGACATGAACGCAAAGACCCTGTGCGGAAAGAGCAGTCTGCAGCGTATTGGCGAAGCCCCAGGTCGTTCCGTTCTCACTGCCGACTAGCAGGATCGTATCGGCCTCGTCGGCGGCAACCGAGGCTGCCTTGGGGTTGCGGCGCCCCCTCAGCCAGACAATCATGCCAGTCCAGCCAAGGACGGGTACCGCAAGCGCAGAGAACCCGAGGACGAGCCCAAGCCACGCCACGCCGCGCCCGGTGTGCAGCATGGTCATGAGGCGCGTGACCTTGTCGACCCAGCCGGCGTCAGACCAAGCCAGCAGCGCACCGTTGCCCTGGTCGATGTAAGCTTCTCCTCCTGTTATCTTGAGTGTGAAAACGTCCGTTGAGTCGCCGGTGGCAGGGAAGTTAAGCGAGAGCAGGTCATCGACCATAGTCTCTTGAAGCAGGGCGACAGAGGTAAGGGCCACGCCGGTCTTGCCGCTGACGTTGGCCGGGAAGGCCGGCGCATTCGCGCCTTCCGGCAATAGCCCGAAAACAGCAGCCGTCATCCAGAACGCGGTGAGCGCGGAGAGGAAGAGGCCGGGCAGGGCAAGGCGTGAGACGACGGCGTGTAAGCGTCCATCGCCGTAGCCGCGAACGGATGTCAGGACGGACCGCCAGCCGCCGGCGCGCCGCGCCATCAGGAATAGCCCGGAGATTGCAAGGGCAAGCACAACCGCTGCACTGCCAGCAGTTATGAAGCGTCCGGGATCGTCCAAGAAAAGCGAACGATGAAGATTGGTCAACCAACGCTCCAGCTCCGAGGTGCCGGCGCTGCCGACCGGCTGGCCAGTGGCAGGGTCGATGACAGCGGAGGCGGGTTGGTCGCCTTCGTAGTAATAGGCGGTGATCCGCCCAGACGGCGCGCGCCTGATCTGTTCGACCGTAGGTTCTGACGCCTGGACTCGCGTGGCGAGTTCCGCGACGCTGATACGCTGCGCCGCAGGTGTGGTGAGCGCCTCTGCGGCTGGGAAGATCGAGAGTGCGGCGCCGCTCAGCGCGACGACGGTGAGAAGGACGGTAGCGATCAGTCCGAAGCAGCGGTGGAGCGAGCGACTCATAACAGGCGTCCCTTCTCCTCAACGCACGTAGGTGAAGGCGGCGATGTAGCGCGTACCTTTCACGTTCTGGCCCGAGCCGCCCGACGTCAGCGGCACCACGATCTCATTCGGACTGTCGCGCATGTCCTCCACGGCGGAATCGATGTGAAGCTGATAGCCGGCATCGAACAGCGTATCGGCAAGGTCGACCGTGACCTTAAGCGAACGACCCGCCCCAACGCTGGCGCCCGTAATGCCGTTGATCTCGCCGATGTCACCGCCGGTGGCACGGTACCAGCCGCCGAGATGCTCGTAGTATCTAGTCTTGCCGCCCGCCATCCAGAGACTGCCGACATACTTGCCTTGCGCATCGGTGACGTAATAGGCAACGTAGGCGCCATCGCCGCCGTAGCTGCGCATGTTGGTGGTGAAGGTCACCTCGCGGGCCATGGCGAGGCCGGGAACGGTAAGGGCCGTAGTGACAGCAAGCAGGGCAATGAAGGACTTCATTCTCATCGATCGTCTCCTTGGTCGGACTTGGCGGTTCAGTTCGTCTGGGCGCGCGGCTTGGAGCCAGGCGTGAACAGGCCGTTGCTAGGCGGGGTGGCGTTCTGCTGCTGCAAGACGCCGCCTCGACCGCAGGAATTTTCATCCTCGTCTTCGCAGTCGTCGGCGGCGTAGCGGCCATTGTCGTCGTGACGGAGGCGATGTTCCTGGTGATCATCGTCCTCGTTCTCTTGATACCCGGCCAGTATGGCCCCGGCGGTCTTCGCTGCGGGGAACGGCATCGCGAGACTGCCCAGGGGGGCGAGAAAGCCTATGCCGGCGCACGCGGCCAGAAGAAGTTTGCGGTATGTCATAAGTGATCTCCAGTTGGGCATCTGACGGGGATTTCGGGCTGATCAATTGCGTCCTAAGCTGACCGCCACCTGACAATTGGCGCGACAGCGCTTCAGGTTCCCGTAAGCTGGCGGGTGGACTACGGGGCCAAAGAGAGGCAGAGAGGAAAGATTGCGATGCGGGTTCTGCTGATCGAGGACGATACGGCGCTTGGTGCGGCCATTCGCGACCAGATCGCCGCCGATGGGCATTCCGTCGATTGGGTCAACCGGCTCGACCAGGCAGGCGATGCGATCGTTGCGGCTGCCTATGATCTGGTGCTGCTCGATCTGATGCTGCCCGATGGGCTCGGCGTTCCCTTCCTGAAGGGATTGCGCGGGCGGGGCGACGTGACGCCGGTTATGATCCTAACAGCGCTCGATCAGGTCTCTGACCGTATTGCCGGACTGAACGCCGGCGCTGATGATTACATGGTGAAGCCCTTCGACCTTGCAGAACTATCGGCCCGCATCGGATCGGTGGCGCGCCGTTATGCCGGCAACCCAAATCCGAACATCACGCTCGGTCCGCTCGCCATCGATCTCGCGGCCAGAAGCGTCGCGTTGAATGGCAAGCCCGTTGCTCTTACGGCGCGAGAATGGGTCCTGTTTGAGGCCTTTCTGCAACGTCCCTCCCAGCTCCTATCAAAGGCACAGCTCGAGGAGCGGCTCTATTCCTTCGATACGGAAATCGACAGCAACGCCATCGAGGTCCATGTCAGCCGGTTGCGCAAGAAACTCGGCGCTCATGTGATCGAGACCGAGCGCGGCCTCGGTTATCGGCTGGGGCAACCGTGAAGATCGGCGCTTCGCTTCAGACGCGCCTGGCACTTGCCATCGGGCTTTCAGTGACGCTTCTGTGGTTGGCGGCGGCGGCGCTCACGGCGCACCGGCTTGGCGGGGAAATGCAAGAGGTGTTCGACGACGGGCTAAAGGCCACGGCGCTGCGCGTTTTGCCAATTGCTCGGCACGACCTGCATGAAGGCGACGGACGTGGCGATCCTGTCGAACATGATGGTAACGAGGAAGGCGACGATGGCGAGAGGCGCATCGGGCGCGAGGCGCGATATGGCGAGGACGTAACTTTTGTCGTGCGYGACCGMAACGGGARGGTTCTTCTCGCCTCCGCAGGYGCGGATGCCTCCATCTTTCCGCCGTTTGTCAAGCCGGGTTTTCTGCGCACCGAAACGCACCAACTCTATTACGATGCTAGCGTCGATGGCGGCCTGACGATTGCCGTTGCCGAACCGCTSGATCGTCGYACGGAGCTTTCCCGCAAGATGCTGCTGGGGCTTCTGCTGCCGTTGATCGTGATGATCCCATTCAGTCTTCTCGCAATCGTTCTGGCGGTGCGCCGTTCCTTGCGCCCTGTACGCTTGCTTCGACAAGAGCTTGCCCGCCGCGGTGCGCAGGACCTGTCGCCCCTACCAGATGGCGGTCTGCCRAGCGAGCTTCGCCCGATCTCGGCRGGCGTCAATCARTTGCTGGACCGTCTGACGGCGGCGTTCAATGCCGAGCGCGCCTTTGCAGCGAACGCGGCGCACGAGCTGCGCACGCCGGTTGCAGGCGCGATCGCGCAGGCTCAGCGCATTCGGACTGAAACYGGCGAGGAATTRACGGGCCAGCGGGCAACRGAGATAGARACCACGCTGAAGCGACTGATGCGCACGTCGGAAAAGTTGATGCAACTCGCCCGCGCCGAAGGAGGACGGCTGCAAACAGACGAGCCCTCCGATCTGAGACCTGTCCTGGAGATGATCGTCGAGGGTTTCACGCGGACTGGAGAGGGACGGATCCTGCTGACCCTTCCGGAAGAACCGGTTCTTTCCAGGTTAGACCCCGACGCCGTTGGCATTCTGTTTCGAAACCTGATTGAAAATGCGCTGAAACACGGGGCTCAGAATGGTTTAGGGCTTGGGATTCTCCATCGTAAAGGCAATCGCCGACCGCACAGGCATGAGTTTGAAAGTCGTTTCCCCGAGGCCGCTCAAGCATGAAGGCGTACAGATCCAGGTAACGCTGCCTCTCGCCTGACTTTCGCGGGAACCGACAAAAAGAGATGGATAAAAGAGCTGCTGGCCCCGATCGAGTTTTGACCTTCAGGAGGCTTCAATGGTATGCAAAGAAAGCTCGCCTCCCCGGTGGGCGTCGTGCGGTCAGAGCGTCTCTTCAAAAGAATGACCCAGATAGTGCGAACGAGGGTATTACCCGGCTGAAACTGAAGAGATATCCTCGAATTCCTTGCAGGCGGGCGTTGCTTGTGAGAGGGGCTGTGCGAGGCTGATCCTCAGAACCCATCATCCTTGCATATCCCTTCTAAGGCCATACTGCGACGGCGGCCGCGCCCTCTGCGTCGGATATGGTCGGCGGCGCCTCGATCGGGGCCACTTATGTGCTGCATGGTGACAACCCGACGCCCCCCGACACGTTCGCTATGATAGACCGGGACAATTTCCATAATTTCGAGAGTTCGAAATCGATAGGTTACTCCATAGGAAACTAGGCGTGGGCAAGTTTTCGGGTTCCGACCACACGGGCGAACTTCAATCCACCATCGCTACTATTGGTGTGATGGCTGCGGCAGTAAGACCAGCGTGTGGTCGAGGATGTTTTGTGCGACAATACCCAAGACGATGGGCTGCCATGAGGTGCACGATCACAGGTCAACGACAGCCCGGGCGACTGCGCCTTGAACAGCTTCTGCTGCCGACCTTAAAAGCTGAAGGATTATAGCTGCGAAAGCGCCTTGTCGACGCGCTCGCGAGCCTTGTTCGGCAGCTTTCCGGACTTGATAGCCTCAAGGTTTGCGGGGGTGTCACCCACCACCACAACCTCGACCATGCCCATAGAAAAATGCGGCGTGCACTTGATCACGTAAGCTCCCGGTACGGTGAAGGTCTGCTTCAGGTTCTCATTGACCTTGCTCTTGAAGGCTTCGGCGCCTTCGGGAATCATATCCTTTACGGTTTCGGCATTGTGCCCCTTGTCCATCGGCACAAAGGTCACAGTGTCGCCCGGCTTGATCTTAGTGAGTGCGGGCTCGAATACCATCACTCCGTCGGCCCCTTTGTTCATCATGTGAACCTCGAAATCGGCAGCTGCAGCCGGAACAGCGGTTGCCGCAAGCATAGTTGCCGCGGTCAGATTTTTCAGAAGGCGCATGATCACGTACTCCTCTCGTGGTTGGTTGTTTGAGCTAGGGAAAAAGCGAGCGCGAGCCGTCGCGCCACCTCAGGCTCACGTTTCGAAACGGTGATGGCCGCCGTCCGCCCGGACGAGGTCGACCTGCACGTCTGGTCTGCGGTCAATCACCGATCGAATACTGGTCTCGTGCATCAAGCTGAATGCCGTCGACAAAGCATCTGCAGTGGTCGCATTGTCGGCGATGACCGTCACGCGCCTGTACAATGCAGCGGCTCCTCCGGTGTGAGGGTCGAGAATATGACCGAAGTGCTGTGCCTCATCGAAATGGAAGCCCGTCGCACTCGAGGTTGCGACTGCCTTGTTGGTGACTTCGAGAACCACGTCGGGAGACTCGTCCTGTCGCTCTGCGAGGCCGATCCGCCACGGCGTACCATTCTCCCTCGAACCTATCGCACGGCTTTCTCCCATGTCGACCAGACTGCTAGTCACCCCGGCCCCTCTCAGCAATTCCACGATCCTGTCCGTGATGTAGCCTTGGGCAATGCCATTCAAAGTCACTGCCATCTTAGGTCGGGTCAGGATAATGCGATCCCTATTGAAATCGATGCCGTCGAAGCCCACGGCGTCGAGCGCATTTCTGATCTTTTCGGCCGACGGGCCGGAGGGATCAGCTTCCGGCTGCATGAAGTGGTCGCGATATAAAGACCACAGTGGCTGCACAGTGGGATCGAATGCACCGCCGCTCATGGTCCAATATTCCTGGCAGGAGCCAAGCAAGGTCACCAGATCACGCGGAGGCGCGACCAGAGCACGGACCCTGTTCAATTCGGACAACGAGGATTCGTCGCGATAGAGACTGAACACGGCTTCCAGCCGGGCAACCTCGGCAACGACCGCATCGATCAACCGCGTGGCATGAACCTGGTTTTCGTGATTTAGAATAAGCGTTGCCGGTGCGCCGAGGGCTTGCCCGCTCCACCTGATGACTGTCGCCGTAGGTTCCGCACTGGTCAGAAGGGGCAAGCCCGCCGTTGCGGCGATAATCGCAATAGCCCGGCGGCGAGTGTATCCTCTAGCCATGACCATGCCCTTCCAACTTCTTCTCGGGGTTTGTGGGGGTGGTCGTGTCGGCATCGGTACCGCCTGAACCCAGCACGTAGGCCTGAGGGACATCACTGAATGCGACGACACGCCCGCCGTTCTTGACGGAAAATTGCCGTGCCGCTTCCTCCGTGGAGAAGGGGACCGCCTCTTCCGCCCCCATGCCACCCCGCACGGAACTACTGATGACGTAAAAGGCCTTTCGTGCGTCGATCCAGTTCGTCTCACCTGGCCTTTCCCAACTCGGTGCCTTGCTCATGTCGGATACATAGATTGCCGCGATGTCCTTCGGCTCTTCCGGTAGCATTGTGAAGGCCAGCGCGTCGCGGGCAGACGAGAACCAGATGGGTTCGGCGACTTGTGCATCGAGAATGATCTGGCCTTTCGGCCCGGGGTGTTCGAGCACGTTCATTCCGCAGTACCTGCCCACCGCTTCCGACGTCAGCGCGAACGGCGGCGGAGAGGCCCGTTGCTCCTCCCTGCACCCTCCAAGCAAAAAGGCCGACAGCAGTATCCCGACCACAAAAGCGCGTGTCATAGCTCCCTCCTCGAAAATACGACCGCGGCAAGCACGAGCGGCAATATGGTCCACGCGACAAGCGCTACGATCATCAGTACGGCGTTAAGTCCGGAATGCTTTGCGACGCCGCCCAGGCCGGAAAGAGCGCTTGCGTCTCCAGACCCGAGGTTGAGCATCCGGTAGACGTCGGTTGGATTGAGCAGCAAAAACGTGTCCAGAAGACCGGAGGGAAGAGCGTGCCCCGCAGCCGCGACGAGTGCGCCGAGCAACGCCATGTCATAAATCAGGACGAATAGTAGCCAGATTCCGATGGCTATGCCGCCCGCCGTGCTCCGCTCGCTGACAATCGTGCTTGCCAGGTATCCGATAGCGACGAACACCGCACCCAAAAGCACGGACGACCCGATCATGGCGAGAAAGGCACGCCAACTGGCGGCGTCAATGTCAGGACTTGTGATCGCGAGGGCTAATGCGGCGGCACCGTAGCCGCAGAGTGTCGCGAAGGCGAGGATGGCGACATGCCCGAAAAACTTGCCGAGAATAACCTGATTGCGCCCGACCGGATAGCTTAAAAGCAGCTGCATGGTGCCGCGTTCCATCTCGCCCACGATCGCGTCGTGCGAGAGCAGGAGCGCGATCAACGGCACGAGAAAAATGGTGAGGCTGGATAGACTGACGATGACCACGTCGAGCTGGTTGACCCCGACGTTACCCGTCGGCGCGCTGCCCAGCGCAGTGAGGGTGAGCGCCAATGCTGCAAGGAGAAGTGTTGCCCCGAGCACCCACCGATTGCGCAATCCTTCCAGAATTTCCTTGCGGGCTACGATAAGGATGTTCTTCATTCGGCCGCCTTCCGCCCGCCAAGGAAATGGGCATAGAGATCGTCCAGTGTCGGCTCTACGAGGTGCACCCCGGCTACCTCCGCAGGATTGGCCGTGACCTCTCGAAGGAGTGCGACTTTGTCTTCCACCGTCACCTCGGTCTCGACCGTGTCGACACCTGTCTTCCTCCAGCCACTTCCAAATTTCCAGTCGACCGGCGAACCACCGCCCGCAAGTTTCACGCTTACGCGGGTGGGCAAATGCGCAAGGGTTCGCAAAGTTTCCAGCGATCCATCGGCGACCTTCACGCCTTCGTTGACGATCACCACACGATTGGCGCGTCCTTCGAGTTCCGTGAGCGCGTGCGAGGAAAGAAGGACCGTGGTTCCAGCGGAGCGCAGTTCGTGCAGGATATCGTAAAATCGTCGGCGAAGAGCCGGATCGAGGCCGCTCGTAGGCTCGTCCAGGAGCAGGACCCGCGGCTGGCCAAGCAGCGCCTGTGCCAGACCAAGTCTCTGCCGCATGCCCTTTGAATAGGTCCGGACCGGACGGTCGGCCGCAACCGCAGCCAGTCCAACCCGCTCAAGAAGCTCCGGCACCACGGAAACCTCAACCCGTTTCAGTCGCGCGTAGAAAGCCAGGGTTTCCCGTCCCGTCAAGGCCATGTGAAAGGATACGCTTTCCGGCAGGTAGCCGAGCCGCCTCCGAACCTCAAAATCGCCCTTGGCTGGGTCTTCGCCGAGAACAAGCACGTTGCCCGCGGAGGGGCGGATCAGGCCGAGCATAAGCTTGATCAGTGTCGTCTTGCCGGCTCCGTTGTGGCCGACAAGCGCGACGGTTTCCCCTTCGTTGAGCTCGAAAGTAACGTCCTTGACCGCCTGGACGTTTCCATAACGCTTGGCGACGCCTGAAATTGCTGCCGTCGGTGCGGTCATTGCACCGGCTCCTTTTGGGGGGGAGGTGCCATTAGGGGATGGCTGTCAACGACGCCCCCCGGCAGTAAGGCCGGGAACTGAGCCTGAGCCCAGCGGATGACCTGGACTGCGGGGCTGGTGGCCAGCACCTTCGCTTGGGGAGAGGTCCACATCACCTTGTCCATGACATCGTTCGGGCGGTAGGCGTTGTCGGCGATCCCGTCTCCATCGAGGTCGAACGCCGGATTGTCGCTCCAGTAGTTGCCACGGCCGTCCGCCGACCAATCGAGATACCGGGTTCCCACGTATTTGACCTGAGTGCGATTATTGATAAAGGCGTTTTCGCTCATAGAGTTGCCTTCTGATCCGGCCGTAAAGTGAATACCGATCGAACAACCTTCAAACCTGTTGCCCCTCAGTCGGTTGTTGTTGGCGTTGTAGATGAAAACGCACTTCTCCGGGCCCAGTCGCTCGCCCGAGAGGCTGACGTCGGGGATCACTGGACTATCGTCTGAAGGCATTTTGTCAGTGGGGTCGCGGTTCCCGGCCGTTGTCCAGCGGCTCTGGGGCTGCATCCGCCCGATGACGGTGTTCTCCTCAATCTGCGATCCGTTGGCGAAGTTCAGCACGAGGCCATGATCGCGGTCTCCGTCAGACACATTGCCGATGATTTTCAGCTTGTTTGAGAACATGAGCGCGTAGCCGACTGCGTTCCCAGAAGACGTGTTGCCGCTGATCTCACTGTTGTTGGTGTACATGTAGTGAATCGCGAAACGAACGTCATGGAAGTTGTTGCCGCTGAACACATTGCGCTTGCTCGCGATGGTGAAGATGCCATCGCGGCCGAAGCTGACGTCGTTGCCGACGATCTTGGCACCCGGTGCATTCCAAACCGCGATGCCGTTGCCCAATTCGCTCAGGTGGCCCCTCTTCAGGCCGATGACCGTGTTGTTGCGGACCAAAGAATCGGTCGCCCCGTGGACGTAGATGCCGTAGAGGTTTCCAGTGACCTTGTTCCGTTCGATGAGCGCACCTTTCGCGTTCTCGGTCGCGAACACGCCCGAGTCCGCGCCTTCGAGGTTCGTGCCCGATCCGCTGATCTCAAGGCCCCGGAGAACGACGCCCGCCGCGTCTATGGTAACGACGGTGCCTTTTCCGTCGCCTATGATCGCAGCCCCCGGCTCCCCTTCCACCGTCACAGGCTTGACGATCTTCACGGGACCCTTGTGCTTGCCTGGTTGCAGGGTAATGCGGTCCCTCGGCGATGCCGCCTCTAGGATCGCTGCCAGGTTATCGGCAGGTGTGACCATCCGCTCTGCGGCCTCGGCGGGGATGGCGATGGCGACCCAGAACGCCACCATCGCTATGATCGTCACGCGCACCATCATACCGACTTAGGTTCGACCATCATGCGACCTTTCATTTCCATGTGCATCGCATGGCAGAACCACGTGCAATAATACCAGTAGACACCGGGCTTGGCCGCCTTGAAGGTCACCGATGCCGTCGCCTGCGGCCCGATCTCCATGTTGATGCCGTAGTTGACGATGCAGAAGCCGTGCGTCAGGTCCTCGACCTCGTCGATATTGGTGACGTATACGGTCACCTCGTCGCCCTCCTTGACGGTGAAGGACGTCAGCCCGAACGCGGGAGCCGCGGACGTCATGTAAACCCGAACCTTGTCACCATCGCGAATGATTTCGGAGTCCACCATGAGGTCGATATTGTCCTTTTTGGCCTGAGCGACTGCGTCGGCGAAGAATGGGTCTTCGCGCTTCCACACATGGAGCGGATTGATCTTGGACGCATGCACGATCGTCGCGTCGTGCGGCTCGGCGAAGGAGGGGCCGTCGTGAACGAGCACCATTTCGTCGCCCGAGATGTCAATGAGCTGATCGCTCTCCGGCTTCAGTGGGCCGGCGTTGAGGTAGCGGTCCTTCGAGAACTTGTTGAGCGAGATGAGCCACTTGCCGTCAGCCTCCTTGGTCTGACCCATCGAGGAGTGGTTGTGTCCCGGCTGGTAGTGGACGTCCAGCTTCTGGCGGATAGGATTGACCTTCTCGCCTTTGAACGCCCGAATGGCGTCCTCGATGTTCCACTTGCACACTTGGCTGTCGAGGAACAGCGTGGTGTAGGCGTTTCCCCTCCCGTCGTAAGCCGTGTGCAGCGGCCCAAGCCCAAGTTCAGTTTCGGCGACGACTGTGTCGCGCGGCTCGATCTTGTCGTCGAAGAGGTCGTCGAACTTGCGCACGTCGAACACCGTGACGGTCGGTGAGAGCTTGCCGTTGGCCACGAAGTGGATGCCGTCCGGGGCCGTGTTTATACCATGGGGACTGTTCGGGACCGGAATGTAGCGGGTGTACTTCGAACCGTGGGAGCCATCGATTACTGGAACGCCGCCGATTTCCTTGAAGTCACCGTTGGCGACCGCTTCTTCGATGCGTTTGAGGTTAAACACCACGACCCAGTCCAGGTCCTTGCTCATCATCTCTTCGAGGGTCACGCCGCCCTCTGAGTTGTAGCAGGTGGAATAGCAGTACTTGCCTTGATAGTCGGCATCGACGTTGTCGAGGTTGCCGTCCACGATGACCTGCCAGGCGACTTTCATCGTCTCGCCATCGACCGCGGTGAAGATGGAGCGGTACTGCTTCGGATCGYCCAGTACTTTGCCGTCGTTGGGGATCGGGACACCGTCTTCGCCATTGCAGAACACGTAGCCGGTCTTGGGGAACTTCTGGACGCGCAGGCCGTGCACGGTGTGCTGGTTTGGAAGCTCGATGATCTTGTCGCACTTCATGACGTCAAGGCGAATACGGCAGACCCGCGTGTTGGACTTGTCGTTGGCGAAGAGATAGCGGCCGTCGTAGGTGCCGTCCGTGAAGGATGGGTGCGGGTGGTGAAGGTCACCGTTCTGGTAGACGCCACCGCGGTCTTTGAGAAACTCCACCGTCTCCGGCCGCATGTTCTCCGTAAGCACCTTCAGGCTCTCGTTCGTCTGACCCCATCCCGTGGCACTGCAACGGTTGAACACAGGAATGCGCATGATTTCGCGCATCGATGGAACACCGACGATGCGGACTTCGCCTGACTGGCCGCTCGAGAAGAAGGTGTAGTATTCGTCGAGCTCGCCAGGTTTGACCTCCCACTTTGCGCGTTCCTGGGCCATCGCTGGAGATGCCCCACCCGAAAGGCCCAACGCACCGCTGGCCGTCGCCGCTCCTGCGGCCGCAGCCACGGCAGTGGTCCCCAGCAGTTGACGTCTGTTGAAAAGGGGCAGGTTTTTGTCTTCATTCGACATGGTATTTGCCTCCTGGGGTGCGGCCCGCATACGTCGCGTGCCTATTTGACCGGTTCTCCATTATGAGTAACGAGCGTCTTTGGTGGTTTATTTTCTCCTCTCGATTCCGGAGTTGACAGCGCCATGAACTTTTCTCGCTTGAGCCGTACCTGGATCATGTGGGGACAGCGCTGGTCGTCATGGTAGAGTTCCTGGCAGTGCATGCAGTAGATGCACTCGTTGACGTTGATGGGGCCTTCAGGGTGTATCGCTTGCACCGGACATTCCTTCGCGCAACGCTGGCAGGGCGTTCCACATTCGGGCCAGCGCTTCAACCATTCGAACGTCCGGATACGACCTGGAATGGCAAGTGCCGCCCCAAGCGGGCAGAGGTAGCGGCAGTAGAACCGCTCGATAAAGAGGCTGGCCACGAGGAGTAGCAAAGCGAAGACAACGAATGGCCAGTCACGGATGAACTTCAGGATGATCGCGGTCTTGAACGGCTCGATCTCCGAGAGCATCTCCGCATAGGCCATCGAATAGAACGACATTCCGAAAAGCCCAAGGAAGGTCATGTATTTGATTGGCCAAAGACGCTCGTGAAGTCCCCACGGAACTTTCACCTGGGGTATTCTGAGGCGCTTCGCAGCCTGGCTCAGCAGCTCCTGCAGCGCACCGAACGGGCAGAGCCATCCGCAGTACGGACCGCGCCCCCAAAACAGCAGACCGGCCGCCACCGCGGCCCAAAGGATGAAAATCAACGGTGCCGCGAGGAAGAACTCCCAACTGAAATTGGTGACCAGCGCGTTCGTGAATGTTAGGACGTTGACAACCGACAGCTGGGCGTTTGCGTACCATCCGAGCCAGACGAGGGTGAAAACGAGATACCCGGTACGGATCCATCCGAACAGCTTCGGACGTTTGACCAGCCAGTCCTGGAAGAAGAAGATTGCCGTCAGGACGAGGAGCGCAGCGACGATGATCGCAATCGAGGCTCTGTTCATACCCCACATGCGCTTCCACAGCGGAGGCTCGCCGGGTTCCGGTTTCGCTTCCGCCGGATCGCTCTTCCCGGCGGCGGCGACCGGGACCTGCTCTTGCGAGGAGGTCTGCGTCACGGTGTAGTAGGTGGACGGAAGGGCGTATGGGATCGTATAGGGGATGACGGACTTGTCGCGCGCGCCCGTGCTGCTGCGTTGCACGAGCATTTCCAGCTCCCACGGCTCGGTCACCTCGAAGGAGAATTCCGGCGGCACAACGAACAGCGCTATCTCCCTCAGGCGTGGTGCGTCCGACGGCGCGAGAGCCGCGATCCTCGTATGGTCGCGATCGCGAAATCGCAAACCTTGCCCGCTCTGTAGCAATTCGACGCGATCGAAGATGCCGCCGCGGACGTAGGCGGAGCCTTTAAAGGAGTATGCCCCGTCTCCGGCCACGAGGATCGCGGACTGTCCCGGCTTGAGCTGGGTGGCGAGGCGCTGATACGCGACATCTCCAAGGAGCGTCTTGCCGATTGCGGGGACGCTCACAGGCGCAATGTATAGATCGATGAAACGGTCTTCCGGGTTCGCGGTTTCCGGGTGCGAAGCCGCTTCCGGATGTGAGGCCTCTTCAAAGGCCTTCGAAACCTCGCCAACCGTCAACCGCAGGCTCCGGACCGAGCCGTCACCGAGGAGGGTCTGCCAGTCGCTCGCCTGGTCTCTCGAAAGGTCGAGCGTTTTGACAACTGAAACAGGTCTAACACCTGCCGGACCGCTCGCGCCCAGGCGCTTGCTCCGGATGAGGTTGACGGCGGAGCGAACGACGCTGTCGCCCATGACGAGCACCGTGACGGTCGCTCCACTGACGATATCCACCTCCGGCGGGCGCTCAGCCCCGGAGGCTACCCTTCCAAGGTCTTTGCCGATAATCGAATTCAAGGCGGCGACGACTTTGGCCTGGGGAATTCCGACGAGGACGATCGGCTCGTGGTGTTCTATGAGCTTGAAGCCCCTGATAATTCCGGACGGATCGATGCCAACTGCGATGTGGATCGGCTTACCAGAATAGCCAACCGAACTGGTAAAATCGGAATTGAGGTAGACATACCCAAGCAGAACGTCACCTCGATAGACCGGCGCGATGGGGGGGTCTCCCACGGTGTCGCCGAAGCGGTCGGCACCCTCGAAAAGCTCGCTTGGCTGAACTCTTTCAAGAAAGGTGGGAAGCTGCCCGGCTGCGAATGCGGGGGTTGTGGACGAGAGGCCGACGAACGCGACCGCAAGCACGAGCATGCTTGCTAACCATGACGACCGAACTTTCTTTGAAAAGTTCATTGCGCTGGCCTTGGATTTCTTTGCAGTTCCGAGATGAGAATGTATCCTAACCTCGGCCGAAGACAACTCCTCGTTGGAAAAACGTACGCGTTTCTAATGGGCCTATATCCGGCAAGGGGAAGGCCTAACAGGAGTGGACTGCATGCCAGCAAAGACCTCCGATCCTTGGCATCTAGCGTCGTTGGACGAGCTTTTGGCGCTTGGTCGTGCCATGGAACAGGAAGCAATAGAAGGTTACCTCGCCCTCGGTCTTAGAATGACGGAGATGGGACACCCCGAGCTTGCGGCAGTGTTCGATGCGCTGGTCGCCGAGGAACAGGGGCACTTGAGCAAAGTGAATGAATGGGAGAAAGCACTCGGATGCAAAACACTTGCGGTTTCCGCCTATCCCCCGGAACACCTGTTCGATGACGAAGGAGCTGGGAAAGTGGCTCCCGAGATGTTGAGCGCCTACCGCGCTTTCTCGATAGCCGTTCGCAACGAGGAACGCGCGTTCGTGTTCTGGTCCTACGTCTCGGCCCATGCCGGGTCGGACGACGTTAGAGATGCAGCCGAACGAATGGCCCGGGAGGAACTCGGCCATGTTGCAACATTGAGACGCGAGCGACGACTGGCATTTCACCGGGAACGAGATCAAACTCTAACGGTCGACAAAGGCGATTTGCCGATGCTTGAGCAGATATTGTCTGGACAGCTCAGATCGTTGACGGAACTATCAAGGACAGACGGAGGCGACGACCTCCTGGCTCTTTCAAAAGAAGCCGAGCTGAGGTCGAAATCGATGCGAGAATTCCCGCTACTTACCACTCCGCGCCCGGGGAAGGCGACACGAAAGGCGGTTGAAAGTGCTCTGCCGCTCTGCGAATTCCTAGCAGACTGCTACCTCGACATCGGAGATCGCGCGGCCGACGAGAAAGACGCCGGTCGGGCCCGCGAGTTCGCCTCGCAGGTCATTCACTGCCTCCGGGCTCTTCGAGGGCGCCAACTCTAGTATGATACGAGGGACGTTCGATCCGAAACTAGAATTCTTCCACAGAGGATGAACGGAAGATGGTGACGCCGTAGGCCACCGTCCATTGGAGCGTGATATTTTGCCCAAAGAGTAGGCGGAGCCATGAGGTGAGGGCGATACGCGGGGCGCTTTGGCGCTATCCATCACTAGCAAAACAAAAGCGCCCGCCTGGTAGGACGAGCGCTTCAAACTGCACATTGTCTTCGCGGACTTAGCGAGCGCCAGTTTTTGCGATCCGCTCGATTTCGCCGCGATTGATGCCAAGGTCATGGAGTGAGCGATTGCTCATGCGGCCCAGTTCGGAGACCGTCTGACGATACTTGCGCCAATTGTTAAAAGAGCGTGCGATGTTCATGATAAATCCCCTTTCCTGGGTTTTCGAAGTCAGCTGCCAGTCCGTGGCGCTTCGATTACTTCGATGTCGCTTATATATGATTGGTCAGACCAATTTTGCAGCGCGAAGATTGGATCTCAACTATGCGTAGATTGCATGTCGCGCGGTGAAAAGAGGTGTGACGTCTGCGCACTGGAAAGCGCAAAATCGACCGTGACCGTCACTAAAGCCGACAAAGACCTATCCTAGAAAAGTGCCCCGCCGTGAAGCGGGGCAAGGCCAGGGCTCCTGAGTGTCACATCGTCGGATGTGAGCGAAGCTGAAAACGTCGGCCGTTATGCCTTGGTTCCATCTCGATTGAGATCGAGCCCCCGCGCGGCATCGACAATATGCTTCAGCTGGCCGACGTCGCGTACGCCCTGCTGATAAAGCTCTATGGTGATTGCACCAATGCGATCTGCCTCCTCGGAGCCAGGCTCTATTCCGAACTCGTCGCAGATCGCGTCCAGAACAACGTGGCATTTGCGCAGGTCATCCGAATTCAAAGGCTCATCGTGGCGACTGAAGTTTTTGCGAGACATCACAACATCCTCCATGAAGAACATCTCGGTTGCCATCGCTAAAGAGGCCCCGCCAAGAAAGCGGGGCAAGCTCTGGGACTTAGGAAAGGTCGAGGCAAACCGCCTCTGGCCGATAAATGCGATTACCGGCCTTTTGTTCCGGCCGTGATCGAAGGTGCTTGTCGTCCAGCGGTTCCGTCAATGGCGGCTCCAAGCCGTACATATCCGCCGTATCGAACATGGTCGCACCGAGTTCCAGCGCGCTCCAGCGTTGCGCGGGATTCGATCTCGTCGGTTGCTCCATAGAAGTCGCTCATGCCCATACAGCCGAGGCCCTGCGCCCCGATCATGGGGCCGTCACGGCCAATCGGTTCGGAGCGGGGCCGTCTTCCCCATCAACGGCAAGTTCCGGGCTGAGTGCCTCAACGCCCACTGGTTCATGAGCCTTGACGACGCCCGCTTGAAGATGGAGGAGTTCCGGCCACACAGCGCGATTGGCAACAAGGTGCCGATTTCGCTGATGAACGGCTCATCGGCACCCCCGCCGAACTGAGCCTTAATCCCGGAAAATTCCAGCTCCCGCTGGCCCAAAATCGGGTAGCACTTCAAAAAACCGCTGGAGCGAACCTAAAACTGGATAAAACCTGGGGGCAAGGTCAATTCCTGATGTCATTAGGACGAAAGCGAACGGCCCCCAGCCGGATCGAAAAGATGCATGCGGTTCATGTTGAAGGAAAGCGGCATACGCGAACCTGGACGCGGCTCACTTTCCGGATCGACATTGGCGCAAAGGCTCACCGGCCCGATATCGAAGTAGATCATCGTCTCCGGTCCCAGCGGCTCAACGAGATCGATATTCGCCTCGACCGTTTCGAAGCCGGGTTTTGGTGTCAGACTCGATATCGATTCAGGCCGGATACCGAACACGACCGGGTTGCCTGCATGTGGCCGGTACTCCGCGGTCCGGGATGCGGGAACTGCAAGCTGGCTTCCGTCGTCGAGAACGACAACCAACCCGTCACCAACGCTCTCAAGCCTCGCGTTCAGGAAGTTCATCGACGGTGAGCCGATGAAGCCTGCTACGAACTGGCTGACAGGACGATGGTATAGTTCCTGCGGCGGACCCGCCTGTTCGATGATCCCGCCGCTCATGACGACGACACGGTCGGCCATCGTCATCGCTTCGACCTGGTCATGGGTGACATAAACAGTCGTGGTCGGAAGCAATTGATGCAGTCGCTTGATCTCAGTGCGCATCTGAACGCGCAGCTTGGCGTCAAGATTGGAAAGCGGCTCGTCGAATAGGAAGACCTTCGGGTTGCGTACGATGGCGCGCCCCATGGCGACACGCTGACGCTGCCCGCCCGAAAGCTGGCCGGGGCGCCGCGACAGAAGTTCCGTGATATGCAGCGTCTCGGCGGCGCGGTTGATGCGCTCGTCGATCTGCGCCTTCGGCAACTTCTGCTGTTCCAGGCAGAAGGAGATGTTCTCCCGGACACTCATATGCGGATAGAGCGCATAGTTCTGGAAGACCATGGCAATATCGCGCTTGCCTGGGCCGAGCCGATTGACGACCTGATCGCCGATGACGATATCGCCACCGGTGATATGTTCCAGGCCGGCGATCATGCGCAGCGTCGTAGATTTGCCGCAGCCCGACGGACCGACGAAGACGACAAACTCGTTGTCCTCGATCGCGAGGTTGATGCCGCGCACGGCTTCGTAGATGCCGTAGGATTTGACTACATTGCGAAGTTCAAGGCGAGCCATCGTGTTCCCCTACTTCTCGTGCAGCCAGACGGCCATGGCGCCCGGCTCTCTGTTTGCCCACAGGTGGTACGGGATCGCCTTGAAGCGCGTCGGCTTCAGCACCGGCGGTTGTGTGCGATAGAGCGTTTCCTGCCAGTCGGATGCATCCGCTTCTAACGCATCACCTTCAAGCACGGTCGCCCCACCAAGAAGCGTCTCGTCGAAGCTGACGGCGATCTCGCCCTGCGCCGGCAGTCTCAACCGTTGTGGTTCGGTGCCAAGATCGGCCTCCTCCACGCAGAAGATCACCGGGCCGCGCCGAAGTGCAAAGCGGCCGTTGTCTTCAGTCGCCGCGGGATGGGCGTAAAGGCGGTCGACCGGCATATCGAAAGCCAGCCTGACCGTATCGCCGTCCTTCCATTCCCGTTCGATCGCGGCGTAGCCCTTGGTGACATCGAGCTTGATGGCCTCGCCATTGGCGAAGACACGCGCGTCTCGGCACCAGCCTGGAATGCGAAACCGCAAGGTGAAGCGCTTTGCCTGATCGAGGCCAAGCGAGATGGCGACGTCGCCGTTCCACGGATATTGGCTCTTCTGCCGCAGGCGCAGGAAGGCGTTGCCGAGGGAAAGCTCGGCCGTGTTCTCACCATAGAGATGGATCGCCACCTCATCGGCCTTCGTGGAATAGAAATACTCGCCGAGCGACGTGATGAACCGGGCGATGTTGGTCGGGCAGCAAGGGCAGTAATGCCACTTCCAGCGACGATTTTGCCCATGGCTCTCCAGGACGTTCTCGTAGAAGTAATGTTCGCCGTCGCGCGAAATTCCGGAAAGGGCGCCGTTGTAGAGCACCGTCTCGAGCTTGTCGGTGAATTTGCTGTCGAGCTCGATCTGGGCCATGCGGTGGCTGAAGAAGCCGAGCGCGACAGCCGCACAGGTCTCGGCATAGGCGGTCTCGTTCGGCAGATCGTACTCGCGTGTGAAGCCTTCGTTGGACGCCGATGGGCCAAGCCCGCCGGTGACATAAAGCTGGCGCCCGACAAGATTGTCGAACAGCCGGTCACAGGCGCTCTTCAGGCTTTCATCGTCGTTTTCGAAGGCAAGATCCGCCATGGCGGAGAACAGGTACATCGCGCGGACGGCATGACCGACCACTTGGGTCTGTTCCCGCACCGGCATGTGGGCCTGGCTGTAGGCGTAAGTCTGGAACACGTAGCTTGCGGGATCCTCGCCACGCTTGCGCGCTTCATTGTCGTAGTAGGAAGGCATCTGGCCGCGCTCGTCGACAAAGTAGCTCGCCAGCTTCAGGTGGCGCGGATCCTTGGTCACACGGTAAAGCTTGACGAGTGCGAGCTCGATCTCCTCGTGTGCGTCGTAACCGCGAAGCTTGCCGGGCTCGCGACCGAAGGTATCGATGATATGATCGACCGCGCGGATCATCACGTCAAGGAAGCGACGCTTTCCCGTCGCTTCGAAATAGGCGACGGCTCCCTCCAGGAGATGGCCCATCGAATACATCTCATGGAGATCGCGCAGGTTGGTCCAACGGTTCTCCGGCTCGCGGCGGATGAACCAGCTGTTCAGATAGCCATCTGCCATCTGGCCGTGCTCAAGTTTCTCGACGATCGCATCGATCTTCGCCTCGACATCAGGATTGGGATTATTCTTCAGCGTGTAGCTCGCTGCCTCGATCCACTTGCCGAAATCGGAATCGAAGAAGTGCTGCATCGACAGGCCGCTCGGCTGGATAGGACGAGCAAGCGGACCGGCTGGCTTGTCGAAATCGAGGACTTCGAGGAAGCCTTCCTCGTCCAGCCGCATGTGCTGCGTCGGAATGGTGACGTCGCGGACGGTTTCCGTCCAGCTTTTCCAGAAACCGCCGTCGAACGTGACGCGGGCGTGGTCGGCCGGGATGTAGCGGTCGATCGGCAACCGCGGCTGTGCTTTCGGGGCATTAGACATGAAGACTCCTTGAGCGGGCGGACCGCTTCTCATTTCACGGCGCCGGCCGTCAGGCCGCGCACATAGTAGCGTTGCAGAAGAAGGAAGAGGATGATGCAGGGGATCATGGTGACCGCGATGCCAGCCTGCAATGCGCCCCAATCGATGATGCCGTAGAGGCCCGACGACACGTTCACCAGCATGATTGGCAGGGTGAACTTGTTCTGGTCCGACAGGAAAATAAGGGCGGCCAGGAACTCGTTCCACGAATTTAGGAAGGCAAACATCGCCACCGTCGCTACGCCGGGCAAGGCGATCGGCAACATGATCCGCCGCAGGATCGTTGCCTGCGAGGCGCCATCGATCCGCGCCGCCTCGATCAGCGCCTTGGGCACGGCATCAAAGGCATTGCGCATCATGAAGACGGAAAACGGCAGCTGGAACGTGACATAGATCAGAATAAGCCCGAACAGGCTGTTCTGAAGGCTGAGCATCTTCAGGATCAGGAACAGCGGCGTCAGGATCGACTGAAACGGGATCATCATCGTCGCCATGATCAGGACGAACAGCATCGACTGGCCGGGGAACTTGAACTTGGAGAAACCGTAGCCCGCAGGAACCGAGACGATGACGGTCAGCAGCACCGTCCCGACCGCGATCAGCACGGAGTTGCCCGCATAGACGTACCATCCGGCACCGACATTCTCGAGACGACGGTAGTTTTCCAGCGAGAACGTCTTCGAGAACAGCGCAGCCGGATTGGCGAGCGCTTCCGCAGCCGGCTTGAACGAATTCGCCAGCGACCAGACGATCGGCATGATGAAGAAGATCGCAAACAGGATCGAAGCGAGCAGGAAGAGCAGATAGCCGGCTTGGCCGCCGCGTGGGTTGCCGCTTGGATTGGATTGGGTGGAGGTCATCAGCCTTCCTCCGCGCGTTCGCGCAACAGCACGAATTGAATGGCACTAATGGCAACCAGAACGACCAGCAGCGCAAAGGAGAGCGCAGAGCCGTAACCGAGCCGGTAGGACGAGAAGGATGCGAGGTAGATCGAGAACACAGCCGAAATCGTGCTGTTTTCGGGGCCGCCTTGCGTGATGATGAAGAACTGGTCGAAGGCGAGCATTGACGAGGTGACGTTAAGAACCAGGGCCAGGACCAGCGAATTGCGCATGAGCGGCAGCGTGATCCGGCGAAAACGACTGAACACGCTGGCGCCGTCGATCTTGGCTGCCTCAATCACGTCGTTGGAAATGCCCTGCAGACCGGTCAGCAGAATGACCATGGTGAAGCCGGCGGTCTTCCAGACGACCATCAGGATGATCACCGCAAGCGCGGGCCAAAAGCTCTCAAGCGGCCGCGGTGCTGCGCTGATAAGGCCGATGCCGCGCAGGACCTGGGCAAAGACGCCGCTGTCGGGGTTGAGCAACCACATCCAGAGCGTGGATGCCGCGCCGAAGCCGATGACAACGGGCATGAAGAAGATCGTTCGGAAGACGCCGGCAGATCGAAACGGGCGATCGACGAGCAGCGCCAACGGAAAGGCCACAGCAAAGATCGCGGCCGTTACCAGCACCGTGTATAGCATGGTAAAGCCCAGCGAGTGCCAGAGCTGCATATCACCAAGGAGTTCATCGTAATTGGCAAAGCCGATGAATTTCTTACGCCCAAGCAGGGGCCAGTTGTAGAAGCTCATCCATATCGTCATGGCGAGCGGAACAAGAAACAGCACCAGGATAAACAGGAAGCCGGGCAGGATGAATGCCAGTCCGAGCCAGCCCTGTGGCTCCGGTTCCCCGGCGATCGGCAGCTTCATATCCTTTGTCGGGTTATCGACCACTATCATTCCTCGAAGAACTCGAAATGCGCATCAGCGATTGGACAAGTGCGGGGCGAAAGGCCGCCCCGCACTCAGCTGTTACGGGTTTGTGCGATCGAGGATCTTGGTGAAGTCGTCCTGTGCCTTCTTGATCGATTCATCGACGTCATCGCCGAAGATCGTGCCCTGGATCAGATTGAGGAACGGGCCGGTGCGGCTGACGAACAGCTCGTCGGACGAGAACGTGTAAGGCGTGCGGGCCTTCGCCAGGATGTCATAGGCTATGAGGTTACGCTGATCGAACTTCGCGTAGGCTTCCTTGGCGAGATCCGTACGCGACGGCATGCCGGATTCCTGCGTGATGTAGACCTGCTGCTCGGGCTCCATGTAGAACTTCACGAAGTCGAGGGCGACCTTCTTCTTCTCCTCGCTGAGGCCCTTGATGAGCGCCAGCGTATCGCCGCCGGCAAAGCTAGACGCACCGCCCTTCGGGCCGGGGATCGGAGCAACTGCGAACTTCACATCCGGATACTTGCTGGTGAGCAAGTTGACGATATAGGAGCCGGTCATGAGGATGCCGACCTTGCCCGATGCGAAGGCCTCGACGGCATTGTTGCCGTTGCCCGAGCGCGAGGTCGGGTGGATGGCGCCAGACTTCCACATGTCGCGGTAAGCCGCAACGGTATCACGCAATGCCGGTGTATCGACGGTGGCGGCGCGGCCGTCATCGCTCAGCACATCGGCGCCAGCGCCCCATAGATGTGGCAGGAAGTCGTAGATCAGCCAGCTGCCGGAATTGGCGACGAAATAGAAGCCGTAGGTTTCTTTGTCCAGCGCATGGATCTTCTTGGCGTCGGCAGCAATCTCTTCGAGCGAGGCCGGCGCCTTGTCCGAATCGAGACCGGCCTTCGTGAAGAGGTCGGTGTTGTAGGCAATGATCGAAGCGTCAGGCAATGCGGGCACGCCGTACACCTTGCCATCGTAGGTCGCCAGGCGAATATGCGAGGGGCTCAGTGCGGCGGCGTATGGAAGACCCTTTACGAAGTCGCTGATGTCTTCAAGGCTGTCGTTTGCGGCAAAGGTCGGGAGATAGATGAGGTCGAGGACTGCGCCGTCGGGCGCCGCGCCGCCGGCGATCGCTGCACCGAGCTTTGGCACCATCTGTTCAGCGGTGATCTGGGTTACGTTGACCTTGTCGGAATGGGCGGCGTTGTATTTTTCAGCAAGCCCTTGGAGCACTGCCCCCGATGACGTACGCACCCATAGCGTGATTTCTTCAGCGCTGGCGAGGCAAGTGCTCGCCAATAGTGCAACAGCTGCAATCGTAGTTTTTAGACCGTACATGCGGGTTCCCCTTCTCTTATGCGAGGCTCCAGGACCTCAAGACGAAGGCAACGTTAGATGAGAAAATATTCCATGTCGACATGACCGCGCCGCAAACCGAACGAGTTTTTGATAAAACCTTTTATCTCCTATATTTTTTCTGTTAAAAGGTTTTAGCAAGTAGGCTAGGAGTGAGCGAATTTGAACGATTCAGACCATAGGCGCCGGACAATTCGCGACGTGGCGAAAGCTGCGGGTGTCAGCATTTCGACCGCCTCGAACGCTTTGAACGGGACGGGGCGAACCAACGCCGAGACGCGTGAAAAGGTCAAACGGATTGCCGACGAACTTGGCTTTCGGCCGAATGCGCTCGCGCGTGGGTTGTTGACTAAGCGCAGCCATGCCATCGGGATGCTGACGAACGACACCTATGGTCGACTGACGCTCCCAATGGCGGCCGGCGTCTCAGAAATCCTCGTCGACCACGGAGTCTCGCTCTTCCTCTGCGCGACCAACAATGACCCGCGGCTCGCCAAGCTCCATCTCGATGCGTTGCTGGACCGCCAGGTCGACGGGATCATCTTCACCGCCACGCGGATCGATCTCGAGCCGCCGCCCGAACTCCTGAAACTCAGGATACCGGTTATCTACGCATTCGCGCAGGGACCTGCAGATAGATTGAGCTTCCATCCTGATGATGCCCAGGGTGCGCGCATTGCCGTGCAACATCTCCAGACCCTGGGCAGGTCACGCATCCTGCACATCACCGGCGTGCAGAACTACCTCGCCGCCCGGATCCGTGCGGATGCCTATAGGGAACTTGTGGGCTCATCCGGCCAAGTGATGTTCGGCGAGTGGTCCGAAGAATGGGGACACTCAGCAATTGATGCTGTCTATTCGCAATCAGGCCCAAAACCTGATGCAATCTTCTGTGGAAGCGACGAAATTGCGCGCGGCGTCATCGATGCGCTTCGCGACCGGGGTGTGTCGATCCCTGACGACGTCGCCGTCGTTGGGTTCGATAACTGGGAGGTCGTCTCGAAGCAAACACGACCACCGCTCACGACGATCGACATGGAACTCAAGGAAATCGGGCATCGTGCGGGCCTCGCGATCCTCGCGCTTTCGCGCCGCGAAAAGCTGGAGCCGGGCATCGTTCGGCTTCCTTGCAGCATCGCGGCACGAGGCTCCGCGTGACACATGAAAACGCCCGGTTGCCAAGCTTGCGGGCTAAATTAGATCCTGCGCGCTAAAGACCACCCGCGAACGCGCTTCGAGCCCCGAGGTCTATCACGGATTGTTCGCCATCGACCTTGGCTAATGCGGAAGCGGGCCTTTCGCCTAATTTTTCTTCGTGCCCAATTTTCACGCTTGACAGCGGGATTGCGGGTGTCATTGTAAAGCGGTTTAGTAAATCGCTTTACAAGCTTAGCTATCCTGTCAGGGAGACATGATGTCCAGCAAGCGTGCTACAAGCCTGAAGGATGTCGCCGATGCCGCTGGCGTATCGGTAGCGACGGTATCACGGCTTCTGAACGGTTCGCTTCAACTTCCCCCTGAAACCAAAGAGCGCATCGACAAGGCAATCCGGGAACTTCGCTACGAGCCGAACCCGCATGCGCGCCGTCTGAGCCGCGGCCGTTCGGAGACGATCGGTCTTGTGGTGCCGGATATTGCCAATCCGTTCTTCGCAACGCTTGTTGCTGCTGTAGAGCACGAGGCGGATAAGCGCGGCCTCGCCCTGTCGCTGCATGCGACGCTCAACCGCCCTGGCCGTGAGATCTCATATGTGACGGGGCTTGCGCGCAACCATGTTGATGGCCTCATCTTCGTTACCAACCATCCAGACGACGGCGAACTGGCAGCAGTGATCAACCAGGCTGGCAAGGTCGTCATCGTCGACGAAGACGTGCCGAATGCGATAGTGCCGAAACTCTTCGCCGATAACGAGGAGGGTGGCTATCTCGCGGGTCGGCATCTAGCAGACCATGGGCATAGGCACATCGTCTACATCGGCGGCCCACAGGAAATGATCAGCACACGCCGCCGCTTCCTCGGACTGGAACGCGCGCTTTTGGAGCGGGGAGAGCCGTTCCAGGTGACACGCTACGAGGGCAGCTTCACGGTGGAATTTGGCCGGCAGGCGGCGCGCCGTTTTATCGATGAGGGCAAGCAGGCGACGGGCATCTTTGCCAGTTCGGACGAAATAGCGATCGGCTTGATCGAAGTGCTGCTTGCCGAGGGCGTCTCGGTTCCCGGCGAGGTTTCGGTGATCGGGTTCGACGACGTCGGACCGCTACATCTTTTTGCACCGCCGCTGACCGCCATACGCCAGCCCGTCCGGGCGCTTGGCGAACGCGCCTTGGCGCTGCTTCTCGAAACAAACTGGCAGGAGCCCGAGACCTTGCGCTCCGAGGAACTGCTGCCGGTCGAAATCGTCGTGCGGAACTCCGTTGCACCGCCGTCGAAACAATAAAAAAGCAACGAAGATGAACCTAACCAGAGGAACAAGACATGACTATTCTGACACGCAGGACGTTTACGACTGCACTCGCGACCACGGTCTTTGCGGGTATCTCGTTCGGGAGTGCCTTCGCCGCTGAAAAGACCTTCGCGCTTGTGCAGATCAACCAGCAGGCGCTGTTCTTCAACCAGATGAACGAAGGCGCGCAAAAGGCGGCCGACGCGGCCGGCGCCAAGCTGGTGATCTTCAACGCCAACAACGACCCGGCCGCGCAAAACAGCGCCATCGAAACCTATATCCAGCAGAAGGTCGACGGCCTCGCGGTCGTTGCCATCGACGTTAATGGCATCATGCCGGCCGTGCAGCAGGCCGCCGCCGCGGGCATTCCCGTTGTCGCCATCGATGCGATTCTCCCGGAGGGCCCGCAGAAGGCGCAGATCGGCGTCGACAATGCCAAGGCCGGTGCCGACATGGGCAAGTTCTTCCTCGACTATGTGAAAAGTAACATGGGCGGCAAGGTGAAGTATGGCGTTGTCGGCGCACTGAACTCCTTCATCCAGAATGTCCGCCAGGAAGGCTTCGAAAAGACCGTCAAAAGTGTCGAAGGCGTCACCACCGCCGGCGTCGTCGATGGACAGAACATCCAGGACAACGCGCTGGCCGCCGCTGAAAACCTTATCACCGGCAACCCCGACATGAACGCAGTTTACGCCACCGGCGAGCCAGCGCTGATGGGCGCCATCGCCGCTGTCGAAAGCCAGGGCAAGCAGTCTGATGTCAAGATCTTCGGGTGGGATCTGACCGCCCAGGCAATCGCCGGCATCGACGCGGGCTACGTCACCGCCGTGATCCAGCAGGATCCCTCCGCCATGGGTGCGGCGGCCGTCGATGCCCTGAAGAAGATCTCGGACGGCGGCAGCGTCGAGAAGACGATCTCGGTGCCGATCACTATCGTCACCAAGGAGAATGTCGAACCTTACCGGGCCGTTTTCAAATGATCTCTGACAGACAGCACCCAACCGCTGTCGCAGGATCCGGGGGCGGAGAAATCCTCCCCCGGCAGTCCGGCGAAGGCGGCAATCGCCAGCCCCGCATTTCCCTGAAGGGCATCCGCAAGAACTTCGGCTCGCATCAGGCGCTGCGCGGCGTCGATCTCGACATTTATCCCGGCGAATGCCTGGGATTGGTCGGCGACAACGCAGCCGGCAAGTCGACGCTGACCAAGGTCATCTCCGGTACCTATATCCCCGATGACGGCACGATCGCCGTCGACGGACATGAGGTTCGCTTCAGCGGACCGGCCGACGCCCGCGATAGGAATATCGAAATGGTGTTTCAGGACCTCAGCCTGTGCGACCATGTCGATGTGGTCGGCAATCTGTTTCTGGGCCGCGAACTGACCAAGGGACCGTTCCTCGACCGCGCGCGCATGCTGACCGAGGCCCGCGCCATGCTGGATGCGCTCGAGATCCGCATCCCACGACTTGGTGCTAAGGTGGAGAAACTGTCAGGCGGTCAGCGGCAGGCGATCGCTATCGCGCGCGCCGCCTCCTTCAATCCGAAGGTGCTGATCATGGACGAGCCGACATCGGCTCTTGCCGTCGCGGAAGTCGAGGCCGTGCTCAACCTGATCAACCGCGTCAAGGCCAAAGGGGTCTCTGTCATCCTGATCACCCACCGTCTGCAGGATCTCTTCCGTGTCTGCGACCGTATCGCCGTCATGTACGAAGGCACCAAGGTCGCCGAACGCGATATCGCCAAGACCGACCTGCAGGATCTTGTGCAGCTCATCGTCGGAGGGCAGAAGCATTGAGCGCCTATACCGAACGCGCGGCCGGATCGCCGGTCGCGGACTTCCTTTCCGAACACGCGCAGGTGCTGTCGATCACCGCGTTCTTCCTCGCTTGCCTCGTCTTCTTCTCCGCCACCACGGACACGTTCCTGACGCTCGGCAATATCCTCAACGTCGTGCGCCAGGCGGCTCCCATCCTGGTTGTCGCGGTCGCGATGACGCTTGTCATCATCACCGGCGGCATCGATCTTTCCGTCGGTTCGCAGGTGGCGCTGGTCAATGCGGTGGCGGCAATCATCATGGCCATGGGCTATCCATGGCCGACTGTAGTGATCGGCATGATCGCCTTTGGCGCGCTGATGGGCATCGCCCAGGGCTGGTTCATTGCCTATCAGGGCATCCCGGCCTTCATCGTCACGCTCGCGGGCCTCTCCATTCTGCGAGGTTTCGCGCTGTGGCTGACGCAGGGATATTCGATCCCGATCAAGGATGCGCCCGGCTTCTTCTGGCTCGGCCGGGGCGAGTTCCTCGGGCTTCCGGTTCCGGCGCTGATAGCCGTGCTTGTAACCGTGGTCGGCTACGTTGTGATCGCCTACACGAAATACGGCCGGCAGGTCGTCGCGGTCGGCTCCAATCTCGAGGCCGCACGCCGTGTCGGCATGCCGGCGAAATGGATCGTTGCCTCGGTCTACATGGTGTCAGGGATTGCCTGCGCATTGGCCGGACTTCTGATCGCTGCCCGTCTCGGCTCCGGCTCGTCCAACGCAGCCGTCGGGTTCGAACTGCAGGTCATCGCGGCCGTGGTGCTCGGCGGCACATCGCTGATGGGCGGACGCGGCAGCATTCTCGGCACGGTGCTCGGGACACTCACCATCGCCGTCATCGGCAATGGGCTGATCCTGATGCACATCTCGCCCTTCTTCACGCAGATCGTGACGGGCGCCATCATCCTCGTGGCAATCTGGCTCAACACCAAGATCTTTACCACTAACTTCCGCTTCGGCGGAAAGAAGAAGTGAGGTCGGCATGAGCGAACTTTCAGAAGCCCATGTGCGTTCGGGCAAGGTGATGACGGTAGCGGGGGCAATCCCTGCTTCCGCTCTCGGCATCACGCTGATGCACGAGCATATCCTCAACGACTGCCGCTGCTGGTGGCATGCACCGAAGACGCCGGAGCGCCAGTACCTCTCCGAGAGCTTCGTCTGCATGGAGATCCTGAGCGAGCTGCGCCAGGATCCCTTCGTCAACAAGCACAACATTACGCTGGATGATGAGCCGCTGGCCATCACCGAGCTCAAGGATTTCGCCGCACATGGCGGCCACACCGTTGTCGAGCCGACCTGCCAGGGCATCGGTCGAGATCCCCGGGCACTGAAGCGGATATCGCAGGCTTCCGGGCTCAATATTATCATGGGCGCCGGCTACTATCTTGGCTCGTCGCATCCGGCAAAGGTCGCCGGCATGACGATCGACCAGATCGCCGACGAGATTGTTCAGGAAGCAACCGCCGGCGTAGATGGCACTGACATCAAGGTCGGATTAATCGGCGAGATCGGGGTGTCCTCGGATTTCACCGATCAGGAAGAGAAGTCACTGAGGGCGGCGGCGCGGGCGCAGGCGCGCACCGGTCTTCCGCTGATGGTGCATCTGCCCGGCTGGTTCCGGCTCGGCCACAAGGTGCTTGATATCGCCGCGGTGGAGGGAGCGGAGCTTCGCCACACCGTGCTCTGCCACATGAACCCGTCGCATGACGACCTTGCCTATCAGGGCGAGCTCGCCTCGCGCGGTGCCTTCCTGGAATACGACATGATCGGCATGGATTTCTTCTACGCCGACCAGCAGGTGCAGTGCCCGAGCGACGAGGAGGCGGCGCGCGCCATCGTCAAGCTGGTGGAGCAGGGGCATATCGATCGCATCCTCCTTTCCCACGACGTCTTCCTGAAGATGATGCTGACGCGCTACGGAGGCAATGGCTATGCCTACATTCTCAAGCACTTCTTGCCGCGGCTGAAGCGACACGGGCTGACCGATCAACAGCTCGATATTCTCATGTGCGACAATCCGAGATCGGTATTCGAGGCCAAGGCCTGACCGCAGAACGTTTATAGAAATGGAAAGACCATGACAAAAAAAGTCCTCCTCGTCGGCGAGAGCTGGGTCAGCTCCGCCACCCATTACAAAGGCTTCGACCAGTTCGGAAGCGTCACCTTCCATCTCGGCGCCGAGCCGCTGGTAAAGGCGCTCGAAGGCAGTGAGTACGAGCTGACCTACATGCCGGCCCATGAGGCAGTTGAAAAATTCCCCTTCGATATGGCGGGTCTCGACGTCTATGACGTGATCATCCTGTCGGATATCGGCGCGAACTCGCTGCTGCTGCCGCCCGCTGTCTGGCTGCATTCGAAGACGGTGCCGAACCGGTTGAAGCTCATCAAGGCCTGGGTGGAAAAGGGCGGCGGCCTGTTGATGGTCGGCGGCTATTTCTCCTTCCAAGGCATCGACGGCAAGGCGCGTTGGCGCCGCACGCCGGTCGAGGATGTGCTCCCCGTCACCTGCCTGCCATATGACGACCGCGTCGAGATTCCAGAAGGCACGGGAGCTGTCATCACCAAGGCGGACCACCCGACGGTTGCCGGCATGGGCGGTGAATGGCCGCTGCTGCTCGGCGTCAACGAGGTGGAGGTGCGCGACCGCGCCGACGTCGAAGTCGTCGCCCGCCTGCCGGATGATCAGGGCGGCCATCCGCTGCTCGTCACCGGAACGTTCAAAAAGGGGCGCAGCGCGGCGTGGACATCCGATATCGGCCCGCACTGGCTGTCGCCCGCCTTCTGCGAATGGGAAGGCTACGGCCGCCTGTGGAAGAATATCCTCGGCTGGCTGAGCGACAAGCGCTGAGGCGTCGATGGTCCTTGGCGCGCTTCAGCGCGCCAGGATCGCCTGCAGCTCCTCGGTGGTCGGGAAGGCCGAGCGGGTACCGCGGCGGCTGACTGTCAGGGCGGAGGCGGAGGCGGCGTGGCCGATGGCGCGGGGGTCGAGCTCGACGCCGCGCAACGCGGCGGAAGCCAGCGCCACCGCCATGAAGGTGTCACCGGCGCCTGTTGTGTCGATGGCCTTGGTGGACACGGCCGGAATGGTGGCGATAGCGGCCCCACGGCTTGCCAGCAGGGCGCCGTCGCCGCCGAGCGTCAGAACGACGTGGCGCACGCCCGATTGCAGCAGCTTTTCGGTCGCGGCCGTGTCGGATGAACCGGTGAGGCTCTCCGCCTCGCCTCGGTTCAGGAATGCGATGTCGACCAGCGGCCAGAAGTCGCCGAAATAGGGCCTGAGGGGCGAGGGGTTGAAGGCGGTAACGAGGTCGCGGCGGCGGGCTTCCTGGAGCAGGCCAAGCGTGGTTGCCTCGCTGAGATTGCCCTGCAGGACAATGAGGTCGCCTGACACGGCGGTGTCGAGCGCGGCGATGGCCTCTCCCGGCGTCAGTGATCCGGCTGAATCGGTGGTGGTGACGATGGCGTTTTCGCCATCAGGCGTGGTGAAGATGATGGAGAAGTCGCTGGAACGGCCGGCAAGCGCAATCAGCTTGGCCTCGACCGGTTCCGGCGCCAGTTGATCGCGAATGGTCTGGGCGCGGAAATCCTCGCCCACGGCCGCAACGAGGGTGGTGGGGAGGCCCGTGCGGGCCATGACCACGGCCTGGTTCGCACCCTTGCCGCCAAGGTCGCGCGTTTCTTCGCGGCCAAGGATCGAAGCCCCGGCTTCCGGCATGGTCGACACGGATATGGTTTCGTCGACGGCGACGTTACCGATGACATGAGCACGAACATTGGCAGGCATGGCTGGCCTTCGAAAGGAAATGAAAATGCAGACGATTTCGGATAACAATTCAAGCGCCATAAGGGAAATATTCGGCACTGACAAGGCGCTGATCGGGATGATCCATTGCTCGCCCTTTCCCGGCGCCCCGCGCTACCGCGGCGCGACTGTCGATGCAATCTACGATGTCGCGATGCGCGATGCCGAGGCACTGATCGAGGGCGGCCTGCATGGCCTGATCATCGAAAACCACGGCGATATTCCCTTCTCGAAGCCCGAGGATATCGGCCCCGAGACATCCGCCTTCATGTCCGTCGTCACCGACCGGATCAGACGGGCGACCGGCATCCCGATGGGCATCAACGTGCTTGCAAACGCCCCAATCCCGGCCTTCGCCATCGCCATGGCCGGCGGCGCCAGGTTTATCCGTGTAAACCAGTGGGCCAACGCCTATGTCGCCAACGAGGGCTTTATGGAAGGTCGCGCGGCCGAAGCGATGCGCTACCGCTCGGCTCTGCGTGCCGAGCACATCAAGGTCTTCGCCGACAGCCATGTGAAGCATGGCGCGCACGCGATCACCGCCGACCGGACGATCGAAGAACTGACCCGCGATCTCGCCTTCTTCGACGCTGATGTGGTGATTGCCACCGGCCAGCGCACCGGCAATTCGGCGACCGTGGAGGAGATCGAGACGATCGGCGCCGCGACCCATCTGCCGCTGCTCGTCGGCTCTGGCGTTACGAAGGAAAATATCGTCGAGATCCTGAAGCGGACGAACGGCGTCATCGTCGCGTCCTCGCTCAAGGAAGGCGGCGTCTGGTGGAATCCTGTGGAGCTCTCCCGCGTCAAGGCCTTCGTCGAAGCCGCGCGTCCCGGTCTGGAAGGCTGATATGAGCGAGACACTGTCCGAGCAGATCCTGCGTGAAAATGCCGCCGTCTTCGATGCGATGGTAACCCATCGTTTCGTCAAGGACATCGAGGCAAACCGGCTCTCGAAGGAAGTCTTCGAACGCTACCTCGTTTTCGAGGGCGCCTTCGTCGATACCGCCATCTCGATCTTTGCCTTTGCAGCCGCCAAGGCAGAGACGATCGCCCAGAAGCGCTGGCTGATCGGCGTTCTCGATGCGCTGGCCAACCAGCAGATCGCCTATTTCGAAAAGACCTTCGCCGAGCGCGGTATTGATCCCGCGGCCTACAACACGGCGGTCCCCGAAGTGGCGGCGTTCCGCGACGACATGCTGGCGATCTCTCGGGATGGTGGCTACCTCGACACGGTCGCCGCCATGTTTGCCGCCGAGTGGATGTACTGGACCTGGTCGAAGAAGGCCACCCGTTACGAGGTGAGCGATCCGCTACTCAAGGAGTGGGTGGACCTGCACGCGCATGAGGACTTCGCCGCCCAGGCGATGTGGCTGAAGGCAGAGCTCGATGACGCCGGCGAGGGCATGAGCCTGGAGGAACGTTCCCGCCTCAGCGGCATCTTCGGCCGCGCGCAGGCGCTGGAGATCGCCTTCCACGACGCTCCTTATCTCTGAGGTGAAACCATGCTCGATATAGACGGCGATCGTCTCAACGCCCGGCTCGAAACCTTCGCCGCCATCGGCGGCACGGCGAAGGGCGGCGTCAATCGCCAGGCGCTGACAGAAGGCGACCGCCGGGCGCGGCGGCTTCTGGCCGAGCTTGCCTGGGCGAGGGGATTCCTCGTCTTTCAGGACCCGATGGCCAACCTCTTCATCCGACGCAAGGGCCGGGACGATACGCTCGCGCCGGTGATCATCGGCAGTCATCTCGACAGCCAGCCGGCCGGTGGTCGGTTCGACGGCGCGCTTGGGACGCTGTCCGCTTTCGAGGTGCTGGAGAGCCTGGAGGACGCGGGGATCGAGACGGCGCGTCCCGTTGTCGTCGTCTCCTGGACCAACGAGGAGGGGTGCCGCTTTGCACCGGGATGCATGGGATCCATGGCCTTTTCGGCGGGTGAGATCCCGGCCGCCTGGCAGGGCAAGATCGCCACCGATGGCGCAGGCTTTGCCGAGGAACTGGCGCTGACGATTGCGAGCCTGCCGGAGGCCGAGATGCTGCCGCTCGGCTTTCCGGTTCACGCCTATATCGAAGTCCATATCGAGCAGGGGCCCTCTCTCGAGGCGAACGACATTCCGATCGGCGTGGTAAAGGGTATCCAGGGCACGCGTTGGCTGGATGTGTCGGTTACGGGGCAGACGGCCCATGCCGGCACGACTGGACTGTCGTACCGCCGCGACCCACTGCGCGCGCTGACCGCGGCGCTGTCTGGCCTCTACGAGGCGGTGATGCCAGCCGATCCGGACGCGCGGTTTACGGTTGGGCGGATCTCAGCCGAGCCTGGCTCGGTCAATGCGATCCCGGACAAGGTCCACTGCACAGTCGATATGCGTCATCCAGAGCCATCGCGGCTGGATGATATCGAACGGCTCGTGACATCGCGAATAGCGGAGGAAGCGAAGCGGCAGGGATGCACGACTGAGATCGCCCGATCGTTCGATATGGCGCCCTGCGTCTTTTCCGACGCATTGCAGCGGGCAATCGAGCAGGCAGTAGCTGCGCGCGGGGTCAAAAACACGGTAATGCTATCAGGGGCCTTTCACGATGCTCTATTCGTTAATCGCGTTGCGCCGGCAGCGATGATCTTCGTTCCGTGCCGCGATGGGCTCAGTCACAACGAGGCCGAGTATGTCGAGCCTGCGCATGCCGTCATCGGCTGTGATGTGTTGGCACAGGCGACGCTTGCAATTGCCTGCGAGGGCGAAAATCGGCGCTCATGAGTTTGGATTGAAATATTTTCAATTCGGCCAATTTGAAGGATTACTTCCAAGGATTGATCGACAATCCGAGTTTGCCGCATAAAGTTAGACAAACTTTGGAATGCCGTTTCTTTGTAGTTCGCGAAACGAGCCCATACGCTTGAAGCGCTTCAATTGGCAGGCGCGCGATGGGCGACGCCCGGAGCGAGGTGAAGCAACGTCATATGAAAATTGCACGAGACCGATCCTGCATATGACAAGGGTGTCGCCGACGCTCTCGCAAAACTTGGATCGCTCTAGCGAACGAAATTCGGGGCAGCCTCGGCTGTCTCGTCCTGCCTGTCGTAATGCAGTGAGCCGTCACGGCGGAGCTGTGATGCGTAACGAAATCCAAACTGACATGATCGGCCGCCGCGTGGCCTGATCTTCGCTCCTCTTGGCCATATCTGGGCGCTGGTCGGAGGCAAGGCCGAGGGGATGTCACCAGCGGCGTAATCCTGTCGCATATATCGTAAGCGGTCAGCCGATGGCGTGGGACTTGAAGTTCCACGGCATGAGCGCCTCGAGCTCAGATACAGGCCAGCCTTGAGCGATGCGGGTCAGGGTCTGGGAGAGCCAGTCGAGTGGATCGACGTTGTTCATCTTGGCTGTCTGCAAGA
>NZ_JBFTIN010000011.1:0-152997 GCF_056394785.1 Rhizobium sp. 10N414 | reverse complement strand
GTCATCAACAACGCAACATGAAACAGCGGTCCGCACATCCACGGTTTAGTACTCGTCCCGGTCGAACGATGCTCGGCCGGGCGTTGTTGAGCATGTCAAAAAGAGTTTGACCAACGCAATGCGATTAGACAACACCATCTAGATCAGCGCCCTGGCAGTCGTCAGCACGGCGATGGAAGCCCGCAGAAGATCGCCCGTGTGACCCTCAGGGTCGCGATCGTAAGTTTCACCGGTCAGGGCCAGGCGGAGCCCGTAGGCCGCGACCAGGATATAGGGGACCAGGATCATCGAGCTCGTCAACTCAAGCGCCAGATGGAAAGCGTATTCTGCAAACAGCGTCAACACGAGAAAGATCTAGACGACGGCGTTGGTAAGCTACAGGGCCATCGAAGGAACGCCGCTCTTGTTTTCGTGGGAAAGAAAGCGCGGCATGGTGTCGTAGTTCGAGGCGGAATAGAGGATTTCCGCCGCGAGGAGCACCCACGAGAGATATGCCCCAGCGACCGAAATCAAGCAGGCCAATGCTGACGAAGACGGCGCCCCACGGGCCAACCACGGCCTGCAGCACGCCCGCCATCGAAGGATTGCAAAGGGCGGCGAGATCAGGGCGCAACAGCACGCCGTAGGACAGGATCGTGACCAGCACGAGCAGGCAGAGGACGCCGAGGAAGCCGAACACCGTGGCGACGCCGACATCCGACCGATTGCGGGCGTAGCGCGAGTAGACGCGCCGACGCTGTATGCGGAATTCGGATAACGGAGATCGTTGAAGTCCGGTACAGCCTAGCCCCTCTCGGACGGTCATCGCATCGGGCTGGGCCCTTGGTCGGCATGGCCGGGCTTCACCGTCGATTGCCGTCGGCAACTCGCGCTCGCCAAACGAGGCGAAAACGGTCGAGGCGTTGGCAAAGACTGGAGAGTTGGCCCGGAAGCCCCGGGCCTGCTAAAATCTAGTGCCAGGTCTGGTTTCCGTACCACTCATCGATGTCGCGGCGAACTCGGTCGCGTTCGATGCCGTAGCGCTCCTGGATCTTGCCCTCCAGTTGTTCGCGCTTACCGGCGATCTGATCAAGGTCGTCATTCGTAAGCTTGCCCCACTGCTCCTTGACCTTGCCTTTCATCTGCTTCCAGTTTCCTTCGACGCGATTCCAATCCATTGTATTTCCTCCTGTTGTGGATGAGGAAGTAACGGGCTTCACCGCCAAGTGTTCCCGAAGCGTCGATGAGGCAACCGGTAAGGATCAGTGCAGGCATGGGCGGGCCGTTGGTCTGCGCGTTGAGCGATCTACGGCTTCGGCCAACTTGTTGCACCGAAGATAACCTGGCCGCTCCACCACGCCGCACTCAACGGCCATGTCGGCAAAATGAGGTTTCGGGATGCCGTCAAGTTGAACTGGTGCCACAAGGCATCCTTGTCATATCGGGTCACAGACGCGAGTTCCCGCTCAGCGAGCTTATCTTGGAATGATCCCTGCCCTTGCTATCCGGGCGTCGCACTGCCTTTCGGCCGGGAGTGCCGGTTTTCGACAAGGCGCGAAAGCAAATTCCGCTTTCTCTTGCGCTGGAGAAGATCAATATCACTGACAAGTTTTGCGCCGCCCTCCCGCCGTTCCAATGTAATTTTGCGGCTGTGGAAGGCTTCCAGCTCAGCTCGATGCGCTACGCTTATGATCGTGATCTGCGGCAATTCATGGATGATCATCTCCATCATCTTGTCCTGGCTTTTCTCATCGAGTGCCGACGTTGCCTCATCCAGCACGATCGTATCCGGACTGTGTAGCAGGAGGCGCGCAAACGCGAGCCTCTGTTTTTCACCACCCGACAGCGTCTGGTCCCATGGCGCCTCTTCCTCGATCCTGTCGTTCAGATAGTCGAGTCCCACCTTGTCGAGAGCCGCTTTGATTTTATCGAGCGGCCAGCTATCGGCGGCGCCGGGATAGACAACCGCCCGGCGAAGCGTCCCGGACGGGATGTAAGGCCGCTGCGGCAACATGAACAGTCGTCTGTCGCCATGAAAATTGACGCTGCCGTCACCCCACGGCCAAAGGCCTGCGATGGCCCGCACCAGCGTGCTCTTGCCCGAACCGGACTCTCCGGCCACGAGGACCCGCTCGCCTGTTTCGACCGTGACCTGGGTCTCCTTGACGACGGCGGTACCGTCGTCAAGCGACACCGAGAGGTCATTGAGGCTGAGCATCGCATCGCCTTCAGTTTCACCGTGCTGGATGCGTCCCAAGGCATCGCTCTGTTCGGCGCGCTCCAACCCGTCGAGCGACATCATCAGCGAAGCGACGCGCCGTGCACAGGCGTGCCAATCGGCAAGACGCGGATAATTGTCGACCAGCCATCCAAACGCGCTCTGGACGATGGCGAAGGCAGAGGCAGCCTGCATCACCTGTCCAAGCGTCATGCTGCCTTCGAGATACTTTGGAGCGCAAAGGAGAAGGGGAACGACTGGCGCAAGCAGGCTCGACCCCTGGGACACGAGCGTTGTGCGCATGTGTTGGCGTGCAAGGAGCGCCCACTGGCGGAGGACATTGGTAAACGTCTTGTCGAGATCGTTACGCTCCTCCTCCTCCCCGCCCAGCAAGGCAATACTTTCGCCATTTTCCCGCACGTGCGTCAGCGTGTAGCGAAATTCGGCTTCCGCCTGATTCTTGACCTCGGAAACGTGGACGAAATGGCGACCGATGACGGCCATCGAGCTGGACGTGATAGCCGCATAGAGAACCGCGGTAATGACAAGGAAACCAGGAACAGTGACGGTCGACCCTGCAATTGTCAGGGTCAAGGCCCCGCCGATCGTCCAGAGCACCACGATGAAAGTCGAGGCCGACAGAAATGCGGAAACGACACCAGCGATGAAGTCGACGGGTGACTCGGTCGCAATTCGCAAATCCTCGGAAATGCGGGCTTCCGGGTTCTTGTGGTCACCG
This sequence comes from Rhizobium sp. 10N414, assembly GCF_056394785.1. Classification (NCBI taxonomy): domain Bacteria; kingdom Pseudomonadati; phylum Pseudomonadota; class Alphaproteobacteria; order Hyphomicrobiales; family Rhizobiaceae; genus Rhizobium; species Rhizobium sp. 10N414. The sequence goes on along the minus strand of NZ_JBFTIN010000011.1, from coordinate 150,061 downwards.
CCGATGAGATTCAACTGATAGTAACGGCCGTTGGCGAGCCAGCGCCCGATGAGCGCGGTCGTTAGCCAGGAACGCCAGCGGCGCTGGATCAGCATACGGAGGGATACTTGTGTTACGACAAGAGCGACGCTTCCGAGCGCGAGGGGCAGGAACACGGCGCTGAGGAAATATACGGTATGGGCATTGCGTTGCTCAATTGCGTCAAAGATTGCGCGATTCCAGATATTGATTCCATACTGGAAGCCGACATTCGTGACGATTAAGGCGAGCAGCCCAATTGAGCACGGCCACGCGAGCCATTCCCCGCCGCGGCCCCAGTAACCGCGCGCGCTGATCCAGAAGCGCGTCAGCAAATATCTCTTGCGCGCCCGCTCGGCCTCCTCGGGCGTCAGCTCTGGGTCGGGTTCAACGACTTCTGGGGGCAGCGCGCCCTCGTCAGTCGATGCCTTCTCTTGGCGCGATCTCTCGGCACTGTGCTGCTCGGAGCCGTCGACCGATTTCTGATCTAATTCAGCGTCTGACATACGCGCGACAACGGCTTAAAAATCAAAAGGTTTCATGATGCCAATCTCGAGCAGGGAAGAAGCTGAAGGTGCTGCCCGCCGCGAGCGCTTGCGTGTCGGGATGAAGGCCGGCGACGGTGGTGGATCTCGGTGAGGGAACCAATAGAGACGTCGCTCGCTTGACCTGGAGGAACAGCGATTTTCTTCCTGCCTCTCGTTTCGCAACTTTCAATTTCCAAGTGCCCCGCGTGTGCTGGCGGGCTTTTGGGGGACAGGACAATGGGAACAAAGTCCGCGACCGAGAGTTCCCTATATGCACGCGCGCCTGCCCTGCGACCGCGACAGCAGGGCTCTTTTTCTCGCGTTGACCGCGTCGTGGCAAGCGCAGTGATCGTCTCCGCGCATTCGGTGAGCCCGAGCTCGCATAGGGCGAAATCAGCCACGATTTCGTGTTATGCACGCAAGACAGCTTACACAGCTGGCGCTACTTCCTGCTCAACGATCTCGAAGGCCTCGTTCTTGGCAAGATGGCTGATGAAGCCCTGGATGATGTGCAGCGCCGAGCCGGCATGTGCGGGCTTTGGCCGGCCAGAGGGCTGGATCAGATAGAGCGTGCGCACGAGCGGCGGATTGACTATGCGCCGGGCGATCAGCGTGCCCGCCTCCACTTCGCGCGCCACGGTGCCATAGGGCAGCACGGCGCAGGCGTTGCCTTCGAGGATCAGACCCTTGATCGCATCCATGGATTCGATCTGGTAGGCAACCTTCAGCGGAAGGTGGAAGAATTCCATCGCATGTCTCAAGAGATTGATGATTTGGCCCTTCTCGGTCGGAATGACAAAGGTCGCTTTGGCAAGCTCGATCAAGTTGATCGGTCCATCCTGACCGAACTCGGATTTTCGGCCAGTGATGAAGAAGACGGATTCCCGGAGGACGGCCGTTTGCTTGATACCCTTGCGCGGCTCGACATTGAAAGCGAGTGCGAAATCGAGATCGCCGCGGGCGACGCGCTCGCCGAGCAGGTGGCTCATCTCCTCGACGATCTGGACCTTGGCGGACCAGTTCTGACGGCCGAACTCCTGTGCCAGCGGACCGGCGAGCAGCGCCGAGAGGCTGGAGGTGAGACCGATCGAGATGTGCTCTTCCTGTGCTGGGTCAAACTGCTTGATCGTACGGCGGATGGTGGCCAGTCGATCGAGGATTTCCTTGGCCTCTTCGAGGAAATACTGGCCGGCCGGCGTCGTCGTCGTGCCGCGCGGGCCGCGCTCCAGCAACTGCACGCCGAGCTCCTGCTCCAGTGCGTTGATCTGTGCGCCGAGCGCCGGCTGTACGATGTTCAGCGCGGCGGCGGCCTGCGTGATGCTGCCGATTTCGCAGACGCTGACAAAGGATTCGATTTGGCGAATTCGCAAGGGGCCATCTCCTCCACGGCCATGGGCTGACAACCGCAAGACGCTTCCGGTCTCGGGCTCTGGTCTTCCACGTTCCGTGAAGGTCGCCATCCCCTGGTATCCGGGCGCGATTCCGGCGGCAAGCTTTCAGTCTGGCAGGAAAGCCGCGGCTTGCAAATCACTAAATCGCCAGCCGCAGATCGCGTGGCTTCAGTGTCCGGCCCTCGTCGCCCAGTAATCCCAGGCGCGGGCGAGCACCGGCGGTTCGAGGTTCTTCGCGCCAGAAAGCGCGATTTCACCCGCCGTCAGCGGCGTCACGCCGCCGAAGGGCAGCGATCGCAGCAGCACATCACCGTTGCGGCAGAGCTGGATCGTGCGCATGGCGAGCTCGCGCAACGTACCGCCGACGACGACTGCGCCGTGACCGCGCAGGAAGACGGCATTGCTGTTTGCGAGCGCCCAGGCAAGCGATGCTGCCTGATCGGCGGTGGAAACCAGCATGTCGGTATCGCCGAATTCCGCCTGGCTGTCCCAGAGAGCGACGTCGGTACCGATCGTCGCGCCGAGATGTGTCACTGGTTTCCAGACGATATCGGCGACACAGAAGGGCATGATCGCCGGCGAGTGGAAATGCGCGACGGCCTTGACGTCCGGCCGCGCTTTGTAGATGCCGCCATGGATGACGCGTTCGATATAGCCACGTCGCTCGTCGTCGCCGAGAAGCTTCGAGTCGAGATCGTAGCGCTGCAGATCCTCGACCACGACCAGCTCGGGGCTGCGCGAGCGGGAGATGAAGTATTCGCCGTCGGCCTGCGGCGAGCGAAGGCTGACATGGCCGAAGGCATCGAGCACGTCCTCGCGGGCGAGGATGTGATTGGCGGTGACGAGTTCGGCGAGATCGCTGGCAAGTTCGCTCATGGCAGCCTCAGACGACAAACTTGGTCATGATGCCCGCCGGGAAGATCTCGTCCGGCGTCATCAGGCGGCTCGCGATGCCCTGCTGGTGGGTATAGAGCAGCATCTGCTCGAAAGTCTTGCGGTTCTTCTCGATACCGAACGGGAACGGATCGCTGCCGAAGATGTCGCGCATGCGCCGCGCATAGGTCGGCAGCCAGGCAAGCGGATAGCGCGAGACCGCCGGATCGAAGAGCCGTTCCAGGCTGCGGCGCTTGGATTCCTCGAAGGCGTTGTAGAGATTGCGGGCGATCCAGGGGCTCTCGTCGAGAAGATGCTTCTTTATGGCGATGATGTGCATGATCGGCCAGACGCCGCTCTCCTGGTAATAATCCTCCTCGATCTCCAGGAAATTCGGGAAGAGGCGTTCGACGCGCGGGTCCTCTTCGAGGAAGCAGGTCGGCGGGCGGGCGATGATGGCACAGTCGATCTCGCCGGAGGCCAGCATCTCCGACAGCGACTTGTCGGCGACGCGCGTCAGCGTTACGCCTTCCGGCAAGGCAAGATCGACCTTCTCCTCGCGGCCCGGCGCATTGGCGCCGGCCTGATACCAGTGGACGTCCTGCAGCTTGACGCCGCCTTCGTTATGCATCCAGCCGCGCATGTAGACGGCCGCCGAATGAGCCCATTCCGGCGAGCCGACGCGCTTGCCCTTAAGGTCGGCCACGCTTTTGATGTTGCTCGCCTTGTTGACGTAGAACGAGCTGAAGCGGAAGAGCCGCGAACAGATGACCGGCAGGCCGATGATGTCGCTGTCGGGGCGGCTCACCTGCGCCATGAACTTGGCGAAGGAAAGCTCGCTGACGTCCCACTCGCGATTGAAGGTGAAGCGGGCGAAGATCTCGTGATGGCTTAGCATTGACCAGGTGAGGTCGATGCCTTCGGGCACCACTGTCCCGAGCCGCAGATCGCGGAAATGGTCATAGTCGGTCGTGGCGATAGAAAGCTGCTTGCGGCTCATGGCATTGTCCTGGGATATGGCACTGGAAACAGGCGCTGGCATTCAGCGCAGGATAACGTTGACTTTCGCGGGCTTGATATTGACGAGGATCCGCCCGCCGATCGGCGTCCTGACGCTCGGATGGACGCGCGCCAGAAGCTTCGCCTTGCCGACATTGACGATGTAGTCGACGCATTCGCCGAGGAAGACCTTGCTGTCGACGATGCCGTCGAGGACATTGCCCGAAAGGCTCTCGCCCTTGTCCGGTTCGACGAGATGGATGTTCTCCGGGCGCACGGCGACCGTCAGATTGTCCTTGAGGTCAAGCGCCTCTTCGGCGCTGACATCGATCTTGCCGGCCGGCGTCTCGACGGCCCAGCTGCCGGTCTCCTGGCCGCGACCGAGCACCTTGCCCTCAAGGAAGTTGCTGGAGCCGATGAAGTCGGCGACGAAGCGGGCGGCGGGCGCCTCGTAGATTTCGCGCGGCGTGCCGAGCTGGACGACCTTGCCGGCATTCATCACCGCGATCTGGTGCGACAGCGCCAAGGCCTCCTGCTGATCATGCGTGACGTAGAGCGTTGTCAGGTTAAGTTCGCGCTGCAGCCGCTTCAGCTCGAAGCGCATCATCTCGCGCAGCTTGGCGTCGAGGTTCGACAGCGGCTCGTCGAGAAGCAGCAGGCGCGGCTCCATGATGAGGGCGCGGGCGAGCGCCAGGCGCTGCTGCTGACCGCCGGAAAGCCTGGTCGCTTCGCGGCCGGCGTAGTCGCCAAGAGCGACGGCGTTCAGCACGCGTTCGACTTTCTCCTCGATCTGCTTCTTGGAGAATTTCGTCTTGCCGACGTGCAATGGGAAGGCGGCGTTCTCGAAGACGCTCATATGCGGCCAGATAGCGTAGCTCTGGAAGACCATGCCGAAATTGCGATGGTTGGGCGCCATGAAGATGCCCTTGCCGGCGGCGAAGACCGGCTTGCCATCGACGGTGATCGCGCCCTTGACGGGACGTTCGAGGCCCGCGATCGAACGCAGGGTCGTGGTCTTGCCGCAGCCCGAGGGACCGAGCAGCGTAAAGAGCTTGCCCTGCGGCACCTCGAAGGACACGTCCTGGGCAGCCTTGACGACCTTGCCCTTGCCATCCGCATATTCCGTGCTCAGACCCTGCACACTCAGCATGGTATTCTCCTCACATTCCCTGCCGGTCGGATCATCGATCCGATAATTTCTATCAGGCCGGCGCTGGCGCCCTGCCCGTTCATTTTACTGTCGCATTGAAGGTATCGCGCCACTTGGCGAGCTGATCCAGCATCTTCGCCCCGTCGACGACCTGGACGTTCAGGCCTTCCGGCAGCGGCACCAGCTTAACATTCGTGGGCGTGAAGCCGCGATCGGCGAGAATCTTCTGGCCGTCGGTCAGCGTGAATTCCTGGAAGAGCAGCGCGGCGGCGGGATGCGTCGCCGTCTTGGCAACACCGAGGCCGTTGACACGGGCGACGGAGGGACCGAGCTTCAGCTTCTGGATCGGCGCGCCGTCCTTGTTCATCTGGTCGACCTTGTAGAGGTAATTCGTCAGCGACACCGGCACTTCGCCGGAGACGACAAAGTTGGTCAGCAGCGTATGACCCTTGCGGAGCGAAATGCCGTTGGTCTTGGCAAGCTTCTGGAAGAAGTCTAGACCCTGCTGCTCGCTCGGGAAGCTCTGGTCGATCGTCGCCAGCCAGTCATAGGCTTCGGCTTCGAGACCGATCTTGCCGGACCACTTGGGATCGAGCAGATCATCCCAGCTCTTCGGCACGTCGGCGTCGGAAACGAGCTGCGTGTTGTAGGAGGCAGTGATGATGTTCAGGCGGCTGCCGACCCACTCCTTGTGGGCAGGGACGGCCTGCGGGAAGATATCGGCCAGGGTGGCCGAATTGACCGGCTCGAAAACCTTCTCGCGATGCAGGGCCTCGAGTTCCGGCCCGTTCGTCTCAATGATGTCGGCATCATAGCGACCGGCCTTGATCTCGGTGACGGCACGGCGCAGCACGTCCTCCGAGCTGCCGCGCCAGGTGGTGACCTTGATACCGTATTTGGCGGTGAAGGCATCGGTGATGGCGGCGACGTCCTCGACCGGCGTTGCCGTATAGAGCGTCAGCTCGCCTTCCGCCTTGGCCGCCTCCGCTAGCTTCTCCAAGCGGTCGGGGCCGTTGTAATTGGCGAGGTCAGCAAGGCTCGACTGCGCATAAGCAGAGCCTGTGGCAACGGCTCCCAGCAGCGCCATTCCGCCAAGCAAGCGGATGGCCGAAGTCATTTTAAACGATCGCAACATTTTCTCCTCCCGAGTATTCGGTTTGATCGCCGATGGAATTACTTGAACGTCTTTTCGAATTCGCCGCGCCAATCGCCCAGGTTATCAAGGGCGGCACCCGGATTGATCACCTTGACCTGCATGCCTTCAGGCAGCGGCGCGATCTTGATATTGGTCGGCGTAAACTGTCTCTCCGCCAGGATCTTCTGTCCTTCAGTGAGGGTGAAATCCTGATACAGGATCGCGGCATTTGGATGGGGCGCTGTCCGCGCCACGCCGAGGCCATTGATGCGGGCAATAGCCGGGCCGATCATGAACCGCTTGATCGGAGCACCGTCCTTTTCCATTTGCGCGACCTTGTAGAGATAGACCGTCAGGCCGAGCGGCACCTCGCTGGAAACAACGAGATTGGTCAGCAGGGGATGGCCGTTGTAGAGTCCCGGATGATCGGTCTGCGATAGCTTGCGGAAGAATTCCATCCCCTTTTCTTTGGACGGAAAGGTTCCGGCGGCCGTCGCGAGCCAGTCATAGGCAACGGCCTCGACGCCGAGCTTGCCGGCCCATTTCGGATCAAGCAGTTCCTCCCATGTCTTCGGAAGGTCCGCTTCGCTGACTGCATTCGTGTTGTAGGCCGCGGTGATGATGTTCAGCCGGCTGCCGATCCATTCGTGATGAGGCGGCACGGCATCCGGAAAGATGTCCGCAAAGAGCGGCGACCGGATCGGTTGCAGTAGCTTTTCACGATGAAGCGCCTCGAGTTCCGGTCCGTTCGTCTCGATAACATCAACATCATGACGTCTGGCCTTCAACTCGCCGACGGCACGCCGCAGGACGTCTTCGGAACTGCCACGCCACAAGGTCACCGGTATGCCGTACTTGGCTTCGAATGCCTTGGTAATGACGGTCACGTCCTCGACGGGGGTGACGGTGTAGAGCGTTAGAGCGCCCTCCTGCTTTGCGGCGGCGACCAGCTTGTCCATCCGATCAGCGCCGGTATAGCCGGCGATCTGGTCGATGCTGGACTGGGCGTGGGCCCCAGTGGCCAAGGCGGCGGCAGCAATGGTTCCCAATAGCATCCCACAGCGCCAGAGCCGCTGCACATTCTTCATGAATTCAGGCATTTTCTCCTCCCATGCCAATCCTCGAGGCTTCTCCTCAAGCCTCCTTGACGCCGAAGCGTTTGCCGACCCACTGGGCCAGCATGACGATCGTGAACAACACCAGGATCATCATCACGCCGAAGGCCGAGAGTTCGACATACTGGCCGTTCTGCCAGAGCTCCCAGATCACCACCGAGACCACCTCAGAGCCGGGGCTGTAGAGAAGGACCGAGCTCGACAGTTCACGGATCGAGACGACTACGATGTAGATCCAGCCCGCCACCAGGCCTGGCTTCAGGAGCGGTAGGACGATGCGCCAGAAGCTCTGGCCCCAGGAGGCACCGCTCATGGCGGCGGATTCCTCAAGATCCTTGTGGATCTGCAGCATCGACGTCGTGTTGTAGCGAATGCCGTAGGGCATGAAGCGGGTGAGATAGGCGATCAGGATGATCCAGGTCGTGCCGTACACGCCGATATCCAGATAAAGATAGAAAATCATAATCGACAGGCCGAGCACGAGACCGGGGAAGACCATCGGCAGCGAGGCAAGGTTGTCGAGCAGCCAGCGGCCCGGCAGCTTGGTGCGAATGACGATCCATGAGATCACCGCTGTCAACAGCATCAGGCCGGTCGCCGCGCTGAAGGCAAGGATCGCACTGTTCCAGACCGCCTGGCCGACAGCCGGATAGTTGATGACGGTCACATAGGCATTCAAGGAAAGCCGGTGCATCGCGCTCCAGGAGGGCACGCTGTAATATTTGTTCAGGGACGACCAGAGAAGCACCAGGAACGGCAGGATAATCACCAGCACCATGTAGACGACGATCAGGACGGCGGCAGGAACGCGCCACGGGCCAAGATCGAACGGCCGCGGGCGAAAACCCTTTCCGGTGACTGTTGAATATTTGCTGCCCTTGGTCGACAGCCGCGACTGGAAATAAATGCCGAAGGAGGCAATCACCAGAAGAAGGATCGCATAGGACGAAGCGAGGCCGACATTGCTCGGATATTCGCGGATCGCGTCATAAATCGACGAGGTGAAGACCTCGATGCCGACGGGAGTGCCGAGCAGCGCAGGGACCTCGAAGGATTCGATCGAGCGCGTGAACATGATGAAGAAGGCTGCGACCAGCGCCGGCCAGACAAGCCTCAGCGTGATCCGGAAGAGGATCTGCCAGATCGAAGCACCGGACATCAGCGCCGATTCCTCGAGCGAAGGGTCCATGGCGCGGAAGGCCGCCGACATCAGCAGGAAGGCGACCGGCGAATAATGCAGGCCCTCGACCCAGATCATCCCGCCCATCGAGTAGATGTTGAAAACCGGCCCGGCGATGCCGAAGGTATTTTTCAGGATGAGATTGAAGAGGCCGATCTGCGGGCTCGCCATCATGATCCAGGAGACGGTGAAGAGGATCGACGGGATGACGAGCGGCACGATCGAAGCCGCATAGAAGAGCATCTTGAAGGGTGTGTTCGTTCGCTCGTTCAGCCACGCGAAGAGCGTGCCGATCGTCAGCGACAGACAGGCCGTGCCGGTCGCGAAAATCACCGAATTGCGGAACAGCGGCAGGATGCGGCTATCGCTGAAGGCCTTTGTGTAATTATCGAGGGTGAAGACGGCAGGCACATCGCCTGCCGCCGGGGTCATGAAGCTCTGCCAGATCAGAAAGACGAGCGGCACGAGGGCGAGCCACGCGACGGCGAGGATCACGGCCGCGATGACCAGCCATTTCGCGTTGATCCTCGCAAGGGGTCCATGGTTTTGCGCCATCTTGGTGTAAGTACTTTCCTGCAATGACATGAAGGCCTCCCAACCGACGTCTTTCCTCCGGGTCCGTCAGGACCCGGCCGGTACAGCGAGGTTATCCTTATGATAACCGGCAATGCGCTGATAGTTTGTGGAGAGCTGCTCGAGATCTTCACGGCTAATGACGTCGTCAATATGATCGAACGGCTTGTCCTCGGTGCGCAAGAAGACTTCGCGCAGGATCGCATCCGGCGGATTGGCGCGGTTTGTCAGCACGACCTTGGCGGTTGCCGGGCGGCGGATCGCCTCATAGGAATGCATGGCCTTGATCGGATCGCCTTCACGGACGAGCGCGTCGGTCAGCGCGCGGCAATCGAGGATCGCCTGGGCCGAGCCATTCGCGCCGCGCGGATACATCGGATGGGCGGCATCGCCGAGCAACGTCAGGCGACCGAAGGTCCACTGGTCCAGCGGGTCCTGGTCGACCATTGGATATTCGAGGATCGCATCGGCGGCCTTGAACATCGCCGGGCAATCGAGCCAGTCGAATTTCCAGTCCTTGACGACGTCGAAGAAGTCTTCGAGGCGACCCGGCTTGTTCCAGTCGCGCTGAGACTTGTACTTGTCGGTTTCGATGTCGACGACCCAGTTGATGAGCTGATTGCCTTCGGCGTCGATATCGTCGCGGATCGGGTAGATCAGCACCTTGGCGGTGTTGAGCCAGCCGACGCGCACCATGCTGGCGCCGGTCAGGAACGGCTTCCAGCGCGTGACGCCGCGCCACATGTTGATGCCGGAATAGCGCGGCGGACCTTCGTTCGGATAGAGCTGCTTGCGGATCCTGGAGTGGATTCCCTCGGCGCTGACGACCATTTCGGCCTTGACGGACGGCCGGGCCGAACCGTCGCGCGGATCGACGAAATGCAGGGTCACGCCGCTGTCGTCCTGGTCGAAGCCGGTGCAGGACCAGCCGGTCATCAGGCGGTCAGCGCCGATGCGCTGCTTGAAGGCCTCGACGAGGACCATGTGCAGGTCGCCGCGATGGATGGAGAATTGCGGCCATTCGTAGCCGGCATGGCGACCCGTCGATTCGGTGAAGATATGCTGGCCGTGGCGGTTGTAGAAACCGGACTCGCGGGTCGTGATGGCGACCTTCGCAAGCTCTTCCTCGAGGCCGAGCTGGCACAGTTCGCGGGAGGCATGCGGCAGAAGATTGATGCCGACGCCGAGCGCCTTCAGCTCGGGCGCGGCCTCGTAAACACGGGATGGGATCCCTTTTTCGTGCAGCATCAGAGCAAGCGCCAGCCCCCCGATCCCACCACCAACAATCGTGACTTCCATAGTCAACTCCAAATGTCCTGGCCGGGAAACCCGGCAAAGTTCGAGTAGGGCATCGTCCAACAGGATTGAAAAATGCCGATGTCGCTTCAGATGAAGGCTGCAGGCAATGGAAACCCGTTCGCCGAAGCAACGCTTCGACAGCGGCAGTTATTCCAGATTTTGCCGATCATCCTCCGATAGGCACCGGTTGCTCTTTCATCGCCCGAACCACTCGCGCGTCCTCACTCGAAAGAACCATCCGATGTTGGAAGGACCCTAGAAACAAAATTGACATTCATCAAATAGATAGATTTTTTGAGGTCATAGCGAAAACAGATGACTGAGGCCCCTCACCGTGAAGCACTCAAGTGCGGCTGGCCTGCCCCTTGCTATAGGGCACGTGGCTTCGATCCCGTCGCTCGCACTATCATGCCCGAGGGCACCGACTTCCGGCAGCAACGTCCATTGGCCTTTATCATCTCTTGCGAATGTGCTTGTATGCGCGCGCCAGAAGGACCGCGGTTGGGGCTGCGCATAGTTGTAAGCTAGTCTTGTGGGAGTATGGCAATGGTTTACGATTGGGATGGCACGAGAGCTCGACGTCTCAAATTGTTCAGGGCAGGAACGGCGTACATGATCGCGATTGCGGTCGTCGGAATACCGCTTCTTTTCTTCGCAGCAAAGCTGCACAACCTCTACGGCTGAATTGGCAAGTTCGTTGCCCGGTATAAGCAGGCGTGACCCAATGGCCGCGCCTGCTAGTGAGGACTGATTTAGCCGAGCTTTGCAGCGATCTTGGCGACGTGAGCGCCCTGATACTTGGCTGCCTCAAGCTCGATCGCGGAAGGCTGGCGGGATCCGTCGCCATCAGTAATGGTGGATGCGCCGTAGGGCGAACCGCCCTTGATTTCATCAACGCCCATCTGGCCCTGGAAGGCATAGGGAAGACCGGCAACGACCATGCCCTGGTGCAGGAAAGTGGGGATGAAGCCGAGGATGGTGGATTCCTGGCCGCCGTGCTGCGTGGCCGAGGACGTGAACACAGAGCCCACCTTTCCGACCAGCTTGCCGGTGAACCAGAGGCCGCCCGTCTGATCCCAGAAATTGCGCATCTGCGAAGCAACGGTTCCGAAGCGCGTACCCGCACCGACGATGATCGCGTCGTAATCGGCAAGTTCGTCGACCGTGGCGATCGTGGCAGACTGGTCCATCTTGTAGTGCGACGCCTTGGCAACCTCGGTAGGAACCAGTTCCGGAACGCGCTTGACGGTGACGTCCGCGCCGGCCGACTTTGCGCCTTCGGCGACGGCATATGCCATGGTTTCGATGTGGCCGTAAGCCGAGTAGTAGAGCACGAGTACCTTAGCCATTTATCTAACTCCATCAATTGCGTTTGAATTCGTGAACGTGCGGAGTTGTAGCAGCGGTGTGTGTCGAACATAGCCCCGTAGGGCAGAACGCACTGTTCAATGGTCATAGACGAAAACTTGCTTGCAGCCATTTCGCAAGTTGGCGGCAGCGACACGGTTTGCAAGACTGGAGAAGGGCACTACCTATGTGGGAACGCAAATGCTCGGAAATTTCCAATGACCAATGAGACGATTGTCACCGCCGCCATGCTTGCCATTGGCGACGAACTGTTATCCGGCCGCACCAAGGACAAGAATATCGGTCACCTGGCTGACATGCTGACGCTTTCCGGCATCGACCTCAAGGAAGTGCGCATCGTCGGCGACGAGGAGAATGCGATCGTCGAGGCACTCAACGCGCTGCGCACAAAATACGATTACATCTTCACCTCGGGAGGTATCGGACCGACCCATGACGACATCACCGCCGATGCCGTATCCGCAGCGTTCGGGGTGCCTTGCGAATACGATGCTGATGCAATGAACCTGCTCGGCGAGATGTACGCGCGCCGCGGGCTTGAGTTTACGGAAGCCCGAAAGAGAATGGCTCGCATGCCCAAACGGGCGCGCCATATCCCCAACCCGGTCTCGACCGCACCCGGGTTCGTGATCGGCAACGTTCATGTCATGGCTGGCGTGCCGCAGGTCTTCCAGGCCATGGTCGACGCGGTCATCCCGACATTGCGGACCGGCACGCGAGTGCTCTCGCTCGGTATCTCCTGCCCTTACGGGGAAGGCGACATCGGCACACCGCTTGCTGCCATCCAGAAAGCTCATCCGGAGACGAGCATCGGCTCCTATCCCCGCTATATTGGCCAGGCGTTCTCAACGGAAATCGTCGTCCGCGGACGCTCACAGGATGCGGTCGATGCAGCGGGAGATGATGTGCGCGCTATGATCGAGTCCATCCGCCAATCAAAGGAGGTGGCTGAAAACCGCTCGGCAGAGGCGTAGCATGGAGGAGATCCCGGCTCGCCGTTGATATGCATCAAAGAACCGGCGCCCTCGCCGGCGCATTCTCGTTGAAAATTAGTCGATTTCATCCGCCTAAGGAGAATTGCCGATGTCCTACAAAACCATACTTGCCATTCTCGATACCGTCGATAACGCCACCGCCGTGGCCGATTTTGCGTTTGCCATTGCCGCACAGACCAATGCCTACGTTATCGGACTTCATGCAGAGACCGTCGCGGTCGTGCCGCTCGTAGCACCGATGGAGATACCCGACCCGGTCGCCGTGCAGGCACTGCAGGACATGGCGCGTGCCCAAACGCTCGAAATCGAACGCATCTTCCGCAAGAAGGCGCAGGCTGAAGGTATTTCCCATGAATGGCGCAGCTTCGCCTCATCCACCGGCTACGGCTCGGCGCCGTTGATCGAAAGTGCCCGAAGCGCCGACTTGCTCATCGCCTCGCAGGCCGATCCGGTGAAGCCGTCCGACAGTCACGTAGACATCGACAACTATCTCTTCGAAAGCGGTCGCCCGGTTTTGATGATTCCTTTTGTGATGCGCCAGCCGAAACCGATCAAGCGTGTCCTCGTCGCATGGAACGGCTCAAGGGAGGCCGCGCGTGCGGCGTTCGATGCCTTGCCCATCCTGAGGGCCGCCGACGAAGTCGAGATTTTCTCCGTCGATCCAGTCGACAATGCACTCCAGTCTGCGGCCGTCGCAGGCGCCGACATCGCTGCGGCTCTTTCCCGTCACGGCGTCAAGGTAACTTTGGCAACAGCGCAAAGCGTTGATAAGTCCGCGTCGGCCGTCATCGAAAATCGCCTCTCCGACAGCAGCATCGACCTGCTCGTCATGGGCGCTTACACTCATTCGCGTCTCTGGCAGTTGATCTTCGGCGGCACCACGAGAACGCTGCTGCAGTCGATGACGGCCTTGACGCTGCTGTCGCGATAGGAATCGTGAAAGGCTTGCGTTTTGCCCACGGAATCCGTTAATTGCGGCGACCGATGACGAGCTCCGGCTTCGGTCCTCCTCTCGCGCAGTCTGGGCTGGGCGATTTGCGTTTGGCCGATCGCGGAATGCCTTGTCCGGCCGCCGACAAACGGCGTGTCATCATTCATGCCGCGGAGCAAACCCATGTCTCTTCCCGATAAAGCCTTTCCCGTTTCCTGGGACCAGTTCCACCGCGACGCGCGGGCGCTCGCTTGGCGTCTCGCTGGGCTCAAGCGCGATTTCAAGGCGATCGTCTGCATCACGCGCGGCGGTCTCGTACCCGCAGCAATCATCTCGCGCGAACTCAACATCCGGCTGATCGAAACTGTCTGCGTCGCCTCCTACCACGACTACGTGAACCAGGGCGAAATGATGCTCCTGAAGGGCATTGCGCCAGAGCTGACCGCTGACCAAGGCGAATCCGTCCTTGTCATCGACGATCTTACCGATACGGGCAAGACCGCCTCCGAAGTTCGTTCGATCCTTCCCAAAGCACACTTCGCCTGCGTTTATGCGAAGCCCCAGGGAGTGCCGACGATCGATACCTTCGTTACGGAAGTCAGCCAGGACACCTGGATCTACTTCCCGTGGGACATGGGGTTCACCTATCAGGAACCGATCTCCAAGGCCGGCCGCGGCTGAGCGCCATCCACGGCGCAACCCAACAGATTGGCGACAATTTCAGATTGTACAAATCTTTGTTTAACTAACCCATCGGATTCCGCTATCGCGTCGCCCGCGCTGACCTTATCCTTCAAAGCAATTCCCACGCGGCAACGGTGTCGCGTTGCGGACTTGCATTAGAGGTAAAGTCGCGGGGCGCGACCTTTGGAATGAACATGACGCGTTGGGGCTATGTCGAGATAGCGGCGGCTTTCGGTTTGTGTCTCTGTCTCTCGCCTTTGACCGCTTCGGCGGAGCCGGCCTATGTGTCGGTCGTGCGGAAATATGTCGAGACAACAGTCAAGCCGATGGTGAATGTCGCGATCGTCAGGAAGGCGATCGAAGCTCAGAATACCAAATTCAGCAAAATCAGCGACATGGACATCCAGGTGCTGGATAACACCTATCGGTCCGAAGTTCTGGCCGGCGGTTGGCAGATGGTGAGGCAACTGCTCAACAAACCGGTGTCGCGATACCTCAAATCCAAGCAGGATGATTCGCAGGGCGCCATCGTTGAATTCTTCGTGACCGATCGCCACGGACTAAATGTCGGCCAGGGCACGATAACCAGCGACTATTGGCAGGGCGACGAAGACAAGTTCCTGAAAACATTCGGAAGACAGTCCGACGACATATTCATCGATCGCGCCGAGCGCGACGAGCAGACACAATTGCTAGAAACGCAGGCAAGTTTCGTCATCAAGGATGAAAACGGACAGCCTATAGGCATCGCAACAGTGACGATTGCGATCGACGCATTGTGATTGAATTTAGCGTCAACGAATCGGCTGCCGCATTTGGCCGGCAAAAGCTGCAACCAAATCAACACGGTCGCAACTTTTCTTAGATTTTTTACGCTCCGGGACGACGAAAGCTCGCAACCCATTGAATTTCTTGGACGACTTTCTTTTCCCCATTCTCCACAGCCCGATCCACAATATGTTGTGGTGAACGCTTCATTAAAAACAACCTCTTGACGGAATCGCCCGATTCAAACTTAATAGGTTCCGATGTTGCGACGGCAGTTGGACCGGAATTAACGAGGCCGGTTCCCTCCAAAAATCGAGCGTAGAATCAGGGTGTTGTGTCCATGAAGGGCGACCGCCATGAGGGGTTTCGTGCGCGATTTTTATCTTCCGAAAAAGTGACATCCGGGGCTGGCGATAATAAGCTGTTAATACTATATTTAGTGTTTGCAGCCACGATCACTACAAGATACGGGAGAAGCATCTCCGGATGACACTCCTGTGAAAATACGGAAACGAGAACTGGCTGCGCTCCTCACGGCGCCGCCGGAGGTGGAAACTTGCGCCTTGGTCGACGGGGACGGGGCGCGCAAGCTAGAGGTTAGAGAAATGCGCATAGAACGCCGTTTCACGAAGGCAGGACAAAGCGCTTACGCGGACATCGAATTCCGCAAGGCGACGAGCGAGATCAAGAACCCAGACGGGTCGATCGTATTCCGCCTCGAGAACATCGACGTTCCGGCGCAGTTCTCCCAGGTCGCCGCCGACATCCTGGCGCAGAAGTATTTCCGCAAGGCCGGCGTTCCCGCCAAGCTGAAGAAGGTCGAGGAAAACGAGGTTCCTTCCTTCCTGTGGCGTTCGGTTGCCGATGACGCTGCCTTGAAGGATGTTGCGAAGGACCAGCAGTACGGTTCCGAAACCGACGCGCGCCAGGTCTTCGACCGTCTTGCCGGCACCTGGACCTACTGGGGCTGGAAGGGCGGCTACTTCTCGTCCGAGGAAGACGCCCTCGCCTTCAAGGACGAACTTGCCTACATGCTTGCCACCCAGCGTGTTGCCCCGAATTCCCCGCAGTGGTTCAACACCGGCATGCACTGGGCCTATGGCATCGACGGCCCCGGCCAGGGCCACTTCTATGTCGACCCCTTTACCGGCAAGCTGACGAAGTCGAAGTCGGCCTACGAACATCCGCAGCCGCACGCCTGCTTCATCCAGTCCGTTGAAGACGATCTTGTCAACGAAGGCGGCATCATGGACCTGTGGGTCCGCGAAGCCCGCCTCTTCAAGTACGGCTCCGGCACCGGCTCCAATTTCTCCTACCTGCGTGGCGAAGGCGAAAAGCTGTCCGGCGGCGGCCGTTCTTCCGGCCTGATGAGCTTCCTGAAGATCGGCGATCGGGCTGCCGGCGCAATCAAGTCGGGCGGCACGACGCGCCGTGCGGCCAAGATGGTGGTCGTCGACATCGATCACCCTGATATCGAGGAGTATATCAACTGGAAGGTGAAGGAAGAGCAGAAGGTTGCTGCTCTCGTCACCGGTTCCAAAGTTGTCGCCAAGCACCTCAAGGCAATCATGAAGGCTTGCGTCAACTGCGAAGCCGACAATGGCGACTGCTTCGACCCGAACAAGAACCCTGCCCTGAAGCGCGAAATCCGCGCTGCCAAGAAGGACCAGGTTCCTGAGAATTACATCGGTCGCGTCATCCAGTTTGCCCGCCAGGGCTACAAGGACATGGAATTCAAGACCTACGACACGGACTGGGATAGCGAAGCTTACCTGACCGTATCCGGCCAGAACTCCAACAACTCCGTCTCGATCAAGGACGACTTCCTGCACGCAGTTGAAAACGACGGCGACTGGGAACTGAAGGCCCGCAAGGACGGCAAGGTCATGAAGACCTTGAAGGCGCGCGACCTGTGGGAATCGATCTCCTACGCCGCATGGGCCTCGGCCGATCCGGGCCTGCACTTCAACACGACGATGAACGACTGGCACACCAGCCCGGCCGCCGGCCCGATCCGCGCATCCAACCCGTGCTCGGAATACATGTTCCTCGATGACACGGCCTGCAACCTTGCCTCGCTGAACCTCATGCAGTTCAAGGATGCCGCCACCAAGCGCATCAACATATCAGACTACGAGCATGCGGTTCGCCTGTGGAGCGTTGTTCTCGAAATCTCCGTGATGATGGCGCAGTTCCCGTCGAAGCGGATTGCCGAGCTCTCTTACGAATATCGCACGATCGGCCTCGGCTACGCCAACATCGGCGGCCTGCTGATGTCTTCCGGCATTCCCTATGACAGCGACGAAGCCCGTGCCATTGCCGGCTCCCTGACCGCGATCATGACCGGCATTTCCTACGCCACCTCGGCTGAGATCGCCTCCGAGCTCGGACCGTTCCCGATGTTCGCGCCGAACCGCGAAAACATGCTGCGCGTCATCCGCAACCATCGCCGCGCCGCTTACGGCGAGACGTCTGGYTATGAAGGCCTGTCGATCAACCCGGTCGCGCTCGTCCACTCCGAGAACCCCGACCAGGATCTGGCGGCTCATGCCAAGAGCGCCTGGGACAAGGCTCTCGAACTCGGCGAAAAGCACGGCTACCGCAACGCCCAGGCAACCGTCATCGCGCCGACCGGCACGATCGGCCTCGTCATGGATTGCGACACAACCGGTATCGAGCCTGACTTCGCACTGGTGAAATTCAAGAAGCTCGCCGGCGGCGGCTACTTCAAGATCATCAACCGCGCCGTTCCGGAAGCCCTGCGCACGCTCGGCTACTCCGAGAGCCAGATCGCCGAGATCGAAGCCTACGCTGTCGGCCACGGCAATCTGAACCAGGCGCCGGCCATCAACCCCTCGACGCTGAAGGCCAAGGGCTTCACCGACGATAAGGTGGAAGCCGTCAACGCCGCGCTGAAGTCGGCCTTCGACATCAAGTTCGTCTTCAACCAGTGGACGCTCGGCGCCGACTTCATGAAGACGACGCTGAAGGTTTCCGACGAACAGCTTGCCGACATGAGCTTCAACCTGCTCGAGTACCTCGGCTTTGCCAAGAAGGACATCGAAGCTGCCAACGTTCACGTCTGCGGCGCGATGACGCTGGAAGGCGCACCGTTCCTGAAGAACGAACACCTCGCCGTCTTCGATTGCGCCAACCCTTGCGGCAAGATCGGCAAGCGTTACCTCTCGGTCGACAGCCACATCCGCATGATGGCTGCTGCCCAGCCGTTCATCTCGGGTGCGATCTCCAAGACGATCAACATGCCGAACGACGCGACGGTCGACGATTGCAAGAGCGCCTACATGCTCTCATGGAAGCTCGGCCTGAAGGCAAACGCTCTCTACCGCGATGGCTCCAAGCTGTCGCAGCCGCTGAACGCCTCGCTGATCGAAGACGAAAGCGATGAGGACGCACTGGACGATCTGCTGCAGCAGCCGGTCGCCGCCCAGGCCGTCACCATCACCGAGAAGATCATCGAGCGTGTCGTCGAACGCGTCACCCGCGAGCGGGAGAAGCTCCCGAACCGCCGCCAGGGTTACACCCAGAAGGCCGCCGTCGGCGGACACAAGGTGTACCTGCGCACCGGCGAATTCGGCGACGGCCGTCTCGGCGAGATCTTCATCGACATGCACAAGGAAGGTGCGGCCTTCCGTGCGATGATGAACAACTTCGCGATCGCCATCTCGCTCGGCCTGCAATACGGCGTGCCGCTCGAAGAGTATGTGGAGGCCTTCACCTTCACCAAGTTCGAACCGGCCGGCATCGTCATCGGCAACGACGCGATCAAGAACGCCACGTCGATCCTCGACTACGTGTTCCGCGAACTCGCCGTCTCCTACCTCGGCCGCCACGATCTGGCGCATGTCGATACGTCCGACTTCTCCAACACGGCGCTCGGCAAGGGGATCCAGGAAGGCAAGACGAACCTCGTCTCAACCGGTTGGACCCGCGGCTACAAGCCGACCCTGGTAACGGGCAACGAGCGTCAGGCAGGCGGGGAGCCGAAGGGTGCCGCGACGGCAGCCCCGGCGCGCGCTTCCTCCGGCGCCACGGTGACCTCCTTTGCGGGTGCTGCCGCCCGCAAGATCGAGCCGACGCTTGCCGTCTCCTCCTCTGAAATCGTCGCCTTCAAGCGCGACTACGAGGAGCGGGCAAAGGAACTGGCCGAAGAGATCGCCGAGGAAGTGGCCGAGGAGATCGCAACCGAGACCCAGCAGCAGGCAACCGCCCTCTTCTCCGACAAGGCCGCCGCCGACGCGGCATCGGCCAAGACGGAGGCCAAGAAGGTCGAAGCCGAACGCCGCGCCCGCTCCATCATGCAGGGCTACACGGGCAACATGTGCTCCGAATGCCAGAACTTCACGATGGTCCGCAACGGCACCTGCGAGAAGTGCGACACCTGCGGCGCGACGAGCGGCTGCAGCTGATAACCGGCAATTCCGGCGGTTGGTGATGATGATAGCTTTCACCCCTCACCCGCCGGAACGTTGTCCGACCCAGGTCGGGAACTTGACGCGAAGACAAAAGTCAAAGAGCGGCCCTTGGCCGCTCTTCTGCTGTGATCAACGGCAACCTCGGCAAGTGACCGCCGGCGAAAGCGCCTTCTTCCCACGCGGCATTCCGCACCAGCTTATGAACCCGAGCGACAATCATTGCAGGCACGTCCTGATCGACACCCCTGCTCTCTTCGATCAGTTTATCAAGGAAGACGGACCTGACGAAGTCTTCGGGCCACCGACTGCGAAGGGAATTGAGCGTCTGCAGGCGGCCTGCCCCAGGTTCGGCATCACCCGCTCTCGAACTGCCCAACGCCTCAGTAAGTCAACGCCAGGCCCAACGGCATAACCAGGGCCCAGCTTAATGTTGAGGCCCAATTCGAGGGCTCCACGCCAGACCAGCCCTCGAAACCGAGTTGCTTCTATACGGGCGCGTTACCGGCGCTATCCGTCCGCAGGGGTGTTATACACGCAAGCATCACTGCCATTCTTCAACATGGCATCTTCCCTTCTTCTTGATTTTGGTCAAATTACCGTTGTCTCGCAGCGCCGCTAACGTCGCGTCATGACGAGGACGTAGAGGGGCGGCGACGCGAGTCAGGCTTTGCCCGACGCCCGACAATATGGGCACCGGCAGGATGCTTGCGTGCCTTTACCACCAAAGCAATCACATCCAGAAAGAGGACTTCATCATGCCATTCATCAAGACCACGGACGGAACCGAAATCTTCTACAAGGATTGGGGTCCAGCCACCGCCCAGCCTATTGTTTTCCATCACGGCTGGCCGCTCAGCGCTGACGATTGGGACGCGCAGATGATGTTCTTTCTGGACAAGGGCTATCGCGTGATTGCCCACGACCGGCGCGGCCATGGCCGTTCCAGCCAGACGTGGCAGGGCAACGAGATGGACACCTATGCCGCCGACGTCGCGGCCCTCACAGATGCGCTCGATCTCAAGAATGCAATCCATGTCGGCCATTCGACCGGCGGCGGTGAGGTTGCCCACTACGTCGCCCGCGCAAAGCCCGGACGCGTCGCCAAGGCGGTGCTGATCGGCGCCGTGCCGCCGATCATGGTCAAGTCGGACAAGAACCCCGGTGGCCTGCCGCTCGAGGTCTTCGATGGTTTCCGTGCCGCGCTCGTCGCCAACCGCGCGCAGTTCTTCCTCGACGTGCCCGCAGGCCCGTTCTATGGCTATAACCGCCCGGGTGCCAAGGTCAGCCAGGGTGTTATCGAGAACTGGTGGCGGCAAGGCATGATGGGTGGTGCAAAAGCGCATTACGATTGCATCAAGGCCTTCTCCGAAACTGATTTCACCGAGGATCTGAAGCAGATCACGGTGCCGACGCTCGTCATGCACGGCGACGACGATCAGATCGTTCCCTATGCCGACTCCGCACCGCTGTCCGTCAAGCTCTTGAAGCACGGCATACTGAAGACCTATGCCGGCCTCCCGCACGGCATGTGCACGACGCATCCGGATGTGATCAACGCCGATCTGCTGGAATTCTTCCTGGACTGAGATGTTGGCTCGACCGCCGGCCTTCTGATGGAACGGAGGCAAGACAACACTCGCAGGCGGGTCCTCTTCGCCCCGCCTGCGGCACGCCGGATTTTCTCTTCAAGGGAGGCGCTTGTGATAACGCGAGATACCATTTCGGACGGCTGGTCCCGCCGCGATCTGCTGAAGTTGACGGCCGCGGCAGCAGCGATGCTCGCGTCACGTAGCGCCGTCGCAGCCGACTTCCACCGCTTCAAGCATGGCACGTTCGACATCACGGTCGTCAGCGACGGTTTTCTCACGCTCCCAGTCGAGATCTTGTTGCCCGACGCCACGCCTGACGAGCGCAAGGCGATCATGCCTCGGCTGGGCGGAAGTTCGGCGGCCGCTCCGGTCCAGGCCAACATCCCGCTGATCCGCCATGGCGACGACCTGATCCTTATCGACACTGGCTCGGGTAACCGCTTCCAGGCCAGCGCGGGCAAATTGGCCGCAAACCTGCAATCGCTTGGGATCGCGCCCGAAGCGATCACCAAGGTGGTTTTCACCCATGCCCATCCGGACCACTCCGGTGCGACGACGACGGCCGATGGAAAGGTGCTTTATCCGAACGCCCAGTATTTTGTCAGCGAAGCCGAGTGGGACTTCTGGACCCACAAGGACTTTGAGATGCACATGCCGTCGGCGCTTCATGATTTTGCGCGAGGCGCGCAACGTGACCTGTTTTCGGTCAAGGACCGGCTGACGCTCTTGCGCCCGGATCAGGAGATCATTCCCGGAATGCGGATTTTGGAAACCCGCGGCCATACGCCGGRCCATGTCTCGATCGAACTGGCGGGCGACGGCGGCCTGCTGATCACAGGCGACGCCTGTACCAACGACGTGATTTTCTTCGAGCATCCCGCCTGGCATTTCGGCTTCGACACCGAACCTGAGATCGCGCTGAAAAACCGCCAGATGCTGCTCGATCGCGCCGCGAGCGAAAAGCTCAAGATGCTCGGCTATCACTGGACCTATCCGGCCGTCGGATATGCCGAGCGCAAGGATGCCTCCTACCGATTTCTGCCGGCTTAGGATCGCCGAATTATCGCGCCTCGGCGGTTTCCTCGAGCGCGGCAGATTGCTGCGGCAGTTCTTCCGCAATCTCCTCGGCAACGGCTGCAAGATCGAGGTTGCCCCAGATCGACGCTGACTGGCGACGTTCTGGGCGGCGGGAGGATTTGACTTCGACGACGAACGGCTTCGACTGAGCGCGCATGAGTTTCCTATGAAGAGGCGTTGAACGAATCCATCAACGCCCCAAGCCTATGAAGCGTTCCGCGCTTGCGCAAGGTCGCCATTCGCTTTGAATCCAGCCTCACACAGGCCAGACCGCGACGGAACAAGCATATGGCGAGCCGCGTTTCGGCCTTTCAATCTGCATGGAGCCTCTACGCAAATTCCTGCGAAAAGTCCTTGAAGGAACGATCGATGTCGATTACCTACCACGTCGCCGAACATGATGGCGCCTGGGCCTACCGCCTGGACGATGTCTGGTCGGAAACTTTCCCAACTCACGAAGAAGCATTGGCAGCGGCTAAACATGCCGCGGAGCGACAAAAGCTCGGTGGCCAGGATGCGGACATTACATATCAGCGTGCAGACGGCAGCTGGACAACGGAACGGTCGAACGGAGGCGACCGCCCCGAGGCCGATGTCGTCGATGACGCCAAGGAAAAAGACTAGGAATGACTATCAAAGAACGCTTTTTGAAGCAGCAGCATGCGTGGATGCTCGGCGCATGCTATTCCCGGAAACATCCCGACTTTCATCGCTTTGGCGGCGTCGATGTTTCGATCTCGCCTCGCTGGAAAGACAGCGTTGAAACCTTCGTCAATGATATGATCGACACCCTGCCGCGCAGCCTCTCCGAGCGCCGGATGGCACTGAGAAACCCGCGCCGCCCGTTCGAACCCGGGAATGTGGAATGGGTATTCGCAAGCAAGCATTACGGCCTTCGCGCTCCTGACGGCACACGGCCCGACATAGCGGACGCTCGCGCGCGCCGCGTATAAACCGCTATTTACTCGTTACAATCTTCGCCGGCGGAAACATGGCTAGGGCCTTCTTTCGCCGGCGAACTGTTTTATGGCGGCAGTAGTCACCCCGAAATCACCAGTTAGTGACGACATGCAAGCCGCTTGCATGACCATCCGTTCGGTGCCCCAGTCGTTGGCTGCCGCGCTTGACGACGTATGTTGCACTCCGGGCCAGTTCGCAGTGCCGCTGAATTCAGTGCGACCGGTGCCGCGCGTTCCTCGTCACCACAATCACAACAAGTCCGACGACGACAGCCAGCGCGCCCCAATAGACCCATGACGTCTGGTTGATCATAAAGCTTTCCGCCGGGTAGGGAAAATAGCCGCTACCCTGCCCCATCCAGACCAGCCCGATAAGGATCAGCACGCCGGCGATACAATAGGCGATCTTCACCATTCAATGTTCCTCCACCATACCAGTTGCGTAACGTCATGCACCCGTCGCGGACGCAGTGCTTCGAGGGAGCGCTCTGGCACGCCTTGACGACCTTACTCTTTCGGGAAATCGGCTCCCAGGCTCGTTTCGCGCCATTCCTCGATCTGCGCCAGCCGTTCGCGCAGCTTGTTGGTGACGTTGTTGTAGCCAAGTTCGCCAAGCACGACATGCCGCGGTGGGTTCTCCACTTCCGTGATCCGGATCATCGCCTCGCCAGCGCGCACGGGATCGCCGGCTTGCTTGCCGCTGTATTCAGCTGTTTGCCGCATGCGGGCTGCCGCGGTTTCGGCGTAGTCCGGAATTGTGCTCTTCGTCTGCCGGAGTGACCGGCCCGCCCAATCGGTGCGGAACGGACCGGGCGCGACGCAGGTCACCTTGATGCCGAGCGGCCTGCCCTCGGCGTGAAGTGCATCGGAAAAACCCTCCACCGCGTGCTTGCTAGCGGCATAGAAGCCGGAGCCAGGAAAGCCGATAAAGCCGGCAACCGAGGTGATGTTGATGATGTGGCCATGCCGGCGCCGCCGCATACCGGGCAGGACAGCGCGGGTTATCGCAAACAGGCCAAAGACGTTCGCCTCGAACTGATCGCGGATTTCCTGCTCTTCCGCCTCCTCTACCGTTGACTGGTAGCCATAGCCGGCATTGTTGACCAGCACGTCGATGCGGTCGAAACGCTGCTCGGCGGCCGCGACTGCCGCTTTGACCTGAGTCGGATCGGTCACATCGAGATCCAGCGCCAGCGTGTTCGCTTCATGAGCGGTTGCCAGATCGGCAACGCGCGCCTTGTCGCGCGCCCGTCACGACCGTCGGCCAGCCGCGGGCAATGGTGAGTTTCGCAAGCTCACGGCCGAAGCCGGTTGAGCAGCCGGTGATGAGCCAGACGGGAGACTTGTCCTGAGACATATGATTTTCCTGATGCTGTCGGGGACGCCTGAATGGGCGAGAGCGGATTTAGGGCCGCCGCCTGACATTTCCAGCGAATGACTACGCCGAAAACTGCGTGGATCAGGACAAGCCTGCGCGCCCGATCGGACGCGCAGGCGATAGGAGACTTACTGGAGTGTACGCGTGTGGATGTCCTGGCCGAGCGCGACGCTAGGACGGGCCTGCGTTCCAGCGGCCACGCCGTCGAGGCCCGTCGCCACTACGGAGACGCGGAACTTACCGTCCAGGTTGCGATCAAAGATCGCTCCAACAACGATATCGGCTTCATCCTGGACCTCGTCGCGGATACGGCTTGCCGCCTCGTCCACTTCGAAGAGCGTCATGTCGGAGCCGCCGGAAATCGAGATCAGCACGCCCCTGGCACCCTTCATGGAAATATCGTCGAGCAGCGGGTTGGCAATGGCAGCCTCCGCGGCCTTCATCGCGCGCCCCTCACCCGAAGCCTCGCCGGTGCCCATCATTGCCCGGCCCATGCCGCGCATGACGGACTTCACGTCAGCGAAATCGAGATTGATCAGGCCTTCCTTGACAATCAGGTCGGTGATGCAGCCAACACCGGCATAAAGCACGCGGTCGGCGGTCATGAAGGCATCGGCGAAGGTGGTCTTTGCATCGGCGATGCGGAAAAGGTTCTGGTTCGGGATGACGATCACCGTATCGGCCGCCTCGCGAAGCGCCTCGATACCGGCATCAGCGGTCTTCATGCGGCGATTGCCTTCGAACGTGAACGGCTTCGTCACGACTCCGACTGTCAGGATGCCAGCGTCGCGAGCAACCTTGGCAATAACAGGTGCAGCACCTGTGCCGGTGCCGCCGCCCATGCCTGCGGTGACGAAGCACATGTGGGAACCGGCCAGATGGTCCATGATCTCGTCGATCGATTCTTCTGCAGCTGCGCGGCCGACTTCCGGCAGTGAGCCGGCGCCCAACCCTTCGGTCACATGGGCGCCGAGCTGGATACGGCGGGGTGCCTTGGAGGTCGCCAATACCTGTGCATCGGTGTTGGCCGCAATGAAATCGACGCCTTCGAGATTTTCCGCTATCATGTTGTTGATGGCATTGCCGCCGCCGCCGCCGACACCAATTACTGTAATTCTGGGGCGCATTTCGGAAATTCCGTTCTTGGCGTTCGACATCGCAATCTCCTTCGTGCGTTTTCGTCGTGGCTCCACCTCTTATGGAGCCGAATCGAGCATTAGCGTAGTGGCGCAACAAGGCAGAGCCGGGGCGAAAGAACAAGATGAAGCGTCCTTGAAACTTTATCCGGAACCTTTTTTGCATTCGCGCTTTATTTTGAATCATCCCCTGTCAGAGAGAGGAGTACCGTGCAGATGATCACGCCAGCCACCCGCCACTCAGTTACCCCTCCCAACGAGCATATTCTTACGGCTCAAGAGGCCTTAGAACCACTGTTCCTCAAGATCGAAGAGGAGGCCGAAGTCCGGATGATCGCCGCGGCCATCCGTGCGGGCTGGTCTGCCGAAGATGCCGTGGCGGCCATCGACCAGCTTCGCCGGAACGAACTTATTCCCGGCAGCGGCCACTAAAACCTTTCGGCGGCTTCAAAATATCACTCGCCTTGAGAAATGGATGACCTAAGTTCAGCGCGACCACCAATCGCGGAAACAACGTCCCATGTCTTTCAGAAATATCTGCATCTTCGGCGCCGGTGCACTCGGCGGCGCCATCGCTGCCAAGCTTGCCTCTTCAATCGGCGCAGAGGCGACAGTTTCGGTCGTTGCCCGCGGCGCTCATCTCGACGCCATCCGACGCGATGGGTTGCGTCTCATGGAGGCGGACGTCGAAGCACCCCTCACCATAAACCTCACGGCGACCGACAATCCGAGGGAACTGCCGCCGCAGGATCTCCTCATCACCGGGCTAAAGGGCCACCAGCTCAGCGCCGCCGCAGAGGGAATCGGCCTTCTGCTGAAAGATGGCACACGCGTGATGATGATCCTCAACGGCATTCCGTGGTGGTATTTTCATCGCGATCAGGACAGTGGGCATGCGGAACTACAGTTCGATGAGCTCGATGAGGGCGGCAAACTATGGCGACTTGTCGGCCCGGAACGCGTCATCGGCTGCGTCGCCCATCAGGGCGCTGAAGTCAGCAAGCCCGGTGAGATCAGGCTCAGCAACAAAGGGCATTTCATCCTCGGCGAGCCCTCCGGCGACATCAGCAATGATTTGCGCAACGTCGAAGCGCTGCTGCAGCGCGCCGATATCGGCGTGAAGCTCTCGAGCCGAATTCGCGACGACATCTGGAGCAAGCTGATGGGCAACGCCTCCTTCAACCCGATAAGTGCGCTGACGCGATCTTTGATGTCCAACCTGATGGCCGATGCGGCAATCACCGACCAGATCGGCAAGGTCATGAAGGAGGTAAAGGCGGTCGGAGAGGCGCTCGGCGCGAATGTCGGGATGTCCGTCGAGCAGCGACTGGAACAGGCCCGACAGATCGGGCCCGTTCGCACCTCTATGCTCCAAGACCTCTTGGCGGGAAAGTCGCTCGAGACTACGCCGCTGGTGGGAATGGTCGTTTCACTGGGCCGCCTGACGGCAACGCCGACCCCGGTTTCAGAAACGATCCTGGCGCTGGTGTCGCAGCTCGACCGTGAGAATTGCCAAATCGGCTAACTAAGTAGGGCGGCCCGCCGCGAAGCCGCTCAGAAATTGCCTTAGCAAGTCTCCAGAGGACTCTCCATTAGAAGAAACTTATTTCAACCACGCTGCGATACGTTCGATTGCTTCGATGATCTCGGCTTCGGAACCGGCGTAGGACATGCGCATCGAGCGATTACCTTCCAGCGGGTCGAAATCCAGGCCCGGCGTCGCGGCGACGTTGATCTGCGCCAACATCCGCTTCGCGAAGGCCATGCTATCATTGGTAAAGCGCGTTACGTCGACATAGGCGTAGAAGGCGCCATCCATCGGCGATGCGATGGACAGGCCGATCTCCGGCAGACGCTTCAGCAGAAAATCGCGGTTGGCCGCGTAGCTCGCCTTGTAGACATCGAGTTCCGCGGCCGCGCCGAGAGCGGCCGTCGCGGCGATCTGCGAGAGTTCGGGCGGCGAGATGTAGAGGCTTTGCGCGACGCGCTCGATCGGGCGCACCAGCCGCTCGGGCAGCACCATCCAGCCGATCCGCCATCCCGTCATGCAATAATATTTGGAGAAGGAGTTGATGACGATCGCCTCGTCGGTCAATTCCAGCGCGCTGGTCTCTTCGCCGGCAAAGGTCAGTCCGTGGTAGATTTCGTCTGAAATGAACGCGATCGAATTGGCCGCGCAATAGTCGGCCAAGGACTTCAGCCCCTGGCGGCCGGTCACGGTACCTGTCGGGTTGGCGGGGCTCGCCAGCAGAACGCCCTTCAGCCTGACATTGTTTGCCGTTTGCGCGGCCTCGAGACTCTCGGGCGTCAACGTGAAGTGGGTTTCGGCCGTTACCGGCACCTCGATCACCCTCAACCCCAACGCGCCGAGGATGTTGCGGTAGGCGGGATAGCCCGGCCGGGCAATCGCGACCGCGTCGCCGGCATCGAACAGCGAGAGAAACGCCAAATTGAAGCCGGCGGAAGAACCCGTCGTTATCGCGATCCGTGCAGGATCGATTTTCAGCCCGTGACGGCCGCGATAATGGTCGGCCAGCGCTTGTTTCAGTCTCGTCGTACCAAGCGCGTCCGTGTAGCCGATCTTGCCCTCCACAAGCGCAGCCTGCGCTGCCTCCCGCGCGGCCCGCGGCGCCGGATGGGATGGCTGGCCGACGGCCATGGAAATGACCGGATGGCCGTTCGCTCGCCGCCTTGTCGCCTCCGCCAGAACATCCATGGCATGAAAGGGTTCGACTTCGCTGCGTTGGGAAATGGAAAACAAGATCGCTTCTCTCTAACTTTGCTTGCGGCCAGACAATTGCCGCAATAATCGGGTCATCACAATCCCGCGATTGAACCGCGGATGCGAAAATTCCTGTTTGAAGACGACCGGACGCACCGTAATTTGGCGGCAGCGGCGTGCCGCCGTTAACCGGGCAGTGTTATTCGACGCCTAGAACCGACGCATGTAAACTGCTGATGACGAGGATATAATGGCCATACTTCCGAAAATCTTCACCGCGCTCGCGCTCACTGCCTCGGTGGCAACTGCCTATCCGGCGGCAGCACTCGACGACGCGCAGAAGAAGGAGTTCGGCGAGTTCATCAAGCAATACCTGATCGAAAATCCAGAGATCATGCTCGATGTTCAGGATGCGCTGCAGAAGAAGCAGGAGCAGGCGCGCCTCGTTAAAGCCAACGCCGTGATTGCTGACAACAAGTCGACGATCTTCGATTCGAAGTATGACTTGGCGATCGGCAACCCGAAGGGCGACATCACGATCGTCGAATTCTTCGATTACAATTGCGGCTATTGCAGGCATGCGCTTTCGGACATGCAGACGATGCTCGAAAAAGACAAGAACGTCCGCTTCGTGCTCAAGGAATTCCCAATCCTCGGACCGGAATCGGTTGCCGCACACAAGGTATCCGACGCATTCCGCAAACTGGCGCCGCAGAAATATAGCCAGTTCCACATCGCATTGCTTGGCCGCGACGGCCGCGCCGACGAAGCGAGCGCTCTCGAAGTCGCAGAGTCCCTTGGCGTCAGCGAAAAGCAGATAAGGGATGAGATGGCCAAGAGCTCCAGCGATGCTTCCGTCAAGGAAACCTATGACCTTGCTCAGAGCCTCGGCATCACAGGCACACCGTCCTATGTGGTCGGCAACGAGCTCGTTCAAGGCGCGGTTGGCTTCGACGACCTTGAAGCCAAGGTGAAGAATATGCGCGCCTGCGGCAAGACGAGTTGCTGAGGCGACGCTCATCAAATCGCCAAAATCGAAGCGTTTCAGCCATGTGGACAAATATGGCGTGATTCGGGCTGCGCTTCCCAAAGGGCTTTCATTAGGCCCGTGGGGAGTCTATAGGTTGCCGTCCCGCACTTATTGGAACATTCGATGACGCAAACGATATTCGTCCTGAACGGCCCCAACCTGAACATGCTCGGCAAAAGAGAGCCCGGCATCTATGGTGGCAAGACCCTTCAGGATATCGAGGCGGACTGCAAGGCGGCCGGGCGTGAGCTCGGCTTCGATATTGATTTTCGCCAGAGCAATCACGAAGGCACGCTCGTTGATTGGTTCCATGAAGCGAACGACAAGGCCGTTGGTGTCGCGATCAATGCAGGTGCCTACACGCATACGTCGGTCGCGCTCCACGATGCAATTCGCGCTATTTCCATTCCGGTAATAGAGCTCCATATCTCCAACGTTCACGCGCGGGAAGAATTCCGCCACAAGTCGATGATTGCGCCAGCGGTGAAAGGCGTCATCTGCGGCTTCGGGCCTTACAGCTATATTCTGGCGCTCCAGGCGCTGAAGAATCTTACGGCATAAAAAGAAGACAGGGCAAACACTCATGGCTGAGAAGAAAAACGGTATCGACCAGGCGCTGATCCGCGACCTCGCGAACATCCTCAACGACACGGATCTGACGGAAATCGAAGTCGAGCAGGACGATCTGCGCATCCGCGTTTCGCGCGCCGGCAACACCCAGTACATTCAGGCTCCGATGGCTGCGCCCGCGTTCGCAGCGGCTCCGGCCGTAGCGGCCCCGGCAGCTGCAGCACCTGCGGCTCCGGCAGCGGCGGTACGCAACCCTGCCAACACTGTCAGCGCTCCGATGGTCGGCACCGCCTACATGGCTCCGGCTCCCGGTGCACGCGCCTTCATCGAGCTCGGCGCGACCGTGAAGGAAGGCCAGACGCTGCTCATCATCGAAGCGATGAAGACCATGAACCAGATTCCTTCGCCGAAATCCGGGAAGATCACCGAAATCCTCGTCGAGGACGGAAGCCCCGTCGAATACGGCCAAGCCCTCGTCGTCATCGAATAAGGCGGGCGTCATGGTCTCGAAAATCCTCATCGCCAATCGCGGGGAAATCGCGCTTCGCGTGCTGCGCGCTTGCAAAGAGCTCGGCATCCCGTGTGTCGTGGTCCATTCGACCGCCGACGCCGACGCCATGCATGTGCGCCTCGCCGACGAGAGCGTCTGCATTGGTCCTCCGCCCTCACGCGACAGCTATCTGAACATCCACCAGATCGTGGCCGCCTGCGAGATCACGGGCGCCGATGCTGTGCATCCTGGTTACGGCTTCCTCTCCGAAAACGCCAAGTTTGCGGAAATCCTGGAAGCGCACGGCATCACCTTTATCGGCCCGACGGCGGAACACATCCGGCTTATGGGTGACAAGATCACCGCCAAGACGACCGCCCAGGAGCTCGGCATTCCTGTCGTTCCGGGTTCGGACGGCGAGGTAAAGACCGAAGAAGATGCGGTGCGGACGGCTGCCGAAATCGGCTATCCGGTGCTGATCAAGGCAACCGCCGGCGGCGGTGGTCGCGGCATGAAGGTTGCCAAGTCCGAGGCCGACCTGATCGAAGCCTGGTCGACGGCCCGTACCGAAGCGGCGGCCGCCTTCGGCAACGATGCGGTCTACATGGAAAAGTACCTCGGCCAGCCGCGCCACATCGAAATCCAGGTGTTCGGTGACGGCGAAGGCAATGCGATCCATCTCGGCGAACGTGATTGCTCGCTGCAGCGCCGCCACCAGAAGGTCTGGGAAGAAGCCAATTCCCCGGCTTTGAACGTCGAGCAGCGCATGAAGATCGGCCAGATTTGTGCCGACGCCATGAGGAAGCTGAAGTATCGCGGTGCCGGTACGATCGAGTTCCTGTACGAGAACGGCGAGTTCTATTTCATCGAAATGAACACCCGTCTGCAGGTGGAACATCCGATCACCGAAGCCATCACCGGCATCGACCTTGTTCACGAGCAGATCCGCGTCGCTTCGGGCGGCGGGCTCTCCGTCAAGCAGGAAGAGATCAACTTCAACGGCCACGCCATCGAATGCCGGATCAACGCCGAGGACGCGCGGACCTTCGTACCCTCCCCGGGCACGATCACCCACTTCCACGCACCGGGTGGACTTGGTGTTCGCGTCGATAGCGGCGCGTACCAGGGCTACAAGATCCCGCCGTACTACGACAGCCTCATCGGCAAGCTCATCGTCTTCGGCCGTACGCGCGTCGAATGCATGATGCGTCTGCGCCGCGCGCTCGACGAGTTCGTCGTCGACGGTATCAAGACGACGCTTCCGTTGTTCCAGGATCTGGTGGACAATCAGGATATCGCCAACGGCGACTATGATATCCACTGGCTGGAAAAATATCTGGCCAAGAAACCGGCGTAACAAAGAATGGCAGGATCGCGCAGGAAGTCTCCAGGCATAACACCGGAAATCCTCCTGCGCGCCTACTCTATCGGTCTTTTCCCAATGGCCGAATCGGCTGACGATCCAGAAATATTCTGGGTCGAGCCCGACCTTCGCGGCGTCCTGCCGCTCGACGAATTCCACGTTTCCAAAAGCCTCGCCAAGACGATCCGGCGCAAGCCGTTCGATATCCGCTTCAATTACGATTTCGACGCGGTCATTGCGGCCTGTGCGGCAGAGACCGGGGACAGGCCCAGCACCTGGATCAATCAGACCATCAAGACGCTATATTCGACACTGCATCGTATCGGCCATGCTCACTCGGTCGAGGCCTGGGACGGCGACGAACTTGTCGGCGGATTATACGGAGTGTCGCTGGGCTCGGCATTCTTCGGCGAAAGCATGTTCTCGCGGCGGACCGACGCCTCGAAGATCTGCCTCGTTCATCTGGTGGAACGGCTGCGCGCCAAGGGTTTCACCTTGCTCGATACGCAGTTTACGACCGAGCACCTGAAGACGTTCGGGGCGATCGATGTTCCGAAGAATGAGTACGCCCACATCCTCACGGCGGCAATGGAATCGCCGCACCTTGAATTCTAGGAACTAGTTGGCTGCCTTGTCAGGCGCGGGAACGTCCGAGTTCTGCTTGCAGTCCTTTAGCCAGACGTCATAGATCGGATGCTCTACGGCATTGAGGCCGGGGCTGTCGGCAAACATCCAGCCGGTGAAGATGCGGCGGATCTTACGGTCGAGCGTGATCTCGTCGACTTCCACAAAACCATCGATCTTCTGCGCTTCCGCCTGATCGCGCGAATAGCAGGCCTTCGGCGTCACCTGCAGCGCACCGAACTGCACGGTCTCGTTGACATAGACGTCGAAGGTGGTGATACGGCCGGTGATCTTGTCGAGGCCGGAGAAAACCGCAACCGAGTTCTCAATGCGGGCAGCGGAGGCAGCCTGCGGCAGAAGGATCGAGCCAAGCACCAGGGAAAGCCCGGCGGCACGCAGGAGCTGGTTCCGCGTGATAAGCTTCATATCTGCCCGTCTCCACAGCGTCTGAAAATCGAAGGCCGCAATCGCTGCGGCCATTCTGCGGGTAATAGTCAATTGTGGCTAAAAGCAGGGTCGGCGACCAGCTGCTCAGTTGCCAGGCGTCCAGGCGTCGTAGTCGCCGGTAACCCGCGGACGTTCGCCGGGAACGACGAGCGAGCCCGGCGGACGATAAGCCTGCGGCGACCCGGTCGGGTTTGCGCGATGCGGCTTCTGCCATTCCTTGGCAACGTAGTTTTCCTGGCTCGGCGGGACATTCGTGCGATGATGCATCCAGCCATGCCAGCCCGGCGGAATTGCAGAGGCTTCGGCATAACCCTTGTAGATCACCCAACGCTTCGGAAGACCGTAGGATGACATACCGCCTTCGTAATAAACATTACCCAATTCGTCTTCACCGACGCGCTTGCCAAAACGCCAGGTCGCAAAACGCGTACCGATCGTCTGACCGTTCCACCAGGTGAAGATTTGCACGAGGAGATTCTTCATGTCTTTTCCTTGAGCTAGCCGGAAGGCAAGCGGGACCAGAATTTGATCCCTCGCTTATGCCGCCAGCGATCCGCATTGTCCAGTGATTCCGGTGCCACACCGGCTCATTTCAGCGCCATCTTGAAGCCGAGATGCGATTGCTTGAAACCAAGTCTTTCGTAGAAGCGGTGCGCATCCGTGCGGCTGGCATTCGACGTCAGTTGCACGAGCCGCAAACCGCGACGTTTTGCCTCCGCAATGGCAAACTCAATCATCTGGGCACCGATGCCCTGGCCACGCATGTCACCCCGCGTCTGCACCGCCTCAATGATCATCGACGAGGAGCCACGACCGATCAGCGACGTCAAGACCATGGTCTGAAATGTGCCTACGACCTGCCCGTCACACTCCGCGACGTAAAGCGTTTGGTCGGGCGATGAAGCAATCCGCTCGAAAGCCCGAAGATACTTGCCGAATATCTCGGGCGCGGTCGTGTCGCCGTGACCGCCGAGTTCATCAGCGGCAAAGATGGCAACCAGCGCGGCGACGTCGGAGCTGCGTGCCTCGCGAATCGTGGTTTGGCTCATGATCGTATTGCGGCCTAGCGCTGTTCGAGAAATTTTTCGAGGATCAGCGTCGGTATGCCGGATTGGCCCGGCCCGTCGTTTTCATTGCGGCCGACATCCTCGAAGCCGTGAGCATGGTAGAAAGCGATCGCCGTCTTGTTCCGCGGCTCGACCTCGAGGCGCATGATTTCGGCATCGGGAAAGCAGGTTTCCAACTCGGCAAAGATCTCCCGACCGATGCCCTGGCGATGCAGCGGCGGACGGACATAGAGCAGGTGCAGCATGACGGTTTTTGTCATCTCGTCGGACATGGCGGCATAACCGATGCCGCCGATGTCCTTGCCGTTGTCGGCAACGAGGAACTCCGCATTCTTCTTCGCCAGCCGCGCCTGAAGCGCAGCTGGCGAAAAAAGGTGAGCAATGATCTCATTCACCTTTGCTTCGCCGTAGAGGCCCGCGTAGGTTGCGCGAAAACCCTCATCTAGCAAAGTGCGCATCTTGCTGAGATCACCCTCGCTGGCAGTGCGCACGAAATACACGGTCTTACTCCTCGATGCCGAGCTTCGCTTTCACGAGAGCCTGGACGGCCTGCGGGTTGGCCTTGCCGCCGGTGGCCTTCATGACCTGACCAACGAACCATCCCGCAAGCGTTGGCTTGGCCTGGACCTTTGCGACCTGATCGGGGTTGGCGGCGATGATCTCGTCCACGGCCCGTTCGATCGCGCCGGTATCGGTCACCTGCTTCATGCCTCTGGTTTCGACGATCTCGGCCGGATCGCCACCCTCGTTCAGCACGATTTCGAACAGGTCCTTCGCGATCTTTCCGGAAATAGTCTCCGCTTTGATGAGGTCAATGATCGCACCAAGCTGAGCCGGCGAAACGGATGTTTCCTCGATGCTCTTGCCCGTGCGGTTCAGGGCGCCGAGCAGATCGTTGATGACCCAGTTGGC
This sequence comes from Rhizobium sp. 10N414, assembly GCF_056394785.1. Classification (NCBI taxonomy): domain Bacteria; kingdom Pseudomonadati; phylum Pseudomonadota; class Alphaproteobacteria; order Hyphomicrobiales; family Rhizobiaceae; genus Rhizobium; species Rhizobium sp. 10N414. The sequence continues at coordinate 115,258 of NZ_JBFTIN010000011.1, read as the reverse complement.
AGCCGTCTTGCCGTCGCGGCCTTCCGCCACGGCTTCGAAATAGTCGGCGATCGCCTTTTCCGAGACCAGGACGGAAGCATCGTAGATCGAAAGACCGAGTTCGCGCACGAAGCGCTCCTTCTTGTCATCAGGCAATTCCGGTAGGTCGGCTTCGAGCGCCTTGACGAAGGCATCGTCGAACTCCAGCGGCAGCAGGTCCGGATCCGGGAAGTAGCGGTAGTCGTGCGCATCTTCCTTGGAACGCATCGAACGCGTCTCGCCCTTGTTCGGGTCGAAGAGACGGGTCTCCTGCTCGATCTGCCCCCCGTCCTCAAGAACGCCGATCTGGCGCCGGGCTTCATATTCGATTGCCTGGCCAATGAAGCGGATGGAGTTGACGTTCTTGATCTCGCAACGCGTGCCGAAGCCTTCGCCCGGACGACGGACGGAGACGTTGACGTCAGCGCGCATCGAGCCTTCGTCCATGTTACCGTCGCAGGTGCCGAGATAGCGGACGATCGAGCGCAGCTTCGTCATGTAAGCCTTGGCTTCATCCGACGAGCGCATATCCGGCTTGGAGACGATCTCCATCAGCGCGACGCCCGAGCGGTTCAAGTCGACGTAGGACATGGTGGCATGCTGGTCGTGCAACGACTTGCCGGCGTCCTGCTCCAGATGCAGACGCTCGATGCCGATCTCGATATCCTCGAACTGACCCTGGCGATCGGGGCCGAGCGAGATGATGATCTTGCCCTCGCCGACGATCGGATCCTTGTACTGCGAGATCTGATAGCCCTGCGGCAGGTCGGGATAGAAGTAGTTCTTGCGATCAAACAGCGAGCGCTTGTTGATCTGCGCCTTCAGGCCCAGGCCAGTTCGGACGGCCTGCCTGACACATTCCTCGTTGATAACGGGCAACATGCCGGGCATGGCCGCATCGACGAGGGACACGTTGGAATTCTGCGGCTTGCCGAATTCCGTTGCTGCACCCGAGAACAGCTTCGAATTCGACAGCACCTGCGCATGGACTTCCATGCCGATGATGACTTCCCAATCGCCAGTGGCGCCGGGAATGAAGCGTTTCGGATCGGGCGTGCGAACGTCGACAATGGTCATTGAGATGCTCTTTTCAGGCTGTTCTGTTCAACTGGTGAGGTAACGGAAATGGCTTGCCGGTGCAAGGCTTTCGGCTATTCCGCGGCGGGGAGCCAACCGGTTTGGGGCGTGTTAACTCAATGTCGCTAGCGTGACCCGCATGATGGCAACCGATATCCTCAAGTTCATCGCGCTTTTCCTGGCACTGAATGCCTTCGTGTTCTCGATCTATTTCCTCGACAAGCAAGCCTCTCGCCACCATGGCACGCGGATCAGCGAGAGGACCTTGCTGACGCTTGCATTCGTCGGCGGCAGCCTCGGCGCTGTTTGCGCGCAACGGCTCCTGCGCCACAAGACCCGGAAGGAACCCTTCCGATCGAACCTCAGAGCGATCGTCGTCTTTCATGTGGTGGCCACGCTTCTGCTATCGGGCGCTCTCGGCTACTTCACGCTGGAAGGTCAGTTGCTAGACTAGCCCGTAAGTGCCATCGTCCGCAGATTCCAATGACTTTGACAGGCCGACGGACGGCACATCACGATCGAGCTTGGGATTGTAGGCAATTGATAGCCAATGAATTGCGTATCCATGCTTCTGGAAAAAGCTGATCGCTTCGGAGTTCCCTGAGTGCGTCTGCATCATCGCCGTATCGAACCCCTGCGCTGCGATGTCTTCTTCGATATTCTGCAAGAGTGCCGTTCCGAGACCATGACCGACAAAGGCAGGATCAATCCAGAAATCCGAAATCTTCTCGTCGAGGCTCTCGCGTGCTGCCCATCCTGCCGGATGTCCGTTCCATTCGATGACAGTGGCGGTGATCCAGCTACTTGCGACGAAATTGAAAAACGCACTTCGGGCGGCATCGACCATGGCATCTCCTTCGCCGATGGCCGCCATGGCCTTCTGCCAGGCTCTTACTCCGATCTCGCTCAAGAGCTCCGCTTCGTCTTCGCGGGCATTGCGAATATGGATCAACACTACCTCCGCGTTTCCACGAAAGTAAATCACCGAATCACCCCGTTCTCCAAGCCTTGCGTTTCGTGCGCGAGGCGCGGCAGAAAGATCCTCTATCGGTTGCAAATCTTGACGCGATGTCGCCTAGCCAGTATCAAGGCCGCATGTTGAATTCGTCTTCTCAGACCCGGTAGAGGCCCTGCCCGCAGGTTTTCCTTGCGCGCACGGGCCCGAAAAAAGCGAAGCCCTGACGCCTCTTCGGGCGCCAGATCGTTTTTGCGCGCCTTCATGGCGCAAGACCGGATCAACATTCCATGGATATTTCACGCACGGAGCAGCGCATCCTGCACCTATTGGCCCAAGGTGGCCGCATTGAAATCGAACGCGACGACAACCGGAAAATCGAGGCCGTAAAATGCTTCACTCGCGACGGCTGGGTCTATCCCGGCTTCGGCCTCGAGCTGTTTCGGAAACTGAAGCAGAAGCGGGCCATCAAATCGTCGGGCGGCAAGCCTTACCGGATCACCGAACGAGGACTGGTTCTCGTAAGAGCAGAACAGGACAACAGATAGCTGTCCAAGCCGCGCGTCGCATGGCGCGCGGCTCCCTTCAAAGGTGTTTGGAAAGCGCCGCCTTCATCACCGACCATTCTTCGGCAACCGTACCGCTTCCGCGGCGTTTGCCTGCGCGGCGATACCAATAATCGGCATTCCAGTCGTCGCCCTCGATGCGGTGGCAAATGGCATGCCCCCAGTCGAAAGGTGCCTCGCCCTCATGCGCCTGGCAGACTTCATGCACGGCTTGCCATTCAGGACCCACGGTGAAACCTGCCGCCGATAGGCGGTCGAATGCTTCGATCATCAGCGTGATATCTGACGCCGACATGAGCCTCCTCCTGGGTGTCACCAGCGATGGACAAACGCGAAATCCGCGACCCCTGAGGTAGCGGACTCAATCACCCGACAACGAAGCGGCCGCCTCTTGGGCGGCTGATACCGATGCGACTCGTTACCACCACTTGGCGGGCGTGAACTTGCCTGCGGCCTGTTCGATCACATGCGCCGTCTTGAAGAGCGTTTCTTCATCGAACGGCTTGCCGATCAGCTGCAGACCGAGCGGCAGGCCGCCATGGTCCAGACCAGCAGGAACGGCGATACCCGGCAGGCCGGCCATGTTCACCGTCACCGTGAAGATGTCGTTCAGGTACATCTTGACCGGATCGGAGGCGAGATTCTCATCGGCGACGCCGAAGGCGGACGAGGGGGTTGCGGGCGTCAGGATCGCGTCGACGCCGGCGTTGAACGCCAGTTCGAAGTCGCGCTTGATCAGCGTGCGGACCTTCTGGGCCTTGATGTAATAGGCGTCATAGTAGCCGGCCGAGAGGACGTAGGTACCGATCATGATGCGACGCTTGACTTCCTTGCCGAAGCCCGCTGCGCGCGTCTTTTCGTACATGTCGACGATGTCCTTGCCATCGACGCGCAGGCCGTAGCGGACGCCGTCATAGCGGGCGAGGTTCGACGAGGCTTCGGCCGGGGCGACGATGTAGTAGGCCGGCAGGGCATATTTGGTGTGCGGCAGCGAGATGTTGACGATCTCGGCGCCGGCGTCTTTCAGCCAGGCAATTCCCTGCTGCCAGAGCGTTTCGATTTCCTCCGGCATGCCATCGACACGGTACTCGTTCGGAATGCCGATCTTCATGCCCTTCAGCGACTGGCCGAGGGCTGCCTCATAGTCCGGAACCGGCAGATCGACGGAGGTCGTATCCTTGGGATCGACTGAGGCCATCGACTTCAGGAGGATTGCGGCGTCGCGCACATCGCGCGCGATCGGGCCAGCCTGATCGAGCGACGACGCGAAGGCCACCGTGCCCCAGCGCGAGCAGCGGCCGTAGGTCGGCTTGATGCCGACCGTGCCGGTGAAGGCTGCGGGCTGGCGGATCGACCCGCCGGTATCGGTTGCCGTGGCGCCGGCGCAGAGGTGAGCTGCAACGGCTGCTGCCGAGCCGCCGGAGGATCCGCCGGGCACCAGCTGCTGGTTGGAGCCGGCCGAACGCCAGGGGTTGATCACTGCGCCGTAGTAGGAGGTCTCGTTGGAGGAGCCCATCGCGAACTCGTCCATGTTGAGTTTGCCGAGCATCACGGCACCGTCGTCCCACAGGTTCTGGGTGACGGTCGACTCGTAATGCGGCTTGAAACCGTCGAGGATGTGGCTGCAGGCCTGCGTATGAATACCTTCGGTGGCGAACAGGTCCTTGATACCGAGCGGGATGCCTTCAAGCGCACCGCCCTTGCCGCTGGCAAGCCGCCCATCGGAGGCTTCGGCCATCTGCAGCGCCTTCTCCGGCGTAACCTTGACGTAGGCGTTGAGCTTGTCGTTGGCGGCCTCGATCGCCGAGATGTAGGCCTCGGTCAGTTCGGTCGCTTTGATCTCCTTGGCGCGCAGCTTCGTGCGGGCTTCGGCAATGGTCAGGCTGGTAAGTTCGCTCATGGTAATTCGCTTCAAATCTGGAATGGCAACGGGTTCGGAAAGCGGCGAAAAGCCTTATTCGACGACCTTGGGTACCAGGAAGAAATTCTGATCGGTAACGGGCGCATTCGAGACGATGTCGGCGGCCTTGTTGCCTTCGGTAACTTCGTCCGTGCGCTTCTTCATCTTCATCGGCGTGACCGATGTCATTGCCTCGACGCCTTCGACATCGACTTCGGAGAGCTGCTCGACAAAACCGAGGATACCATTCAACTCGCCAACCATGCGGTTTGCCTCTTCCTCCGAAACGGCAATACGGGCAAGGCGCGCTACGCGCTTAACGGTGGCAAAGTCGACGGACATGACATTCTCCGGATAGGATTTTTCCTACCCGCTATAAAGGCCATGCCCGCCACGTGCAACGGGCATGGCCTTTGGATTGTGTAGAATTCCGCGACCGAAGTCGACGCGGTTCAGCGGACCTCGACTAGAGAGAAAGGCTTTCGCCCGGCGTCGGCGTTTTCACCGCCGTCTTCGATCCATCCATGCCGGAGACGAACTTCTCGGGCGTCTGGTCGATGATCGGGAACGTGCCGTAGTGGCAGGGTATGGCGGTCTTGAAGTTAAAGTAACGCTGGCAGGCGAGAGCGGCAACCGCGCCGCCCATGGTGAATCGGTCGCCAACCGGCACGAATCCGATATCCGGCTGGTGCAGTTCGTTGATCAGCGCCATGTCGGAGAAGATGTCGGTATCGCCCATGGCAAGAATAGAAGCCTCCTCGTCGAAATGCAGCATCAGGCCGTTGGCATTGCCGAGCGCATGAGAGACGCCGTCCTCGGTGATCTGCGCGGACGAATGCAGCGCATTGGTGAAAGTCGCCGAAAAACCGTCGAACGAGATCGTGCCGCCGGTGTTGCCCGCTTCGATCTTCGTCAGGCCCTTCGAACCTAGCCAGGCGGCGAGATCGGCATTGGCGAGAACGACCGCACCGGTTTCCTTGGCAAGCGCAACCGAGTCGCCGACATGGTCGCCGTGACCGTGCGTCAGAAGAATATGCGTGACGCCGCGGGCAACATCCTTTGCAGCCTGCCCCGCAAAGGACGGATTGTGCGTGAGGAACGGATCCAGCAGGATTTTTGCCCTTCCGATCTCGATGCGGAAAGCAGAGTGACCAAGCCAAGTGATCTTCATGAAATTCTCCTTTATTGCCGATGCAAAAGCCTGCTTTGCTCGTTATGGACATATCCGATGCCGCTACAAAGAAAAGCGGCACTGCTTCAAATTCTTTTGACGGGATGGAACGACGATGACGGTGCTGACGATCGAAGAACTGGCAACTGCGCTGCAGCCGGGACAGGCGATCGCGGGTCTCGATCTCGGCACGAAAACGATCGGGCTTTCGATGTCCGATCTCGGCCGGCGCTTTTCGACGCCGCGCCCTGTCATCAAGCGCGAGAAATTCACGATCGATGCGGCAACGTTGCTGGAATTTGCCGAGAAGGAGAAGGCCGCGGCCTTCGTCATCGGCCTGCCTATCAACATGGACGGATCGGCCGGGCCGCGCGTGCAGGCAACACGCGCCTTCGTGCGCAACATGGAGCAGAAGACCGCCTTGCCCTTCGTCTACTGGGACGAGCGTCTGTCGACGGTCGCTGCCGAGCGCGCGCTACTGGAAATGGACGTATCGCGCAGGCAGCGTGCCGAGCGCATCGACTCGGCGGCGGCAAGCTTCATTCTTCAAGGAGCGCTCGACAGGCTTTCCTTGCTCGGCAGAGCGGCATGGGACGATTTCGATGCGTGACGGGCACGCCACCATGCGGTGATCGCCTTACGCCGGCGGAACCCAATAATTGCGAAAACGACAAGACTGTCGACGACGATCGCACGGGCGACCAGCGGCGGAATGGTTTCCGGAGGAATGCCGAGCACCTTCCCATAAATCTCGAAGGTCAGGTCATGGACTTGCCTGCTGAGCATGAAGATACCGAAATTCATGTCGTAGTAAGAGAGCCAGTACCATCCCGCTAGGAAGACAATGGGACCGGCCCAGAAGATCAGGAACCACTTCATGCGGTCGTCTCTCGTTCTTTTCGAATGGATAGTCCCTCGTAAGACACCGCCCATATCGACAACGCCATCGAACCCAGAACCAGCGCCGGTACGGCAATATCCAGCGCAAGCACAGCGAAAAACATCATCGCGGCAACAAGAAACGTGGCTCTCGCGATTTTGGTTCCCATGGTCCCAGACACCCAACATTTTGGACTGCCCAGCAACGTGACTTGTTAACCGCGAGAGCGCAACGTAAACCATTTGTTAAGGTTAACGCGTAACGGGACGCCTGTGGATGGCCGAACTCGCCTCAGCCGTAGACTCCGCGAACGATGCGCTTCAGGGCGGTCGCCGCCTTCTCCCAATCCCTCGGCGTTTTCAATGCGAGGCCCGCGCATTGATCGCTCGAGGACGCGGAAAGCACGAGATGCTGGATAGCTGCGATCAGAATCGCATTGACGGCCAGGACGTCGACACCCTTCGGCGGCGTCAGCGATCCGCGCATGCGATCGAGCCAGTTTGCCAAGGCCTTCGACCGCGCCTCCGAAAGCCGCCTCACCTGCTCGGTGTTTTCGGAAACTTCCCAGGCGACGATGCGGCGAACAAGCGGATCGTCTCGCAAGGCCTCGAGGAACAGCAGCGATAGCCGCTCCATCAGATCGCCGTAAGTCAGGAGAAACATGCCGCCGGTATCTTCGGGAATGCGATCCTTGACCCAGGTACCAAGATCCGCGCCGATCGCCTCCACCAGCCCGTTGAGGCCGCCATAGTAGCGGTAGATCAGCTGCTTGTCGCACCCCGCGCGGCGGGCAACGGCGTTGATGCCGAAATTCTGGAACCCCTCCTCCGCCAGCAGCGACTTGGCTGCCCAGAGGATCGCTTTCTCCGTCGCGCTTCGGTCGCGGATACGCTTTTCGGGTTCGACGACGACGCTGCCGACTACGGGCGCCAACACCATGGGATCATTGAGCATCAGGGATTCGGTCCGAATTGTCACTTTGCGGTGAGTAGCAACGCCGCTCGGACCCGGCAACGGACAGGCCGCTCAAAGATTGTGGACAGTTTGCTATGGGTGCAAACAGGTGAGCAGGTGTCACCGCTCAGCGACACAAGTGCTGTGCCCCTAGAGTTTCTGCCCAAACCAGACGGTCCGGTCGGAAGGCTCCACCAGCGGTGGAGCGAGGCGGGCGAAACCGCGAGAGCCCCAGAATCGTACCGCACCATGATTGCTCGCGCTGGCTCCGAGGTGGACACCCTCCACGCCTGCATCCAGCGCATCGGCAAACCATCGATCGAGCAGCTTGGTGCCCATCCCCTGTCCCTGTAATCGCGGCAGGAGGTTCATGTGGATGTGGGCCGGAAAGGATTCGACCAGCGCTGCAGGCGCATGCGCCGGGTGATGGATTGTGGCAATGCGCTTCTGATCCGCGTCCCAGCCGGCAGAATCGCCCTGCGGGTCGGCGTAAACCTTGCGAAGCGCCGGCCACCACTCGCGCTCCAGCCGCTCCTCGAAGGAACGCGTGTCGTGAACGCCGACGATATACCCGGCCACGCCCTCAGAATCTTCCGCCACTAAAGCGGTTTCCGGACTGAGCAAGACGTAAGGCGCAGCATAGATGTGTCCGATCAGCTTGCCGTCGCGATGCAATCTGGTCGCATCGCCGCCAGCATCGCCCGTCACCAGCGATATCAGATAGATCTGCTCGAGATCATCGGTGCGGATGGGACGCAGCGCTGTCATCAGCTTGCCGGCGGATAAAGAAGATCGACGATGTAGCTGGCGTCGAAACGTGAATCCAGCATGCCATAGGTCGAGCGCCAGCCGCCCGCGAGGCGGGTCTCGATGAAGGCATCGGCGATCCGCCCCGCCCCAAGGCGATAAAGCTCGGCGGCGCCGGCGGCGAGCGCCAACTGCTCGACCAGGAGGCGCGCAGCGCCCTCGTCCCGCTCGCAGAGCGCCATGGCGGCGCGCAGCACATCAATCGTCTTCTTCCCGGCCGGGCCGAGATCGCGCGCGAGCCCGGCAAACACCGTCTCGAAGAGATCCTTGCCGCGGTTCAGAATGCGCAGCACGTCGAGCGCCATGACGTTGCCCGAGCCCTCCCAGATCGCATTGACCGGCGCTTCGCGATAATGACGAGCGATCGGGCGCTCCTCAATGTAGCCGCTGCCGCCGATGCACTCCATCGCCTCGTAGATCAATGGCGGCGCGATCTTGCAGCACCAGTATTTCGCAACCGGCGTCATGACACGCGCGTAGGCTGCTTCTTCAGCGCTGCCGCGCGCCTTGTCGAACGCATCGGCAAGGCGGAAGGACAGCGCTGTCGCCGCCGCCACATCGAGCGCCATATCGGCCAAGACGCGCGTCATGATCGGCTGGCTGACCAGCATCTTGCCGAAGACGCTGCGCCCACGGGTGTGGTGCACGGCTTCAGCCAGCGAGGCGCGCATAATGCCCGAGGAGGCCAGCGCGCAGTCGAGCCGCGTCAGTGTCACCATGTCGAGAATAGTGCGGATACCGCCATCCGGCGTACCGAGCAGAAATCCGAACGTATCGCTGAATTCAACTTCTGACGAAGCATTGGAGCGGTTGCCGACCTTGTCCTTCAGACGCTGGAAGTGCAGGCCGTTTGCCGAGCCATCTTCCAGCAGACGTGGAACGAGGAAGCATCCCATTCCATCCTTCGTCTGCGCCAGCATCACGAAGGCGTCGCTCATCGGCGCCGACATGAACCACTTGTGACCGGACAGACGGTAAATGCCTTCGCTGACCTTTTCCGCCGTCGTCGTGTTGGCGCGGACGTCAGTGCCGCCCTGCTTCTCGGTCATGCCCATGCCGATGGTCACGGCGGACTTCTGCATCGCCGGCTTGTTGGTGGAATCATATTTGCGCGACAGGATCTTCGGCGCCCAGTCCTTCTGCACGGCCGGCGAAGCCGACAGCGCCGCGACGGACGCACTCGTCATCGTCAGCGGGCACAGGTGACCGGATTCCAGCTGTGCGGTCAGGTAGAAGCGCGCTGCCCTGACCTTGTGCGCCTGGTTCTTCGCCTCGGTGTCCGCCTGCGGATCCCAGACCGACGAGTGGAGTCCCGATGCCATCGAACGGCGCATCAGCGCGTGCCACGCCGGGTGGAATTCGACGACATCGAGCCGCTCGCCGCGCGGACCGTGCGTGCGCAGCTGCGGCGTGCCCTGATTCGCCATGCGCGCCAGCTCCTGCGCTTCCGGCGAGGTCACGTACCGCCCCATATTGTCGAGGTCGTCGCGGATCCCACGCGGCAACGTGCCGGTCAGATCGACGATCAGCGGATCGGACCTGTAGGCATTGATGCCGGACCAAAGGCTCGGCTGGTTGAGTTCGGCAAGTTTCTCTTCGGCAGGCGTCATGAATCGCTTCTAGTGTAAGAGGCAGGCAAAGGGAAACCGGAAGTTATAATTTCCCTACCTCTGCAATAGTTGAATTCGGGTAAAATTGCAGGGGGAGACGGGCCTTTGCCCACAGCGCAAGCTTGCCGCCGCCCGGCTCACTCTTTATAGACCCCGCAGACGACAGCAAGAGGCAGGTTCATGGTCTTCTTTCCCCACCGCCACCTCATCGGTATCAAAGGGCTCACCGAGCAGGATATCACCTTTCTCCTCGACAAGGCCGACGAGGCCGTCAAGATCAGTCGGCAGAGAGAGAAGAAAACCTCGACGCTGCGAGGCCTGACACAGATCAACCTGTTCTTCGAAGCTTCGACGCGCACCCAATCTTCCTTCGAGCTCGCCGGAAAGCGCCTCGGCGCCGACGTGATGAATATGTCCGTCGGCAATTCTTCGGTGAAGAAGGGCGAGACGCTGATCGATACGGCGATGACGCTGAACGCGATGCGGCCCGATGTGCTTGTCATCCGCCATTCGAGCGCTGGTGCCGCCGCCTTGCTCGCGCAGAAGGTTTCCTGCTCGGTGGTCAACGCCGGCGACGGCCAGCACGAGCATCCGACCCAGGCGCTTCTCGACGCGCTGACAATCCGCCGCGCCAAAGGCAAGCTGTCGCGCATCATCGTCGCGATCTGCGGCGACGTCCTGCATTCGCGCGTGGCGCGCTCGAACATCCTTTTGCTGAATGCCATGGGCGCACGCGTGCGAGTTGTCGCGCCGGCAACGCTACTGCCGGCTGGCATCGCCGACATGGGCGTCGAGGTCTTCCATTCCATGAAGGAGGGCCTGAAGGACGCTGACGTGGTGATGATGCTGCGCCTGCAACGCGAGCGCATGTCCGGGGCCTTCGTGCCGTCGGTTCGCGAGTACTATCACTTCTATGGGCTCGACGCGGAGACCCTCAAGGCGGCGAAGGAAGATGCCCTCGTCATGCATCCCGGCCCGATGAACCGTGGCGTCGAGATCTCCTCCGAGGTTGCGGATGGACCGCAGAGCGTGATTGCAGAACAGGTGGAAATGGGGGTCGCGGTGCGCATGGCCGTGATGGAGACGCTGCTGGTCTCGCAAAATCAGGGTCCGCGTACCGAAGGAGCCGGCGCATGAAGAACTCGATCGTCCTCAAGAACGTTCGTATCATCGACCCCTCGCGCAATCTCGATGAAGTCGGCACGATCATTGTCAAGGATGGCATGATCGTGGCAGCCGGCGCGGATGCGCAGAACCAAGGAGCGCCCGCTGGCGCCGACGTGCGCGATTGCACCGGTCTCGTCGCCACCCCAGGCTTGGTGGATGCCCGCGTCCATATCGGTGAACCCGGAGCCGAACATCGCGAGACAATGGCATCGGCGAGCCGTGCGGCGGCAGCCGGCGGCATCACTTCGATCATCATGATGCCGGATACCGATCCTGTCATCGACGACATCGCGCTGGTCGAGTTCGTCAAGAAGACGGCGAAGGACAAGGCGCTGGTCCACGTCTATCCGGCTGCGGCGATCACCAAGCATCTTGCCGGCGAGGAAATGACCGAGATCGGCCTGCTGATGGAAGCGGGCGCAGTCGCGTTCACCGACGGCCGCTCGAGTGTCCACGACACGCAGGTCCTGCGCCGGGTGATGACCTATGCGCGCGAATTCGGCGCGGTGATATCCTGCGAGACCCGCGACAAATATCTCGGCGCCACCGGTGTCATGCATGAGGGACTGTTTGCCAGTTGGCTCGGTCTCGGCGGCATCCCGAAGGAAGCGGAACTGATCCCGCTCGAGCGCGACCTGCGCATCGCCAAGCTGACGCGCGGCAACTACCACGCCGCGATGATCTCCGTGCCGGAATCGGTCGAGGCGATTGAGCTTGCCCGGAGCCGCGGTGCGACCGTGACCTGCGGCATCTCGATCAACAATCTCTCCCTCAATGAGAACGACATCGGCGAGTACCGCACCTTCTTCAAGCTCTACCCGCCGCTGCGATCCGAAGACGATCGCGTCGCGATGGTGGATGCGCTGGCGCGCGGCGCGATCGATATCATCGTCTCCTCGCATGATCCGCAGGATGTCGACACAAAGCGCCTACCGTTCGGCGAAGCGGCTGATGGCGCCATCGGCCTTGAAACGATGCTTGCTGCGGCACTCCGCCTGCATCACAGCGGCCAGGTCAGCCTGATGCGCCTCATCGATGCCATGTCGACGCGGCCGGCGCAGATCTTCGGCCTCGAGGCGGGCACGCTGAAGCCGGGCGCGAAGGCAGATATTACGCTGATCGACCTCGATGACCCTTGGCTGGTTTCGAAGGACATGCTTCTTTCCCGCTCGAAGAATACGCCGTTCGAAGACGCGCGCTTCAGCGGACGCGCTGTAGCGACCTATGTCGCCGGACAGTGCGTGCATAGCATATAAAAAGACCACCGGAGGGGAACATGGTCTCGGATCTTATGACCTGGCAGATCACGCTGCCTATCGCGCTCGTGGCTGCCGCCATCGGCTACTTGCTCGGCTCCATTCCTTTCGGCCTGATCCTGACGAAGGCAGCCGGGCTCGGTGACGTCCGCAGCATCGGATCCGGCAATATCGGCGCGACCAATGTGCTCAGAACCGGCAACAAGAAGCTTGCAGCCGCAACGCTTCTTCTCGATGCTCTGAAGGCGTCTGCAGCAGCCTGGATCGTCGGCTATTTTTTGGGCAGCGAGGCGGCGCTGATCGCCGGCTTCTTTGCCTTTATCGGTCACCTCTTCCCGGTCTGGATCGGCTTCAAGGGTGGCAAGGGTGTTGCCACCTATATCGGAACACTGCTCGGCATTGCGCCGATCATGGTTCTCGTCTTCGCCGCGGTCTGGCTGGCCGTCGCCTTCACGACCCGGTACTCATCGCTTTCAGCACTGGTTGCAATGCTTGTAATTCCGGTTGCATTGTGGATACTGGGCGCCGAGAAGGTTGCAGCTGTTATGGCCATCATGACTATTATCTCCTACTGGAAGCACAAGGCCAATATCTCCCGCCTGATGAGCGGGACGGAAACCAAGATCGGGGCGAAGGGATAGGATGGACGCTCTCAGCGCCGCGCGGCTGCGTCTCATTCGCTCGGACAATGTCGGGCCTGCGACCTTTCGCGATCTCGTCAATCACTTCGGATCCGCCGAGACGGCGCTGGCCGCCCTGCCCGAGCTTTCTGCGCGCGGCGGCGCCACGCTCTCCATCCGGATAGCGACGGAGAGCGAAGCGCATAAGGAGTTGGAGGCCGCGCGCCGCTTCGGCGCCCGCTTTGTTGGCATCGGCGAGCCAGAATACACACAGGCGTTGAAGCAAGTCGACGTGCGCCGCCGCTGCTTGCCGTCAAAGGCAATCTCGCCGTCTCTTCGCAGCCTGGCGTCGGTATCGTCGGCTCCCGCAATGCCTCCATCAGCGGCGCCAAGTTCGCCGCCACGATTGCGCGCCAGTGCGGCCGAGCCGGCTATGTCGCGGTCTCCGGCCTTGCGCGCGGCATAGATACCGCAGCGCATCGTGCAAGCCTCGATACCGGAACGGTGGTCGCCATGGCCGGAGGTCTGGATCAGCCCTACCCGCCGGAGAATGCCGATCTGCTTGACGATATCTGGAATGGCAACGGGCTCGCCGTCAGTGAGATGTCGTTCGGCTGGGAACCGCGGGCACGCGACTTTCCGCGCCGAAATCGGCTCATCGCCGGCGTTTCGCTGGGGGTCGTTGTCGTCGAAGCAGCGATGCGCTCGGGCTCGCTGATCACCGCAAGACTGGCCGGCGAGTTTGGCAGGCTGGTATTTGCGGTGCCGGGTTCACCGCTCGATCCGCGCTGCCATGGCACGAATGGATTGTTGAAAGACGGTGCCATGATTGTCACGACGCCAGATGACGTCACCGAAGCTATGGCGCCCCTCTCGCAGATCGAACGGTACTCAACGCCGGTCGCCGAGGAGCCGGAGCGCGAGGGTGGCCGTTCGATGCTTCCGCCCGACGAATCCGATCGCTCGCTTTTCGTCGATGCGCTCTGCCCGACGCCCGTCGAGATCGATGATATCATCCGTCACACCGGTTTGCCGGCGGCTTCGGTTTATCTTGTCCTGCTGGAGCTTGATATTGCCGGACGGCTTCATCGCCATCCCGGCGGCTTCGTCTCTCTTGCGATTGGCGACTGAGATCCCTACATCCGGGCCTGCAGATCGCCGGCCTCCACATAGGCCATCACGATCAGATAGCAGAGCATATCGGCGTTCTCTTTTTCCGCCACTCGCCGCAACTCAGCCAGCATCTGCCTGATGAACGCGATGTTCTCTTGCGAGCCGGATCGTCCGGTATCTTTCTTTGCGAACTTGGCCGCCATGGGATAGTCTCTGAGGAAAGAGAAACGCCGCCTTTCGGCTAGCCCGAACCACACTCCAAAAACGATACCTAAATTATCCTAACTTGCAGTACGTTCGCTATCTCGCATTGGTTGCATCGCGTTGTAATACGCAAAAATGAGGTCAGACCACTTGACCGAAACGATTTCCCTGTCCATGTCGAAGAGCCGGTTATCCTGGCACGGCAGGGATTCCATCTGCTTATGCACCGGCTTGGCACGTTTTTTTTTAGAGAATCATGATGAATGTTGTAGTGGTAGAATCGCCCGCCAAGGCAAAGACGATCAACAAGTATCTGGGCTCCGGATACAAGGTGCTCGCCTCCTTCGGCCATGTCCGCGATCTGCCTGCCAAGGACGGCTCGGTCCTTCCCGACCAGGATTTCGAGATGCTGTGGGAGGTCGACGGCGCGTCTGCCAAGCGACTGAAGGACATCGCCGACGCTGTGAAGTCATCCGACAGCCTATTCCTCGCAACCGACCCTGATCGCGAGGGTGAAGCGATTTCCTGGCACGTCCTCGACATGCTGAACAAGAAGCGCGTCCTGAACGGCAAGACCGTGAAGCGGGTCGTTTTCAATGCGATCACGAAGAAGGCCGTGCTCGACGCCATGGCCGACCCGCGCGACATCGATGTTCCGCTGGTTGATGCGTATCTCGCTCGCCGTGCCCTCGACTATCTCGTCGGTTTCAATCTGTCGCCGGTTCTCTGGCGCAAGCTCCCCGGCGCGCGTTCGGCCGGCCGCGTACAGTCAGTGGCGCTGCGCCTGGTCTGCGATCGCGAATCCGAAATCGAACGCTTCATCTCTGAAGAGTACTGGAACCTTTCGGCTCTCCTGAAAACGCCGCGAGGCGACGAGTTTGAAGCGAAACTGGTTGCGGCTGATGGCAAGCGGTTGCAGCCTCGCGCGATCGGAAACGGCGAAGAAGCCGGCAAGCTCAAGGCACTTCTGGAAGGCGCGACCTATGTCGTCGACACGGTCGAGGCGAAGCCGGTCAAGCGCAACCCGGGACCACCCTTCACAACCTCCACGCTTCAGCAGGCAGCGTCCTCGAAACTTGGCTTTTCGGCGTCGCGGACGATGCAGATCGCCCAGAAGCTCTACGAGGGTGTTGATATTGGTGGCGAAACAGTTGGTCTGATCACCTACATGCGTACGGACGGCGTCCAGATGGCGCCCGAAGCCATCGACGCGGCACGCAAGGCCATCGTCGATCAATTCGGCCAGCGCTACATGCCCGAGAAGGCGCGCTTCTATTCGACCAAGGCAAAGAACGCACAGGAGGCGCACGAAGCGATCCGCCCGACTGATTTCAATCAGTCGCCCGACCGCGTGCGGCAGTACCTGGATGCCGACCAGTTGAGGCTTTACGACCTCGTCTGGAAGCGGGGCATTGCGAGCCAGATGGCATCGGCTGAGATCGAACGCACGACGGCTGAAATCACCGCCGACAACAAAGGTGAGAAAGCTGGGCTGCGCGCTGTCGGCTCGGTGATCCGTTTCGACGGCTTCATCGCCGCCTATACCGACCAGAAGGAAGATGGCGAACAGAGCGACGACGGTGACGAGGATGGTCGCCTGCCCGAGATCAACGCTCGTGAGAACCTTGCGAAGCAGAAGATCAATTCGACTCAGCACTTCACTGAGCCGCCACCGCGCTACTCCGAGGCAACGCTGATCAAGAAGATGGAAGAGCTCGGCATCGGGCGTCCGTCGACTTACGCGGCGACGCTGGCGACCTTGCGTGACCGCGAATACGTCACCATCGACAAGCGCAAACTGATCCCGCAGGCCAAGGGCCGGCTGGTGACGGCCTTCCTCGAAAGCTTCTTCACCAAGTACGTCGAATACGATTTTACGGCAGATCTTGAAGAGAAGCTCGACCGGATCTCTGCCGGGGAGCTGAACTGGAAGCAGGTGCTGCGCGATTTCTGGAAGGACTTCTTCTCCCAGATCGAGGATACGAAGGAACTTCGTGTCACCAACGTCCTCGATTCGCTTAACGAGGCACTGGCGCCACTTGTATTCCCGAAACGAGAAGACGGCGGTGATCCGCGCATCTGTCAAGTTTGCGGCACCGGCAATCTTTCGCTTAAGCTTGGAAAATACGGCGCCTTCGTTGGCTGCTCGAACTATCCCGAATGCAACTATACCCGCCAGCTTTCGTCAGAAGGCGGTTCGGAGGCCGAAGGCGTTGCGCTGAACGAGCCTAAGAATCTCGGTTCCGATCCGGTGACTGGCGAAGAACTGACCCTGCGTTCAGGACGCTTCGGCCCCTACATCCAGCGTGGCGAAGGCAAGGAAGCCAAGCGTTCTTCCCTGCCGAAGGGCTGGARGCCTGAGGACATCGATTACGAAAAGGCGATGGCGCTGATTTCGTTGCCACGCGACATCGGCAAGCACCCGGAAACCGGCAAGATGATTTCTTCCGGCATCGGCCGTTATGGGCCGTTCCTGCTGCATGATGGAGGCTACGCCAACCTTGAAAGCGTCGAAGACGTCTTCTCGATCGGCCTCAACCGCGCTGTCACCGTGATCGCCGAGAAGGCGAGCAAGGCGCCGGGTGGGAGGACGGCGGCGGCAGCTCTGAAAGAGCTCGGCGACCATCCCGACGGCGGCGCAATCACGGTTCGCGACGGCAAGTACGGCCCCTATGTGAACTGGGGCAAGGTCAATGCGACGCTGCCGAAGGGCACCGATCCGCAGGCCCTGACCGTCGAGGAAGCGCTGGCGCTGATCGCCGCCAAGGCCGGCAAGGCACCGGCTTCGAAGAGTAAGGCAAAACCGAAGGCGAAGGCCGCTGCGGCTGAAACCAAGACGACCAAGACCGCGGCCAAGCCGAAGACGGCGAAGGCCAAGGCGCCGGCAAAGACGAAAAAGAGCAAAGAGTGAGCAAAATCCCGCGGGAAAGAATGAAGGGCATGGGCAAGCGTCCCGGCAAGATTGGACGCGCCAGCCAACAACCCGCAGCCGAACCGCTGAACATCGCTCACGGAGCCCTGCCTTCCCGCGACGTGATCCTGCGCTTCATCGCCGATCATCCGCAGAAGGCCTCGAAGCGCGAACTCGCAAAGGCCTTCGGGCTGAAAGGCGACAGCCGGGTCGAGCTGAAACACCTCCTGCGCGAACTGGAGCAGGAAGGCATGCTGCAGAAGACGCGCAAGTCGCTGATCCGGCCGGGCGCACTGCCGCCTGTCACCGTGCTCGACATCACGACGCGCGACAAGGATGGCGAACTGATCGGCCGCCCGGCGGAGTGGCCTGACGATCAGGGCGTTGCGCCTGCTGTCGCTATTCGCCAGTCGACCTCGCCTGCCGGGCGCAACGGCAAGGGCAAGGCGCTGGTTGCCGGCATGGGCGATCGCATCCTGGCGAAGATCTTTCCGGCCGCCGACCGTGGTGGGCCGGCCTACACGGCGCGCATCATCAAGATTTTGGACAAGCGCCGCGGTGCGCTGCTCGGGGTCTTCAAGGATGCGCCGGGAGGAGCCGGCCGTCTGCTTCCGATCGACCGACGCGGCGAGGAAATGGTGATCGACCCTGACTACAAGGGCGAGGCCAAGGACGGCGATCTGGTTGAAGTCGAAGTCGCTCGCCTTGGGCGCTTCGGCCTGGCACGCGCCAAGGTCCTGTCGATTGTCGGTTCGGTCGCATCCGAGAAGGCGATCTCGATGATCGCCATCCATGCTCACGGAATCCCTTATATATTTCCGCCTGCTGTGGTCGCCGAAGCCGACGATGCCAAACCTGCGACGATGTCGCATCGCGAAGATTGGCGAGATGTCCCGCTGATCACCATCGACCCGGCGGATGCGAAAGACCATGACGACGCCGTCTATGCGGAAACTGACCCTTCTCCCGACAATCCGGACGGCGTTATCGTTACGGTCGCCATCGCCGACGTCTCCTATTACGTCCGCCCGAGCTCGCCACTCGACCGCGAAGCTCTGAAGCGCGGCAACTCGGTCTACTTCCCCGACCGGGTCGTGCCGATGCTGCCGGAGCGCATCTCGAACGATCTCTGCTCGCTGAGAGAAGGTCAGGACCGGCCGGCGCTTGCCGTTCGCATGGTGTTTTCGAAGGAAGGCCGCAAAATCGGCCACACCTTCCACCGTGTCATGATGAAGAGCGCTGCAAAGCTCTCCTATCAGCAGGCGCAGGCGGCCATCGATGGCAAGCCGGATGACAAGACGGGACCGCTTCTGGAACCAATCTTGAAGCCGTTGTGGAATGCCTACAGGATCATGACGCGCGTCCGCGAGCGCCGGCAGCCGCTTGAACTCGACATGCCGGAACGCAAGATCCTGCTAAAGCCTGACGGCACCGTGGAGCGCGTCTTCGTGCCGCCGCGCCTCGATGCACACAAGCTGATCGAGGAAATGATGATCCAGGCCAACGTCTCGGCCGCCGAGACGCTGGAGAAGAAGCGGCAAGTCCTGATCTACCGTATCCATGACGGGCCGACGCTCGCCAAGCAGGAAGTGCTGCGCGAGTTCCTGGCAACGCTTGGCATATCGCTTGCCAAGGGCGGCAACATGCGCGCCAACAATTTCAACATGATCCTCGCCAAGGCAGACGACACGCCGCACCAGACGATGGTCAACGAGATGGTGCTGCGTTCTCAGAGCCAGGCGATCTACAGCCCCGAGAATATCGGGCATTTCGGCCTGAACCTCATGAAATACACGCACTTCACCTCGCCCATCCGGCGCTATGCGGACCTGATCGTGCATCGGGCGCTGGTCGGTTCGCTCGGCTTCGGTGAAGGCGGGATCACGCCCGACGAAGAGGCCGCGCTCGACGACATCGCCGCCGAGATCTCAACCTTCGAGCGCCGCGCGATGGCGGCCGAGCGCGAAACGGTGGACCGCCTGATTGCGCATCATCTTGCCGGCCGCGTCGGCGAGGAATTCGAAGGACGCGTATCAGGTGTGACGAAATCGGGACTATTTGTCACTCTCCCGGACTATGGAGCAGACGGCTTCGTTCCTATATCTACGCTCGGAACGGACTACTTCATCTATGATGAGGCGCACCAGGCGCTGTCTGGCGAAAAGACCGGGCTCGGATATCGCCTCGGCGACAGTGTCACGGTCAAGCTTGCAGAAGCCATTCCGCTTGCCGGTGCGCTACGCTTCGAGATGATCAGCGAAGGGCGAAAAATGCCCACAGCTGTACGTTCGTTCCACAAGGCGGGCCGGCGGGACGCAAGACGGGCACGCAAGAAGGCCGGGACAAGGCCGCCAAGAGGGCGGCGATAGGCGTGTAGGGCGCCGCGAAAGGAAACGAACGATGACGACCACCTCGAGCGACCAGACGATCCGTTACGGAAGCAATCAGGAGGCGGAACGTCCGCTCGGCCGCTCTGTCAAGCGCGGCATGATGAACACCTGCCCCGCATGCGGCAGCGGCAAACTCTTCAAAAGCTTCCTGAAGCCGGTGGACAATTGTGCCGCCTGTGGCGAGGCCATGTACCATCATCGCTCGGACGACCTACCGCCTTACCTTGCAATCGTGGTGATCGGCCATGTCATCATCGGCGGCTACATGGCAACGGATCTCGTTTGGCCAATGCCCCTCTGGCTGACCTTCGCGATCTGGACACCCATCACATTGATTGCCACGCTTTTGATCATCCAGCCGATCAAGGGCGGTGTCATCGGTCTGCAATGGGCGTTGAAGATGCACGGCTTCGGTGGACAAACCGACGATCATGACGCCTACGAGATACCGGGCCGCAAGCGCTAGGACATTTCTGCCTTCACCTTGACGACACAATTGACGTGTAGTGGCAGCCCCAACGGCGCTGCGGTTCCGCGGGGCGAAATCTCATGTGTATTCGGTAAGCTTCTTTGACTATACGACTTCAAGATCATCCAGGTTATTGCCGCCAGCGCATTTCATCTTGTAAAGCACAGCCGTCACTTGGATTTGGCACGCCTGTGCCTTTCTATGGTGCGTCGCGGTGAGCGATTCTGTGCAGCAGGTCTCTAAGGATGCGTATATGTCTCAGCCGCGGAACGGCACAACACCAGGCGATGTCGAAGAAATTCACTGGCCTTCACTGGTGGCAGCCATTTCGTCCATCTCCGCTGTCGGCATAGCAATCGGCCTGGGACTCCCGCTTCTCAGCATCATTCTCGAAAAGCGCGGCATTCCATCGACACTGATCGGACTGAATACGGCGATGGCCGGGGTTGCCGCCATGGCGGCTGCGCCGATCACCACGAAACTGGCGCACAAATACGGCGTCGCCCCGACGATGATCTGGGCCGTCGTGATTTCAGCGATCAGCGCACTCGGCTTCTACTATGCCCAGGACTTCTGGATGTGGTTTCCGCTGCGGTTCGCTTTTCACGGCGCGACGACGACGCTGTTCATCCTATCGGAATTCTGGATCAATGCCGCCTCGCCGCCCTCCAAGCGCGGCTTCGTGCTCGGCATCTATGCAACCGTCCTTTCGCTCGGTTTTGCAGGCGGGCCGCTGCTCTTTTCGATTCTCGGCAGCGAGGGCGTGCTTCCATTCGCGGTCGGCGCTGGTGCCGTCTTGTTGGCCGCCATTCCCATCTACATCGCACGCTACGAAAGCCCGGTTCTCGAGGAGAAGCCTGAACTTCATTTCATGCGCTACGTCTTCCTTGTGCCCACCGCAACGGCCGCCGTCTTCATTTTCGGGGCCGTCGAAGCCGGCGGTTTGGCACTGTTCCCGATCTATGCGGTGCGCGCCTCCTTTACGGAATCTCAGGCCGCGCTGCTGCTGACGGTGATGGGAATCGGCAACGTGATCTTCCAGATCCCGGTTGGGCTGCTCTCGGACCGAATGAAGGACAAGCGCCCGCTGCTGGCCGCGATGGCCTTCATGGGCCTGATAGGTTCCCTGATGCTGCCGGTTCTCGTGCACAGCTGGATTCTGATGGCGACCGTACTTCTGTTCTGGGGCGGCTGTGTCGCGGGCCTTTATACGGTGGGACTCAGTCACCTCGGCTCTCGCCTGACCGGCTCGGACCTCGCAGCAGCCAACGCGGCCTTTGTATTCTGTTACGCGGTTGGCACTGTGGCCGGGCCGCAGGTTATCGGCGCCGCCATCGACGTTGCCGGCAACAACGGTTTTGCCTGGGCGATCGCCGGATTCTTCGGGCTTTATGCCCTGCTTTCCTCGATCAGGCTGCTTTTCCTCCGAAAGCGGGCTTGACTTTTCGGGCGGGATTCGTAGTTTCGCGCCAGAATTTGCCGTGGAGCCTATCCGGCCTGCCACGGCTTTCATCTTATTAAAGGCAGGACGACCATGGCCAAGGCTACCACAATCAAGATCAAGCTGCTGTCGACGGCCGACACCGGTTTCTTCTACGTCACGACGAAGAACAGCCGTACGATGACCGACAAGATGACGAAGACCAAGTACGACCCGATTGCTAAGAAGCACGTCGAGTTCAAGGAAACCAAGATCAAGTAATCGCTTGATCTGACGTTTTTCGAAGAGGCGCGCGCCCATGGGCTGCGCGCCTTTTTGTTTGCCGGCTTTGCCGTCTGGTCTCGAGGCCTGAAAACAGAAACGCCGTCCTTCCTAAAATGCGGAAAGGACGGCGTTTTCCTGAAAGGGGGTCGACCAGCAAGCAACGCGGCACGAGGAACCGCTTATTGTTGCAAACCAGCCGACCGACCCCACGACCCAGGAGATGCGGCGGACCTGAGCATCATGGGGTACCTCGGACTCCTCACGGGAGTACTTATCTCTTATGGCCGATAATTTGCTCGAAAATGAAAGAAAATCAACAAATTCTTAATGGTTAGATTTCTGGGCTTGATTTCATGGTTAAAAGTACGGCTTTGGGACAGTTTTTAAAGCTTGGAATCGCGTACTTTTGCAAGAATAGCGCCTAATGGGCAAAGAAGGCCGAAACTATAGCCCAATAGTATTAGCTTCCGCCGATGCGGGCCAAAGCTTGTCCATTCGCGGCTACTTGCGAAATGCCGGCTACATCCGATTGATCCTCACATTTGTCCCAGCAACCGCGCGGCATCTGCCTAGCATGATATCAAGAGCGAGCAAACCTTCGGAGGGAAATGCCGGCTTTGCAACTGCAATTACTTCGTTGCCGTGCCGTCCGCCCTTAATTAGCAAGTTGTGGATGACCTGAAATGCCTCATAGAAGCATTGCTCAAGCGGCGGCGACCACGCGATTACGGCCACCCGTTTTTGCCTCGTAAAGCGCAAGGTCCGCCTGCTTCATCAACTGCCCTGGAGTGAGGATGGAGGAGATCCGCGACGAAATGCCGAAGGACGCCGTGACGTCCAGTTCCTGCCCCGTTGACTTCAGCAGGAACGGTACCGTCTCGACCACCGAGCGCAGTCGCTCCGCGACGGCTGCCGCCACTTCGGGCGAGGTATCCGGCATAACCACTACGAATTCCTCGCCGCCGTATCGGCAGGCCAGATCGGCACCACGGACGGTGGAGCGGATGCGCCTTGCAAACTCCCGCAGCACATCATCCCCCGCATCATGGCCATAGGTGTCGTTGACTTGCTTGAAGCGATCGATATCGGTGATCAGCACCGATAGCGGACGACCTCGCGCCATCGAGCGATTGAAGAGCGTGCTGAGGTGATTATCCAGGTAGCGGCGGTTGCTGAGCCCGGTCAGCGGATCGGTCACGGCAAGCTCGATCGTTTGCTTCACGCTCGCGCGCAGGCGATCATTATAACGCTTGCGGCGCATCTGCGTCAGGCTGCGCGCCACCAGCTCATTGGGATCGACCGGCCGGACGATATAGTCGTTGACGCCGAGTTCCAGGGCCCGGATCACCATGTCGTCGTCGCCCTGCTCGGTGATGATCAGGATCGGTAGAAAGCGCGTGCGCTCGAGCGAACGAAGCTGCGAGCACAGGCGCAGCGGATCATAGTTGTCGAAATTGGCGTTGACGATAACCAGTTCAAAGGGGGTTTCCGACGCTTCGAAGAGTGCCGCCTGCGGATCCGAGATTGCCGAGACATCGGCGATGGGCTTCAGCGCCTTGATGATGCGTTCCTGCGAATTGGCGCGTCCGTCGACCAGCAGCACCTGGCCCGATTCGTCGCCCCGCCCCTCGCCGGTTCGCAGCAGTTCATCGATCCCCATGGTCTGCGCTGTTTCGGCGCGAATGCGCAATTCGTCGCTGAGCGTCTTCAGCCGCAACAGGCTCTTCACCCGGGAAATCAGCTGAAGGTCATTGACCGGTTTGGTGAGAAAATCGTCTGCGCCGGCTTTCAGACCACGCACGCGATCGGCCGACTGATCCAAGGCCGTCACCATGACGACAGGTATGTGCGAGGTCTTGGGATTGGCCTTCAGGCGCTCGCAGACCTCGAAGCCGTCCATCCCCGGCATCATGATATCAAGAAGGACAAGATCGACCTGGTTGCGCTCGCATATTGCGAGGGCCTGATAGCCGTCGCCGGCGGTCAAGACATCGAAATACTCCGCGACTAGCCGCGCCTCGAGCAACTTGACGTTGGCCGGAATGTCATCAACCACGAGAATGCGCGCAGTCATAGGCTTCTTTCCGATGCGTCAGGCATCGCCCAAATAGGTCTTGATCGTCTCAATGAATTTAGGAACGGAAATGGGTTTGGAGACATAGGCCTCGCAGCCGCCCTGGCGTATGCGTTCCTCGTCACCTTTCATGGCAAATGCTGTAACGGCGATAACAGGAATGACGTGCAGGTCATCGTCTTCCTTCAGCCATTTGGTAACCTCGAGACCAGAAACCTCGGGGAGTTGGATATCCATCAAAATCAGATCGGGCCGGTATTTGCGCGCGAGGTCGAGCGCTTCCATGCCGTTTCGGGTCTGAATCGTCGTGTAGCCGGACGCCTCGATGAGGTCGCGAAAGAGCTTCATGTTGAGCTCGTTATCTTCTACAATCATCACCTGCTTGGGCATGACACGCGTCCTACGTCCGTTCCGGTACCGCTTCCCCGCATGAAGAAGACTTCTGCGATGGCATGGTTCCATAGAACCGATCGCGGCACACTATCGCTATTTGGTTGAAAAATAGGTAATTTACCCAGAAAAATGCAAAGCAACTTCAAGACTTCGAAACAACTCGCGGCCGATCCGCAGCAGACTGCGATCTCCGTTCTTGCCTGGCTTGCCAACGATCCGGATCTGTTCGGTCGTTTTCTCGCATTGACCGGTGTTGAACCGGCCCAGGTGCGCCGCGTGGTCAGCGATCCCGGCTTCCTTTCCGGCATGATGGATTTCGTCATGCAGCACGAGCCGACGGCGATGGCCTTCTGCCAAGCGACCGGCACCGCGCCCGACGCATTGAATGCGGCATGGCTGCACTTTTCGCCGCCGGGACTTGGCTCGGGAGAATTTTGAGCATGGATATTGCTACCAACGTCAGCCAGGTGCGCCTCGGCGACCGGCCTTTGGTTGTGTGCGACATCGACGAAGTGGTTCTCGAGTTCCTCACTCCCTTCACCGCTTTCCTGCGCTCGCACAGCTACGACCTCCTGCCGCGGTCGTTCCGCCTCTACGGTAATATCGTCTCTCTGCTTGACGGCAGCGAGCTGGATAGGGACGCCGTCGATTCGTTCGAGGAAGTGTTCTTCGCGAACCAGCACCTCTGGCAGAAACCGGCGGAAAAAGCCGTTGAAACACTGCAGTCGCTTTCGGCCGACGCCGACATCGTCTTCTTGACCGCGATGCCACCTCGGCACCACGGTATCCGGCGCGAATTTCTCAATCAGCTCGACCTCTCGTTCGACCTGATCGCCACGGAAGAGCCCAAGGGGCCCGTCGTCGCAAGGCTGCATGATGGCCGAAGCCTGCCAGTCGCCTTCATCGATGATATGCAACGCAATCTCCTTTCCGTTGCCGATCATGTGCCTAAGTGCTTGCTCCTGACCATGATGGCCAACGCGGATTTCAAGCCGTTCGCGCCACCGCCAGTTGGAAACATCGTCGCCGCCGCCGGCTGGGACCATGCCGCAGAGTTGCTGAGGGCGCATTTCTCGGCGGATGTCCTCAAGGGCGCAAGTCCAGCCGCATGAGCGGTCGGCCATCCTTTCGTCTGGCCACGGTTTCAAATCCAGCCGCATCGAAGATCGCGGTTGATCCAATACAGAGCGTCACCGACTTCGATTGCTTGACGTGGTCAATCGGACAGCCCTCGAGGTAGCGGGCACCGTGGCGCCACGCATGGTCGATTGCACCGGCAAGCAGTTGATGGCTGAGCCCCTGCCCACGCAAATGCGATGTCAGGAAGAAACAACTCACCGCCCAGAATGACGGATCGTGTGCATCACCCTCTTCCATCGGTCGGGACACTGTCCGCGACGAGTTGAATTGCGGTACGTCGTGCCTTGGCCCGACCTGAACCCAGGCGACCGGTTCCTCATCGGCATAGGCCAGAATACCTGGCGGCGGCCCGACAGCGATCCTGCCAAGCATGTGCGACTTTCGCTCGTCCGGCCTCATCTTCGTCCGCACGGCATGAGGCAAGCGAAGCGCGACACACCAGCAATCATAAAACGCTCCGCGGGGACCGAAGAGCCGTTCGAAGTCACTCCACCGGTCTGCTGTCACCGGCTCGAAACGGAGATCGATATCCAATGCAAACCTCCCAGCCTCTCTTGAGACTCGAAAGTTTAGAGGCTAATGTTGCGATGTTCAATCTTTGTTCTCATCATGACACTTGCCTACGCCAAGACACCCGGCTTCTGTCGCGACTGCCTTGCCGAGCAGAAGGCCGAAACGTGCCGTTGTGTGGCGTGCGGCAGCCCCCGGCTTGTGCGACACAAGGAGCTGTACGAACTGACGCTGGCGCATATCGATTGCGACGCCTTCTATGCAGCGATCGAGAAGCGTGACAATCCAGAACTCGCCGATAAGCCCGTCATCATCGGCGGCGGCAAACGCGGGGTGGTCTCGACCGCATGTTACATTGCGCGTATCCACGGCGTTCGTTCTGCAATGCCGATGTTCAAGGCTCTTGAGGCCTGCCCCCAGGCAGTCGTCATCCGACCCGACATGGAAAAGTACGTGAAGGTCGGACGCGAAGTCCGCACCTTGATGCAGGAACTGACCCCGCTCGTTCAGCCGCTTTCGATCGACGAGGCGTTTCTGGAACTCGGCGGCACCGAGCGGCTGCATCACGATCCGCCGGCGCGCACGCTTGCCAAGTTCGTCCAGCGCATCGAGAAGGAGATCGGCATAACCATCTCCGTTGGGCTCTCCTACTGCAAGTTTCTCGCCAAGGTCGCGTCCGACCTTCAGAAACCTCGCGGCTTCTCGGTCATTGGCCGCGAGGAAGCAGTTTTTTTCCTGGCACCGCGGCCGGTGACGACGATCTGGGGCGTCGGCAAGGCGTTTGCAGCCACGCTGGAGGCCGACGGCATCCGGACGATTGGCCAGTTGCAGACGATGGAGGAAAACGACCTGATGCGCCGATATGGCAGCATGGGGCAGCGGCTGGCGCGTCTTTCCCGCGGCATCGACGACCGCGAAGTGCATCTGAACGACGCGGCGAAGAGCGTCTCGTCCGAAACGACTTTCTTCGACGATATATCCCGCCATGACGAGCTTGTTCCGATCCTCCGCAGTCTTTCCGAAAAGGTCTCCTGGCGGCTGAAGAAAGATGATATCGCCGGCCAGACCGTGGTTCTCAAAATGAAGACGGCGGACTTCAAGCTGCGCACCCGCAATCGCAAACTTGAAGACCCGACCCGGCTTGCCGACCGGATATTCCGTACCGGGCTGGACCTGCTGGAGAAGGAAACGGACGGCACGAAGTTTCGCCTCATCGGGATCGGCGTCACCGACCTTTGCGACCCCGCGCGCGCAGATCCGCCCGACCTTATCGATGAGCAATCGGGTCGTAGGGCCGCAGCCGAAGCGGCAATGGACAAGTTGCGCGACAAGTTCGGCAAAGGCACCGTCCAGACCGGATATACGTTTGGCGGCAAGCGCGATCACTAATACGTGAGGCTGCCTCAGGGTTCCTTATATCAAGTTTTCCTTAAGCTTCACCGACTAGGCTTCGGCTTCAAGTATTGCGTATCGGTTGAGTCATATGTTGTCGCGTCTCGTTTTTGGCCTCGGCTTGCTGTCGGCCACCGCGCTCGTGCATCCCGCTCTCGCGGCGGATGCACGCACGCTGCAGATCTTCGTATCGAAGGATGCGCAGTCGCTTACGCTCTACGACGGCACAGAGGTCGTGGCGACCTCGAAGGTTTCGACGGGGAAGCCGGGCCATACGACGCCGAGCGGCATCTTTTCCGTCATCGAGAAGCAGAGATATCACGAATCCAATATCTATTCGGCTGCGCCGATGCCGTTCATGCAGCGGCTGACCTGGTCTGGCATCGCGCTTCACGAGTCGCATTCCGTGCCGCGCTACCCAGCATCGCATGGCTGCGTCCGAATGCCGGCAGCCTTCGCCAAGCAGCTCTACAAGATGACGGCAATGGGCGTTCCGGTTGTCATTACCGACGCGGAAGTAACGCCGGAACCGATCGATCACCCGACGCTCTTCCGGCCGGATATGCCGGAGCCGCCAGCACTGCTTTCCGACGCTTCGCTGAGGCCGACGATCGGGCAGGCTCCCGTTCAGGTCGCCATGAACGACGTCGCGCCACCGCCTGCACAAATGCCGGCAGCGAGCGCTCCCGCAAACGACACACCGATCCGTATTCTCATTACGCGCCGCAGTCTGCGCGAGGAGATCATCGACCTTCAGACATATCTCAACGGGCTCGGATTTGCCGCGGGTGAACCGGATGGCCTCCTCGGGTCGGCAACGCTTCAGGCAATCAGTGATTTCAAGTTGCAGCATCCAGTCGAGCCGACCAACGACAAGTCACCGGCAAGTGACGCGCTCATTAAGGCGGTCTATGCCGCGGCGGGCAAGGGAGCGCCGCCGAACGGCGTCATCATGGTTCGCCAAGGCTTCCAGCCGGTTCTTGAAGCGCCGATCTCGATCGAGAACCCGGGCCTTGCCCTCGGTACGCATTTCTTCTCTGTCCACAACGTCGATTTCGAAACCGGCTCGGCGGACTGGATGGGAGCGACGCTTCCCAACACACTCGCCCGCGCGATCATGAACCGGCTCGGCATTAGCAGCCTGGAAAGCTCGATCATATCAGGCACGCCGATCGCCAATGCGCTGAGCCGTATCGATATTCCTGAGGAGGCGCGGCGGAAGATCGACGCCATGCTGACCACCGGCTCGACGTTGACAATCTCAGACACCGGCCTCGGACCGGAGACCGGCGAAGGAACCGACTTCATCACCCTTACAAGAGGTTGACGTCAGACCAGCTCGACGTCGATGACGCCGGGCGCTGCGCGCAGTGCGGCAGCAATCTCCGGCGTGATACGATATTTCTGCGGAAGCTCGACTTCCACCTCGCGCTTGCCTTCCTCCTTGATCACGATGAAGGAGACAAGGCCATCGCCCTTGGCATTGAGGTGTGCCGCGACGGCACGAAGCGGCCCGGAATCGCGCACGTAGACGCGCAGGGCCTTCTGCATCTGCAGCGATTTCTCTTCCAGCGACTGAATGGTCTGCAGGCGAAGGCCGATGCCTTCCGGCCGCTCTTCCCCTGTCGCCGTGATAACGAAGGACTTTCCGGACTCCAGCACGTCGCGATACTGGTTCAACATCTCGGAGAACAGAACGGCTTCGAACTGACCCGAGGAGTCGGAGAACACGATGATACCCATCTTGTTGCCGGTCCTGGTCTTGCGCTCCTGCTTGGAAATGACGGTGCCCGCAAGGCGGCCGTTGCTCGCGCCCTGCTTCACGGCCGCCGAAAACTCGGCGAAGGTCTGCACGCGCATCTTCTGCAGAATGCTCTGGTAGCTATCGAGCGGATGCGCGGTCAGGTAGAAGCCCAGGACCTGGAATTCCTTGAGCAGCTTTTCTGAGGCCAGCCACGGCGAAAACGGCGGCAGCGAGATTCTCTCTGGGCCGGATGAAAGAGCGCTGCCGAAGATATCCGACTGGCCGCTCAGCTTGTTTTCCTGCGCACGCTGGGCGTAGCCCATGATGCGGTCGAGCCCGCCCGCCAGTTGCGCGCGGTCGAGCCCGAAACAATCGAAAGCACCGGCGAAGATCAGGCTTTCCAGCACGCGGCGGTTCACCTGTCGCGGATCAATGCGCAGGCAGAAATCCTCAAGGCTCGCGAATGGAGTGCCACCGCGGACCTCCACGATATGATCGACAGCCGATTCGCCGACCCCCTTCAGCGCCGCCAGCGCGTAGTAGATCCTGTTGTCGCCGGTCTCGAAATGGCGGAACGAGGTCTGTACCGAAGGAGGGATTACCTCGATGTCGAGACGCTTGGCGTCCTGCCGGAAGTCGTTGACCTTTTCGGTGTTCGACATATCGAGCGTCATCGACGCGGCGAGGAACTCGACCGGATAATGCGCCTTCATATAGGCGGTCTGGTAGGAAACGATCGCGTAAGCGGCGGCGTGAGACTTGTTGAAACCGTAGTTGGCGAACTTGGCGAGCAGGTCGAAGATCACATCGGCTTGCGGCTTCTTCACGCCGTTCTTGACGGCGCCATCGACGAAGCGCTCGCGCTGCTGGTCCATCTCCGCCTTGATCTTCTTACCCATGGCGCGACGCAGAAGGTCGGCTTCACCGAGCGAGTAGCCCGACAGGACCTGGGCGATCTGCATCACCTGCTCCTGGTAGACGATAACCCCCTGCGTTTCCTTCAGCAGGTAGTCGATCGTCGGATGGATCGACTCGATCTCTTCCTCGCCGTGCTTGCGGGCATTGTAGACCGGGATGTTTTCCATCGGGCCTGGGCGATAAAGCGCCACGAGTGCGATGATGTCCTCGATGCAGTCCGGCTTCATGCCGATCAGCGCCTTGCGCATGCCCGCACTTTCAACCTGGAACACGCCAACCGTTTCGCCGCGCGAGAGCATCTCGTAGGTCAGCTTATCGTCCAGCGGGATCGAGGCAAGATCGACCTTGATGCCACGCTTGGCGACGAAATCGACGGCGACCTTCAACGTGGTCAGCGTCTTCAGCCCGAGGAAGTCGAACTTGACGAGGCCGGCCTGCTCGACCCACTTCATGTTGAACTGGGTGACAGGCATGTCGGAACGCGGATCGCGGTACATCGGCACCAGCTTCGACAGCGGGCGGTCGCCGATGACGATACCGGCAGCGTGGGTCGATGCGTGGCGGTAGAGACCTTCAATCTTCTGGGCGATATCGAGCAGGCGGGCGACGACCGGCTCCTTGTCGGCCTCCTCCTGCAGCTTCGGCTCTTCCTCGATCGCCTTCGACAGCGGCGTCGGGTTGGCCGGATTGTTCGGCACCAGCTTACAGATCTTGTCGACCTGACCGTAGGGCATCTCCAGCACACGGCCGACGTCGCGCAGCGCCGCGCGGGCCTGCAGCGAACCGAAGGTGATGATCTGCGCGACCTGTTCGCGGCCGTACTTGCGCTGCACATAACGGATCACCTCTTCGCGGCGGTCCTGGCAGAAGTCGATATCGAAGTCGGGCATCGAGACGCGTTCCGGGTTGAGGAAGCGTTCGAAGAGCAGCGAGAAGCGCAAGGGATCAACGTCAGTGATCGTCAGCGCGTAGGCAACGAGAGAGCCTGCACCGGAGCCGCGGCCCGGGCCGACGGGGATGTCATGCTGTTTTGCCCATTTGATAAAGTCCGAAACGATGAGGAAGTAACCCGGGAATTTCATGCGCTCGATGACGCTCAGCTCGAATTCCAGGCGCTCGCGGTAATCCTTCTCCTCATAGCCGGGCGACATGCCGAGAGTGGCAAGGCGCTTATCCAGCCCCTCCTCCGCCTGCCGGCGCAGTTCGAGTGCCTCTTCGCGTTCCGCCTCCTCGGGATCGGCGGTGGCGCCGGTGAAACGCGGCAGGATCGGCTTGCGCGTCTTCAGGATGAACGAGCAGCGCCGCGCGATCTCGATGGTGTTTTCCAGCGCCTCCGGCAGATCCGCAAACAGCTTCGCCATTTCGGCGCGGCTTTTCAGGTAGTGATCAGGCGTCAGGCGAAACCGGGTATCATCCGAAACGATGGCGTTGTGGGCGACGGCCATCAGGGCGTCATGCGCATCATAGTCGTCACGGGTCGGGAAAAAGGCTTCGTTGGTGGCGACCAACGGCAGGTCGTGCTCATAGGCAAGGCCGACGAGCTTCTGCTCATGACGCTTGTCGTAAGTGCCGTGCCGCTGCAACTCAACATAGAGCCGGTTACCGAAATGGCGCTTCAGCAGCAGGAGGCGTGCTTCCGCCTGGGCGGCATGCCCATCCTTCAGCGCCACGTCGACCGGCCCCGTCAGGGCGCCGGTCAAAGCGATCAGGCCGTCGGTGCCGATCTCGTCGAGCCAGGAGGCACGAATGTGGATCGATTGACCGTTGCCCTCGCCGCCGAGATAGGCGCGGCTGACAAGGTCCACCAGCCGCTCGTAGCCGGCGTCGGTGGCCGCAAGGAGCACCAGCGACGGCAGCTTGGCGAGCGCCTGCTGGCCGCCGCGCCGTTCCGTCTCCAGTCCATCCTCCATGTCGATCGAGACCTGGCAGCCGATGATCGGCTGAAGGCCCTCGTCCATCGCCTTCTGTGAGAATTCGAGGGCGACGAACAGGTTGTTGGTGTCGGTGATCGCTATGGCCGGCTGGCTGTCGCCCGACGCCTTGTAGAGGATCTTCTTAAGCGGCAGCGCACCTTCAAGGAGCGAATAGGCCGAGTGGACCCGAAGGTGAACGAAGCCCGGCGTACCACCGATGAAACCGCCTTCCGCGTCTTTCTCCGCACCCGCCATGACATGCCTTCCGATCACCTGAATCAATCAGGTCTATTCTCAGCATTGAGGGGTTGATGTCCAGACAAGGGCTGCGCTCGGACCGCATGGCAGCCATGCGGTCCCCGGAATTCTTACATTGCCATGCAGATAAGCGAGAAGCTGGCAACGAACATTGCGATGGAGGTGAATGCTGCGATATCACGGATCAAGTCAGTCATTTGGCTCTCCTGTTCTCTTATGTTTTCAATTTGTTCCGCTATTGTTCTATTGTCAACAGGATTCTTTTCCGTTTTGCTGACCGCATGGCGATGGGAGAAAAGCATGTTTAAGTTTGTATTAATTGCTGGATTGGCTCTATCGGCGGCGTTTACCGCTCGAGCCGAGCAAATCGATCCCACGCGGATCGTCGACGCGGCGACGGGGGATTGGGATGGCGATGGGCGTGCGGACCTCGCGCTGCTGGTTGCTCCCGAGGAGGGCGCCAACTATGATCAAATCGGCATCTACCTCTATCTTCGTGACAGCGACCACGAACTTCTGCGGCTTTCGCTGGCCGCACCAAACAAGATCTGGGGCAGCACCAATGCGGACGGCGTCTTCGGACAGGAACCGTCGTTGAAGGCCGTCGGCAAATCCTCCATCGCCGTACACTCACAGAACAGCGCGATCGGGCGCGATCGCTGGGACCAGACGCTGACGGTGGCCTATCGGAACAAGCAGTTCGTCGTTGCCGGCTATACCTACAACCACTACGACACGCTCGACCCCAATGCCGCCGGCTCCTGCGACTACAATGCACTGACCGGCAAGCTGCAGAAGGATGGCAAGGATGTCAAAGCCGAGCCACGTGTCCTCCCGATCGCTGAGTGGAACGACGACACTGGACAAACGATCTGCGGACCGTGAGGCTTGTTCTTATTTTGTTCTTTACATTTAATAGCGTTGTTGAGACGCTGTCGAGCGGAGGGAACGCCATGGATATTGTCGCATTGAACAGTTTCATCGTCGAGGCGAAGGCGAATACCTATGTCGGTGGCGGAAGCCCTGTGCCCGCCTGCCGGACAGGATCGCGCGACATCGGATATCAGCGCGGCGCCTGGCGCTATCTCGACAGCTATTTCGGCGGCGCAGATTTCGCCGGGCAAGAAGTGGTCTGGCTGGAGAGCGAACCGGTCTGGGCGATGAACTACTTCGGACGCATCGTCGAGCATTCGCTGATCGACGGAGAACGGGCGGGAACGGTGATCAAGGCTGCACTGTCAAAAATGTATGCCGAATATCGGCGCTTCCTCGGCGGCATGGAGTTCGAGCACGCCTTCGGTTACTATGCCGATCAAAGCATAGGGGACTGCAGCCATTTCAGCGGTCGCGAAGTGATCGTCGTGAACGAGCGCAGAGCCTACGAATTGGACTACTGTGGCGGTCTCATCCACCCCTAATCAGAAATCCACGACCTTGCCGTCGGCGATAGTCACGCGGCGGTCCATGCGCCCGGCGAGTTCGTGATTGTGGGTCGCGATCAGCGCCGCCAGGCCTGATTGACGCACCAGCGCTTCAAGCGCGTCAAAGACATAGCTTGCCGTTTCAGGATCAAGGTTGCCAGTCGGCTCGTCCGCCAGCAGCAGGCTTGGCGCATTCGCGACGGCACGCGCAATCGCCACACGCTGCTGCTCGCCACCGGAAAGCTCTCCGGGGCGATGCGCGCCGCGATGGCCTATGCGCATATAATCGAGCAGCTGGCCGGCTCGCTCCTTCGCTTCCTTACGCGGCAGCCCTGCGATCATCTGCGGCATCATGATATTCTCGATCGCAGAAAATTCCGGCAGCAGGTGGTGGAATTGATAGACGAAGCCGATTTCGCTGCGGCGAATCGCGGTGCGCTTATCGTCCGGCAAACCATCGCAGGCCTTTCCGTTGATGATCACCTCGCCGCCATCGGGGTGCTCAAGCAGGCCGGCAATATGTAGAAGCGTCGACTTGCCTGTGCCTGACGGCGCGACGAGGGCGACGATTTCGCCGCTGTTCAGCGTGAAGTCCGCACCCTTGAGGATCGAGAGCAGCGTCTCGCCCTGACCATAGTGGCGCTCGACACCGGAAAGCTTGAGAACGGTATTCCGCTTCATGAAGAGAGCATTCCTTATTCGTAGCGCAGGGCCTGCACGGGATCGAGCTTGGAGGCTCGCCATGCCGGGAAGATGGTGGCGAGGAAGGACAGGGTCAGCGCCATGATCACAACTGAAAGCGTCTCTCTCATACTCATTTCCGCAGGCAGCTGGCTGAGGAAGTAGAGTTGCGGGTCGAACAGCACCGTGCCGGAAACCCAAGAAAAGAACTCGCGGATTTTCTCGATATTGATACAGACAACGACACCAAGCAGGACACCGGCTATCGTTCCGACGACACCGATCGCCGCACCGGTCATGAAGAAGATGCGCATGATCGCGCCAGAGCTCGCGCCCATCGTGCGCAGGATCGCGATATCGCTGCCCTTGTCCTTCACCAGCATGATGAGGCCGGAAATGATGTTCAGCGCCGCAACGAGGACGATGAGCGTCAGGATCATGAACATCACGTTCCGTTCAACCTCGAGCGCCGAGAAGAAGGTCTGGTTGCGTTGGCGCCAGTCGGTAATCGCAATTTGCCGACCGGCTGCGGCCTCGACCTTCGGCCGCATATTGTCAATGTCGTCGGGATTGTCGACGAAAAGCTCGATGGATTGAACCAGGCCCTCGGCATTGAAATAGAGCTGCGCTTCCTCAAGCGGCATGTAGATGATCGTCGCGTCGTATTCCGACATGCCGATCTCGAAAATGCCGGAGACCTTGTAGGACTTCACCCGCGGATTGACGCCCATCGGTGTGACGTCACCTTCCGGTGATATCAGCGTAATGTTGTCGCCTGCCTGGAGGCCGAGTTGGGCAGCCATGCCCGAACCGATCAACACGCCCTGCCCGGCGGCAAAACCGACCAGATCACCGGACTTGATATTACCGGAGA
Organism: Rhizobium sp. 10N414; assembly: GCF_056394785.1. Lineage (NCBI taxonomy): Bacteria > Pseudomonadati > Pseudomonadota > Alphaproteobacteria > Hyphomicrobiales > Rhizobiaceae > Rhizobium > Rhizobium sp. 10N414. The sequence goes on along the minus strand of NZ_JBFTIN010000011.1, from coordinate 80,167 downwards.
CGGTCTTCACCTTTTCCAGGTCTTCAGGTCGGATGCCGCGTACCAGCGCGCCCGTGCCCGCACCGCCCTGACCTGAGGCCAATGTCTGGCCCTCGACCAGCGGCAGCGCAAGCTTAATGCCCGGCACGCCGGCAAGCTTGTCGGTCAACGCCGGATAGTCCGTGAACGGAGTATCGACGGGCTGAACGATCATGTGACCGTTGATGCCCAGAATGCGGGAGATCAGCTCCGTACGGAAGCCGTTCATGACAGCCATGACGATGATCAGCGTCGCAACGCCGAGCATGATGCCGATGAAGGAGAAACCGGCGATCACCGAAATGAACGCCTCCTTGCGGCGGGCGCGCAGATAGCGCCACGCCACAAGCCGTTCGAAGGCGGAAAATGGCCGGCTGGCCGGCGCCGAGCCGGATTTAGAACCCTGCTGGCTCACCGCTACATCTGCCATCCTGCCTCCCGCCTTCTTAGCCCAAGAGCTTGTTGATCGCCGCGTCGATGGTCATCGTTTCGCGGGCGCCCGTTTTGCGGTCCTTCACTTCGACTTCGCCGCTCGCGACCGCACGCGGGCCGGCGATGATCTGCAGCGGAACACCGATCAGGTCGGCGGTCGCAAATTTCGTTCCGGCGCGATCGTCCGTATCATCGTAGAGGACGTCCTTGCCGGCATTCGAGAGCGCCGCATAGATCTTCTCGCAGGCTGCATCGCACGCCGCATCACCGGCCTTCATGTTGATCACGACCGCATCGAACGGCGCTACCGACGCCGGCCAGATGATTCCGTTCTCATCATGCGATGCTTCGATGATGGCGGGAACAAGGCGGGTCGGGCCAATCCCGTAGGAACCCATGTGGACCGTATGTTCCTTGCCATCAGGCCCTTGCACTTTCGCGCCCATCGGCTCGGAATACTTCGTGCCGAAGTAGAAGATATGACCCACTTCAATGCCGCGCGCAGAGAGACGCTCGCCTTCCGGAACGGCGTTGAACGCCGCTTCGTCGTGCATCTCCGATGTGGCGGCATAAAGCGACGTCCACTTGTCGAAAACAGCCTTCAGGCCCTCGACGCTGTCGAAGTCGGTGCCTTCAGCCGGGATATCGAAGTTCACGAAGTCCTTGTGGCAGAACACTTCGGATTCACCGGTGTCGGCCAGGATGATGAATTCGTGGCTGAGATTGCCACCGATCGGACCAGTGTCTGCACGCATCGGGATCGCACGCAGGCCGAGGCGATCGAACGTCCGCAGATAGGCGGTGAACATCTTGTTGTAGGAATGCTCCGCACCTTCGCGAGTCAGATCGAAGGAATAGGCGTCCTTCATCATGAATTCACGCGAGCGCATGGTACCGAAGCGCGGGCGGATCTCGTCGCGGAACTTCAGCTGGATGTGATACAGGTTGAGCGGCAGGCTCTTGTAGGACTTCACGTAGGACCGGAAGATATCCGTGACCATTTCCTCGTTCGTCGGGCCGTACAGCATCGGGCGATCCTGGCGGTCCGTGATGCGCAGCATCTCCTTGCCATAGGCGTCGTAGCGACCGCTTTCCTGCCAGAGCTCGGCGGACTGCAGCGTCGGCATCGACAGTTCGATCGCGCCGGCGCGATTCTGCTCCTCGCGGATGATGTTGTTGACCTTGTCGAGAACGCGCTTGCCGAGGGGCAGCCAGGAATAGATGCCCTGCGACTGCTGCCGGATCATGCCGGCGCGCAGCATCAGCCGATGAGAGACGATTTCCGCCTCCTTGGGATTTTCCTTAAGGATGGGCATGAAATAGCGAGACAGGCGCATGGCGAATTCCAGAACTGTTGAGACACCGCATGTCGCGGAATCGAAGGCGGATCACAAATATTGGCAGCGTTCATAGCTGCTTCGCGAAAGGAAAGAAACCCGCCGCGGGCTGAAGCGGTCTGCCGTTAAAGCAAGTTCGCACCCGCAAAGCAGACAAAGTAAGAAAAAGGCGAAATTATAATGGTTTGTACGATATTCTTATGAACAGAAAAAATTTGCTGGAGTGTAGCAAAAATGCAAAAAAACCTGATGACAAAGCCCATTCTTTGAGCTAGCTTTAGCCCACAAAACAGGCAGGGAGCTAAATTCCTGCCGATTTCGCGGTCAAGTCTTGGGAGGATCAGATCTTAGGCGCGCTCGTCGCAGCCCCGGCAACGGATAAGGATCACGCGATACTTAAAACAAGGCTTTCAGCCTTGTTTTTTTTTGGCTTTTCTCAACCACGTTCTGCCATCCGAGCCCCTCGCTGCCGTTGCGTGAGGCCTCGCCTGCCGTTACGGCAACTGCATGCCGCAACTTCATGACATGTGTGTGACAGCGAATATCTGTATCCGCCCAAAAACTGGGCAAACGCCCTAAACGTTTGAGAACGATGGGCCAATCTGCGGCAGGGCGTCGAAACCCCAACCGAAGTAATTCGAAGCGATATACCAGAGCCCGTAGATGACAGCCGAGATGATCGTCGTCATCGAAAAGACGAATACCGGCCGAAACCGGCTCGGGGCGCTGTGTACGGTCCCCAACACGATATCGTTATCTTCCGCTTGCGTGCGCAGGCCAATCGGCAGGACGGCAAAGAGCGTGATCCACCAGACGATAAAGTAGACGGCAAAGCCCTGTAGAAATATCTGCAGCATCGAATTGTCCCGCTAGGCTCTCTGCGACTGCGGTGCTTATAAGCCGAAATGTCCGTTAACTCAAAGCCGGTTCGGACCCCAATGACGGTTTTTGCCGCGTCTCGGTCACTCTGCCGCAGCCCGCTCAGACCTGCTCCAGCTCGATCAGGGTGCCGAAAAAATCCTTCGGATGCAGAAAGAGCACCGGCTTTCCATGGGCGCCGATCTTCGGCTCACCATTGCCGAGCACTCTTGCACCACCTTGCACCAGTTGGTCGCGAGCGGCGAGGATGTCGGCAACTTCGTAGCAGATATGGTGCATTCCTCCAGATGGGTTCTTCTCCAGGAAAGCAGCGATCGGCGAGTCCGCTCCCAGCGGCTCCAGCAGTTCGACCTTGGTATTCGGCAGCTCCACGAAGACGACTGTGACGCCGTGCTCCGGCAGAGCCTGCGGGGCAGAGACAGTTGCGCCGAGCGTGCCCCGGTAGGCGGCCGTTGCGGCCGCAAGGTCCGGAACGGCGATGGCGACATGGTTGACCCGGCCGAGCATGGGTCAGACCTTCGTAACAAAGACCGTGACCACAGGCTTTTTGCCCCAGGTCTGGTTTGCGGTTGCGCGGATCGCACGGCGGACCGACTCCTGCAGCAGGTCGAGATCCTTCCGGCGTGCCCGCGGTATGCTCTCGATGGCGCCGACAGCAGCGTCGTAAAGCGTATCTTCCATATCGTCGCCCTCGTCGTCGTAGACAGGCAGACCGATCGCAACGAGGTCCGGATCGCCGACGATATCGTAGCGGCTGTCGATCACGACGTTGACGGCAACGTGGCCGACATAGGAGAGCTTCTTGCGCTCGCCAATGCCCATCTCGTCGAAATCCCCGATGAGCGAGCCGTCCTTATAGATACGGCCGTGCGGCGCCTCGTCGATAACCTCGACTGGTCCTGGTGCCAGACGAAGAATGTCGCCGTTGCGCACGCGCGGCACGATCGGGATGCCGGATTGCTCCGCCAGTTCCTTGTGCGCCGTCAGGTGAGTCGCCTCGCCGTGCACCGGCACGACGATCTTCGGCCGCGTCAGCTCATACATCTTCTGCAGCTCGTTGCGGCGCGGATGTCCGGAAACGTGAACAAGGGCTTCGTTGTCGGTGATGACATGGACACCCTGCTCGATGAGGCCGTTCTTGATGTCCTGGATCGCCTTCTCGTTGCCCGGGATGGCGCGGGAGGAAAATACGACGATATCGCCTGCTGCAAGCGCCACGTTGCGCATCTCGTCACGCGACAGCTTCGCAAGGGCCGCGCGTGGCTCACCCTGGCTACCGGTCAGAATGACGACAACCTTGTCGCGTGGGACGTAACCGTATTCCTCCTCGGAAATGAACGGCTTGATGCCCTCCATCAGGCCGATATCGCGGGAAACGTCGACCACGCGCTTGAGCGAACTGCCAAGCAGTAGTACCTCGCGGCCCTCAGCCTCGGCCGCCTCGGCTACCGTTCGGATACGGCCGACGTTCGATGAGAACGTCGTCACCGCAACGCGGCCCTCGGCGTTCTCGATGATTTTGCGCAGGCTCTCGGAGACGTCCTTCTCGGATGGCGATACACCATCCCGCAGGGCATTCGTGGAATCGCACATCAACGCCAGAACGCCTTCATCGCCAAGCTGGCGAAAACGGGTCTCGTCCGTCAGCGGACCGAGCGACGGCTCATGGTCGATCTTCCAGTCGCCGGTATGGATCACATTGCCGAGTGGCGTGCGGATCACCAGCGACATCGGCTCGGGAATGGAGTGGTTGACCGCCACGCCTTCGACGCTGAAGGGGCCGGCATTGACGGTGTCGCCCGCCGTAAACAATGTCACCGGGATCTCCCCGATGGCCGACTTTTCAAAGTTGCGCTTCGCCTCGAGCAGGCCAGCCGTAAAGCTAGAGGCATAGACCGGCACATTGAGACCGGGCCATAGATCGGCGAGCGCGCCGTAGTGGTCCTCGTGCGCATGCGTGATGAAGATCGCCTTCAGGCTCTTGCGCTCGGTGGCGAGATAACGAATGTCCGGCAGCACAAGATCGACACCTGGCAGATCAAGCCCCGGGAAGGTAACGCCGCAGTCAACCATGATCCACTGGCGGTGGGTCGGTGGGCCGTAGCCGTAGAGGGCGAGATTCATTCCAATCTCGCCAACGCCACCCAACGGCAGAAATACCAATTCGTCCTGCTTCGCCATATTATTCTTTTTTCCAATCAACCAAAGAAGACGTCGCCGGCGGCAATCGTCATCATCCTGCCTGCGCCAATATCGAGCATCAACAGGCCATTATCATCAATTCCGGCGAAGTGGCCGGAAATCGACCGGTCCGGCAGGTTCACCGTTATCTTTTCGCCAATGCCGCAGGCGACCTGGCGCCAGCGTTCCGTGATTTCGCGCACGCCGCGGCCCCGATCCCATGCTTCCAGGACTTCGGCCATCGATGCAAAAAGATGGGCGAAAACCTCTTCGGGGGAAGCAGAGCTCCCTTGCTCACGCAGGCAGGTCACCGGATAGAGCGGGTTGTCAGGCATGAATGCGACGTTGATACCGATGCCTATGACGAGCGCATGGCGTCCCTCCGACAGGGCTTCGCCTTCCACGAGAATGCCACAAGTCTTCTTGCGTCCGATCAGGATATCGTTCGGCCACTTCACTTCCAGCGGCTCGGCCGTATGCCGGAGCACACGGCGAACGGCCTGATGCACGGCGACGGCAATTGCCAACGGCAGCGAGCCGAGGCGCTCCATGGGCGCCGGATCGATGAGAAGAAGCGAGGCGTAGAGATTGCCCCGCTCTGAAACCCAGGGGCGTCCCCGGCGGCCACGGCCGCCGGTCTGTTTTTCCGCCGTGATCCAGAGGTGACCGCGGTCCCCTGCCCGCGCACGGGCAAGGCATTCACTGTTCGTGGACGACGTCTCCGGCAGAGCCTCGTGCCTGAAATCGTCGAGCGATATCCGGCGCCGTGCCTCGGAGTTCATCAAAAGAGTGTCGCAGCTGCAAGCTCGGCCGCACCGCCAATCGGACCGCCGATGATGACATAGGCGAGAACGAAGAGGCCGGAGAGACCAAAGACAAGACGGAGCGAGCCCGAAACGCGAGCGAACTCGCCCGTGGCTTCATCGAACCACATCAGCTTGATGACGCGCAGGTAGTAGTAAGCGCCGACAACCGATGCAAGAACGCCGATGATCGCAAGAGCGTAGAGCTTCGCCTCGATCGCAGCGACAAACACGAAGTACTTCGCGAAGAAGCCTGCGAGCGGAGGAATGCCTGCCAGCGAGAACATCAGGATGGTCAGTACCGTCGCCATGAACGGATTGGTGGTCGACAGGCCAGCCAAGTCGTTGACTTCCTCGACAACCGTGCCGTCCTTGCGGCGCATCGACATGATGATCGCAAAGCTGCCGAGCGTCATGACCATGTAGATGACCATGTACAGCATGACGCCCGAGACGCCGGTCTGATTGCCTGCAGCAAGGCCAACCAATGCGTAACCCATGTGACCGATCGACGAATAGGCCATCAGTCGCTTGATGTTCCGCTGACCGATTGCGGCGAAGGAGCCGAGCAGCATGGAAGCGATCGAAATGAAGACCACGACCTGCTGCCAGTCAGCCACGACCGGCTGGAAGGCAGTGATTACAATGCGGGTCAACATCGCCATTGCCGCGACCTTGGGAGCGCTGGCAAGGAAAGCGGTGACCGGGGTCGGAGCGCCTTCGTAAACGTCCGGCGTCCACATATGGAATGGAACAGCGGAGATCTTGAAGGCGATACCGGCCAGGATGAACACGAGGCCGAAGACGAGGCCAAGCGAACGAGCACCTTCGACAGTCAGGGCCTGAGCGATTGCAGCGAATTGCGTGTGACCGGTGAAGCCGTAGACCAGCGACATGCCGTAGAGCAGCATGCCCGAGGACAGCGCGCCGAGCACGAAGTACTTCAGGCCGGCTTCAGTGGACTTGACGCTGTCGCGGTTGATCGCAGCGACGACATAGATTGCCAGCGACTGCAGTTCGAGGCCGAGATAAAGCGAGATGAGATCGTTGGCCGAAATCATCAGCAGAATGCCCAGTGTGCAGAGCACGAGCAGCACCGGAAACTCGAACTTGTCGAGCTGATTTTCCTTGGCAAGCCCCAGCGACATGAAGAGCGCCGTAATCGATCCGACCAGCGCGGTGATCTTCATGAAGCGGCCGAAGCCGTCCGACAGGAAGACGCCGCCATAGGCAACGCCTTCGCTCGGAAGGAAGATCAGCCAGAGCGCAGCAGCGGCCAGCACGATTATCGCGAGAACGCTGACCATACGGCCGGAGCGCTCTCCCGAGAAGACGCCGATCATCAACAACGCGAGGGCGCCGACCGCGAGGATCAGCTCCGGTATGGAAAGATGCAGGCTTGCGAGAATAGTTTCAGAGGTCATGTCCCAAAAGTCCCGTCATCATTTCATCGACAGCGCAACGTCCTGCGCTGCCTGGACTGCGGCTGTATAGCTATGGATCAGCTGGTCAACCGATGCAGCGGTCACATCGAAGACCGGAGCCGGATAGACGCCGAAGAAGATGGTCAGTGCGATCAGCGGATAGAGGATCAGCTGTTCACGCCGAGAGAGGTCGAGCAGCGCTTTGAGCTTTTCCTTCTCCAGCGCGCCGAAGATGACCCGGCGATAGAGCCAGAGCGCATAGGCGGCGGAGAGGATAACGCCCGTCGCGGCGAAGAGTGCGACCCAGGTGTTGACGCGGAAGACGCCGATCAGGGTCAGGAATTCGCCGACGAAGCCCGAGGTGCCCGGCAGGCCGACGTTCGCCATCGTGAAGACCATCATCGCAACAGCGTATTTCGGCATGTTGTTGACCAGGCCGCCATAGGCCGCAATCTCGCGGGTATGGGTTCGGTCGTAAATCACACCGACGCAAAGGAAGAGAGCGCCGGAGACGATGCCGTGCGACAGCATCTGGAAGATCGAGCCCTGCAAACCCTGCGCGTTGGCCGCAAAGATACCCATTGTCACGTAACCCATGTGGGCGACCGACGAATAGGCAATCAGCTTCTTCATGTCGTCCTGCATCAGCGCCACCAGCGAGGTGTAGATGATGGCAATGACCGACAAAGCGAAGACGAGCGGTGCGAAGAACTCGGAGGCAACCGGGAACATCCCGAGCGAGAAGCGGATCAGGCCGTAGCCACCGAGCTTCAGAAGCACGCCTGCCAGAATGACCGAGCCGGCCGTCGGCGCCTGAACGTGCGCGTCCGGAAGCCACGTGTGAACAGGCCACATCGGCATCTTCACCGCGAAAGACGCGAAGAAGGCAAGCCAGAGCCAAGTCTGCATCTGCGGCGGGAACTTATAGGCGAGCAGCGCCGGAATATCCGTCGTGCCGGCCTGCCAGTACATCGCCATGATGGCGAGCAGCATCAGAACGGAGCCGAGCAGCGTGTAGAGGAAGAACTTGTAGCTGGCGTAGACGCGATCCTTGCCGCCCCAAACGCCAATGATGAGGAACATCGGGATTAGGCCGGCTTCGAAGAACACGTAGAAGAGAACGATATCGAGCGAAACGAAGACGCCGACCATCATCACTTCCAGGATCAGGAAGGCGATCATGTAGTCCTTGAGGCGCTTCTCGATCGACAGCCAGCTCGCCAGCACGCAGAAAGGCATGAGGAAGGTCGTCAGGATCACGAAAAGCATCGAGATCCCGTCAACGCCGAGATGATAGCTGATGCCGGTGCCGAGCCAGTTGTGCTTCTCGACCATCTGGAAACCGGGGTTCGCATTGTCGAAGCCGATCCAGATGAGGAGCGAAAGGACAAAAGTCACGACCGTCGTGATCAGCGAAATGTTGAGCACGTTGCGGCGGCCACTCGGACCGTTTTCATTCATCAGCAGCAGGAGCACCACGCCGACGAGCGGCAGGAAGGTGACCGTTGAAAGAATAGGCCAATCGGTCATCAGAAGGAACTCCCGAGCATCATCCAGGTAACGAGCGCTGCGACACCGATCAGCATGGCGAACGCATAGTGATAGAGGTAGCCCGTCTGCAGACGGACGACGCGGTTGGTAACATCGACGACGCGCGCGGCGACGCCATCCGGGCCGTAGGCGTCGATGACGCCGACATCACCCTTCTTCCACAGGAAGCGGCCAAGGGCCTTGGCGCTGCGGACGAAGAGGAAGTCGTAGAGTTCGTCGAAGTACCACTTGTTCAAGAGGAACTGGTACAGGACGCGGTGCTGCTGAGCGAGAACGCGCGGCGTCGATGGCGACTTGATGTACATGTACCAGGCGGTGACGAAGCCAACGAGCATGGCGATGAACGGGCTGAGGCCAACCCAGGCCGGAACGTGATGGAATTCTTCCAGCAGTTCGTTGTGCTCGGAGGTGAAGAGCGCGCCCTTCCAGAACTCGGCATATTCCTCGCCGTAGAAGCGACCCTCGAAGAGAACGCCTGCGAGAACCGCGCCAGCGGCAAGAATATAGAGCGGCACGAGCATGACCTGGGGAGATTCATGCACGTGGTGCATTACTTCGTGCGAGGCGCGCGGCTGACCAAAGAAGGYCAGGAACGCCAGACGCCAGGAATAGAAGCTCGTGAACAGCGCAGCGATGACCAGAAGCGTGAAGGCGAAACCTGCGACCGGTGAATGCGACGCGTAAGCGGCTTCAATGATGACGTCCTTCGAGAAGAAGCCGGCAAAACCAAACGGCGTGAACGGAATGCCGACGCCGGTCAGTGCCAGCGTGCCGATCGTCATCATCCAGAAGGTCACCGGAATGTGCTTCCGCAGGCCACCCATGTAACGCATGTCCTGCTCGCCATCGACGGCGTGGATCACCGAGCCGGCGCCAAGGAACAGCAGAGCCTTGAAGAAGGCGTGCGTGAACAGGTGGAAGATGGCCGCGCCATAAGCACCGACGCCGAGAGCAACGAACATGTAGCCGAGCTGCGAGCAGGTCGAGTAAGCGATGACACGCTTGATGTCGTTCTGCACGAGGCCAACGGTTGCTGCGAAGAAGGCCGTGATCGCACCGATCGTCGTTACGAAGACGAGCGCATCCGGCGAAAGCTCAAACAGCGGCGACATGCGGGCGACGAGGAAGACGCCTGCGGTAACCATCGTTGCAGCATGGATGAGTGCCGACACCGGTGTCGGGCCTTCCATGGCATCCGGCAGCCAGGTGTGCAGCAGGAACTGTGCCGACTTACCCATCGCGCCCATGAAGAGCAGCAGGCAGGCGCCGGTCAGTGCGTGTGCCTTGTCGAGGTGCATGCCGAAGAGGTTGAGAACGACCTCTCCGCCCTCACCGCCGGCTTCGCCCGGGGCAAAGCTCGCAGCGTTCGCAAAGATGGTGTCGAGGTTGATCGCGCCGAAGAGCACGAACAGGCTCGCAATGCCGAGGATGAAGCCAAAGTCGCCGACGCGGTTGACCACGAACGCCTTGATCGCAGCGGCGTTTGCCGACGGCTTCTTGAACCAGAAGCCGATGAGCAGATAGGACGCCAGACCAACGCCTTCCCAGCCGAAGAACATCTGGGCCAGATTGTCGGCCGTCACCAGCATCAGCATGGCGAAGGTGAAGAGCGAGAGATAGGCGAAGAAACGCGGACGATGCGGATCATGATGCATGTATCCGATCGAATAGACGTGCACCAGGGTCGAGACCGTGTTGACGACGATCAGCATGACGGAGGTGAGCGTATCGACGCGTAGCGACCAGGATACGTCGATGCCGCCGGACTGGATCCAGCGCAGCACTTCGACCTTGATCGGGCCGCCTTCGTGGTGGCCCATGCCGATGGTCATGAAGACATACCACGACAGCACCGCAGCGATGATCATCAGGCCGCAGGTAACGTATTCCGATGCCTTGGCGCCGATCGCGCGGCCGAAGAGGCCTGCGATGATCGCGCCAATCAGGGGAAGAAAGACGATAGCCTTATATAAAAACATAGCCTTATCAGCCCTTCATCATATTGACGTCTTCAACGCCGATCGAGCCGCGGTTGCGGTAGAAGACGACGAGAATTGCAAGACCGATAGCCGCTTCAGCCGCAGCAACGGTCAGAATGAACAATGCGAAAACCTGGCCGACGATGTCGTTCAGGAACGACGAGAAGGCGACCATGTTGATGTTGACCGCAAGCAGAATGAGCTCGATCGACATCAGGATAACGATGATGTTCTTCCGGTTCAGGAAGATACCGAAGACGCCGAGCGTGAAGAGGATGGCGCTGACCGTCAGGTAATGGGAAAGTCCGATGACCATTGTATTTGTTCCTTAAGCTCGCGCCTGCTTCAAACGCCCTGTCCCGGCTTCACCTTGACCACCTCGACGGCGGTCTTAGGATTGCGGGCAACCTGATTGGCGATATTCTGTCGCTTGATGTTCTGGCGATGCTTGAGCGTCAGCACGATCGCACCGATCATTGCGACGAGCAGCACCAGACCAGCGATCTGGAAGAAGTAGACGTAATTCGTATAGAGCACGTCGCCGAGTGCGGCGGTGTTGGTGCGCTCTGTCAGCGCCGGGATCGGCATTGCCACCGACTTGGCGATTTCCGGCGAGATTACGCTACCACCCACAACGACGATCAGCTCAGCCGCGAGGATCAGGCCGATGATCGCACCGATCGGCGCATATTCGAGAACGCCGGCGCGCAACTCCGTGAAGTCGATGTCGAGCATCATGACCACGAAGAGGAAGAGAACGGCCACGGCGCCGACATAAACGACGAGCAGGATCATCGCCAGGAATTCGGCGCCCAGCAGCAGGAAGAGGCCGGCCGCATTGAAGAAAACCAGGATCAGGAAGAGAACCGAATGAACCGGATTCTTCGACCAGATGACCATGAACGCCGACGCTACCGCGACAAAGGCGAAAAGATAGAAAAATAGAGCCTGCAGACCCATGTTGGTGCCTTTTTCATCTTCCCCCGGGCAGCCGGGAGTTTCCCTGCCCGATGAAGCTTCGCGCGGAAAGATCCAGCAAAGCCTCGGTGCATGTTGACCGGAAGCCGCGCAAGGGGCGGCACTCCGGCATTTCAATTCCGATCAACGGTACGGCGCGTCCAGTGCGATGTTGCGCGCGATTTCGCGCTCCCACCGGTCGCCGTTCTCCAGAAGCCGCGCCTTGTCGAAGTAAAGTTCTTCGCGGGTTTCCGTTGCAAATTCGAAATTCGGACCTTCGACGATCGCATCGACAGGGCATGCCTCCTGGCAGAAGCCGCAGTAGATGCACTTCACCATGTCGATGTCGTAACGAACCGTGCGGCGCGTGCCATCGTTGCGGCGGGGGCCGGCTTCGATGGTAATCGCCTGGGCAGGACAGATCGCCTCGCAGAGCTTGCAGGCGATGCAGCGCTCTTCGCCGTTCGGATAACGACGCAGTGCGTGTTCGCCGCGGAAGCGCGGGCTGACCGGTCCCTTCTCGAAGGGGTAATTGATCGTTGCCTTCTGCTTAAAAATGTACCGGAAGGTCAGCCAGAACGCACTGACGAATTCCTTCAGGAACAGCGAGCTGACCGCGTTGGACAAGCCTGCCATCTTCAACCTCCAATATTGCTTGAAACGAGGGCCGGCACGATCATGCCCAACCCGTCAGCTTCAGCACGAATGCAACGATAACGACCATGGCAAGCGACAGCGGAAGGAAGACCTTCCAGCCGAGGCGCATCAGTTGGTCGTAGCGATAGCGCGGGACAAATGCCTTCACCATCGCAAACATGAAGAACACCAGGCACGACTTCAGCGTAAACCAGATGACACCAGGGACCCAGTTCAGGAACCATACGTCGACTGGCGGCAGCCAGCCCCCGAGGAACAGGATCGTCGTCAACGAGCACATCAGAACGATGGCCGCATATTCGCCGAGCATGAACATCATGTAGAGCGAGGAACCGTATTCGACCATGAAGCCGGCGACGAGTTCCGATTCCGCTTCCGGAAGATCGAAAGGTGGGCGGTTCGTTTCGGCAAGCGCGGAAATGAAGAAGACGATGAACATCGGGAACAGCGCCAGCCAATGCCAGTCGAGGAACGACGCCGGGAGACCCAGGCGCGTGCCGAGGCCGGTCTGCTGTGCATGGACGATATCCGTCAGGTTCAGCGAACCTACGCAGAGCAGAACGGTGACGATAACGAAGCCGATGGAGACTTCGTAGGAAACCATCTGTGCCGCGGAGCGGAGTGCGCCAAGGAACGGGTACTTCGAGTTGGAGGCCCAACCGCCCATGATGATGCCGTACACTTCAAGCGATGAAATCGCGAAGATGTAGAGGATACCGACGTTGATGTTGGCGATGACCCAGCCATCCGCCAGCGGCACGACGGCCCAGGTGGACAGAGCCAGCAGCACGGTCACGAGCGGCGCCAGCAGGAAGACTGCCTTGTTGGCGCCAGCCGGGATCACCGGCTCCTTGAAGACGAACTTCAAAAGATCCGCGAAGGACTGGAAAAGGCCCCACGGACCCACCACATTCGGACCACGACGGAGCTGTACTGCTGCCCAGACCTTGCGGTCGGCCAACAGGATGTAGGCGATGAAGACGAGCAGGCAGACGAGGAGAAGAAGCGACTGACCGACCATGAGAAGGCCGGGCAAGACATAAGTTGAAACAAACGAATCCATAGTCCCCTGCCCTTACTCTGCCGCGACTTTGAAGTTGTTGCGGGCCAATGCCGAGCACTCGGCCATCACTGCCGAAGCGCGCGCGATCGGGTTCGTCAAATAGAAGTCTTTGACCGGCGACGCAAACCCGGATTTGTTCATCTTGCCGGCTTTTTTCGCTACTGCGGCAATTTTGGCGCTGTCGCTTTCGGCGATCTCGTCAAGCGCTGCGAAATGCGGGAAGGCCGCATAGAGCCTTGCGCGCAGTTCGCTAAGCGAATCAAACGGAAGCTTCTTGCCGAGCACGTCGGAAAGCGCACGCAGGATCGCCCAGTCTTCGCGGGCGTCGCCCGGTGCGAAGCCAGCGCGATTGCCCATCTGGACGCGACCCTCGGTGTTGACCCAAATGCCGGACTTTTCGGTGTAGGCAGCGGCTGGCAGGATGACGTCGGCATTGTGGGCGCCGTTGTCGCCGTGCGAGCCGATGTAAACAGTCAGCTTTGCCTTCTTGGCCGTGAAATCAAGCTCATCGGCGCCAAGCAGGAAGAGAACGTCCATCGACGACAGCATTTCTGCAGCGTTGACGCCCTTTGCGCCCGGAACGAAGCCGAGATCGAGGCCGCCGACGCGCGATGCCGCGGTGTGGAGCACGGCAAAGCCGTTCCAGCCTTCGACGACCGCGCCCACCGTGCCGGCAAGCTTTGCGGCAGTTGCGAGAACGCCAGCACCATCGGTGCGCGACAGTGCGCCCTGGCCGGTGAGGATCATCGGCTTCTTGGCATCCGTCAGAACCTTCGCGAAAGCGTGGTTGCCGTCGGCGAGGTCCTTCAGCGTATCCGGGCCAGCGCCGAGATATTCATAGTCGTAGCGTAGTTCGCCAGCTTCACCGATCACGCCGATCGGGAAGTTGCCGCGACGCCAGCGCTTGCGAATGCGAGCGTTGAGAACGGCGGCTTCGAAGCGCGGGTTCGCGCCGATGATCAGCAGCGCGTCGGCCTGTTCGATGCCTTCGATCGTCGGATTGAAGATGTAGCTTGCGCGGCCGAGCGACGGATCAAGTGCCGTCCCATCCTGGCGACAGTCGAGGTTCTCGGAACCGAGCGACTTCACGAGTTCCGACAGTGCGTACATTTCTTCGACGGATGCGAGGTCGCCGGCAATCGCGCCGACCTTCTCACCGCTGGTTGCGGCAACGGCGGCCTTGATCGCGCCAAAGGCTTCGCCCCAAGTCGCAGGCTGCAGGCGGCCATCCTTGCGAACGTATGGGCGGTCGATACGCTGCGTCTTCAGGCCGTCCCAGATGTAGCGGCTCTTGTCGGAGATCCACTCTTCATTGATCTGGTCGTTGACGCGCGGCAGCACGCGCATGACTTCACGGCCACGCGTATCGACGCGGATCGCAGAACCGAGGGCGTCCATGACGTCGATCGATTCGGTCTTGTTCAGCTCCCACGGACGGGCCGTGAAGGCGAAGGGCTTGGAGGTCAGCGCACCGACCGGGCAGAGGTCAACGACGTTGCCCTGCAGCTCGGAGGTCATCGCCTGCTCGAGATAGGTGGTGATTTCGGCGTCCTCGCCGCGACCGATCAGGCCGAGTTCGGAGATGCCGGCAACTTCGGTCGTGAAGCGAACGCAGCGCGTGCAGTGAATGCAGCGGTTCATGACCGTCTTGACGAGCGGTCCGATGTACTTGTCTTCGACGGCGCGCTTGTCTTCCTGATAGCGCGAGCTGTCGATACCGAAGGCCATTGCCTGGTCCTGCAGGTCGCATTCGCCGCCCTGGTCGCAGATCGGGCAATCGAGCGGATGGTTGATCAGCAGGAACTCCATCACGCCTTCGCGGGCCTTTTTGACCATCGGCGTGTTGGTGAAGACCTCAGGAAGTTCGCCATTCGGGCCGCCGCGGATATCGCGCACGCCCATGGCGCAAGATGCCTGCGGCTTCGGCGGACCACCCTTTACCTCAACGAGGCACATGCGGCAGTTGCCGGCAACCGAAAGGCGCTCATGGAAGCAGAAGCGCGGAACTTCAGCACCGGCTTCCTCACACGCCTGAATGAGGGTGTAATGATCCGGAACCTCGATCTCGTTGCCGTCAATCTTCAGTTTTGCCATCGTCACTCAGTCCTGTTTTCCGTTTGCCGGATGGCGGCAAACAAACCCACTTTGCAACAGTTTCGCTGCCAGGCCGGATTCTTATCCCGTTGGCATCGGTGTCGCTCAAATTCTCCGCCAATCCCGAGACCCGGGATCAGCCTCGGGCCTCAATAGTGTCGGGCCCCTGCCCTTTCACTCTTCAGCCTTGACCTTGCTCCGGCCTATTCGGCCGAAAATTCACTTCCGCTTTCGCCCCTTGGCGACCAGGGCCTTGGCTTGGCCCACCCAACCATCACGAGCGATCCGCCCATCAAACCCAAGCTCTGCGTCGATCCGCGCCGCGTCCTCGTCCGACCAGCCGGCGATGACGGCAAAGGAGCGAATACCCTTGCTATTCAACACCTGCTCGATCTTCGGACCGATGCCGGAAATCTGCTTCAGATCGTCAGCCCTGCGAGCGCGCGAAGCGGGCTTGGCCGCGGGCTTTGCGACCGGCTCTGCTGGAACGACAGACAGCTTGACCTTCTCTGCAGCTTTCCTGGCAGGCGCCGGACGAACGTTCTCCGGCCGGATCTCGACCTGCGGCTTACCTTCGTCGGGCGGCGTTTCGTGGAGAACTGCTGCAAGCTTGCTCGTTGCATCGAGCGCCCCCTGCAGCGCGCCGAAAAAAGCGCCCGCCATCTGCGTCGAAAAGCCGAAGCCGATCGCCGTGGCCGCCGCCATTGCCGCAGCCGGGTTGACCATCACAGGCGGCACCGGAAGCGCGCGGGCGTTCTCCAGCATCTCGGCAGCAAGACGGCCGAAGTCGGCCGAGAAATCAGCCGCTCCTTCCTTGCCTATGCTGTCGGACGCCTTCGTCATCAGCTTACTCTGCCGCCTCGAGAACCGCACCGTGATCCAGTGCGCTTGCGGTATACTGGTCGATGCGCGCTTCGATCTCATGACGGAAGTTGCGGATCAGACCCTGCACCGGCCATGCGGCCGCATCGCCGAGCGCACAGATGGTATGGCCCTCGATCTGCTTGGTGACCTGGAACAGCATGTCGATTTCGCGCTTCTGGGCATTGCCCTTGGCCATGCGCTCCATCACGCGCCACATCCAGCCGGTGCCTTCGCGGCACGGCGTGCACTGGCCGCAGCTCTCGTGCTTGAAGAAGGCCGAGATGCGGGCGATAGCCTTGATGACGTCGGTGGACTTGTCCATGACGATCGCAGCCGCGGTACCGAAGGACGAGCCGACAGCGCGCAGGCCGTCGAAATCCATCGGGCAGTCGATGATGTCCTTGGCCGGAACGATCGGGCACGATGCGCCGCCCGGAATAACCGCGAGCAGGTTATCCCAACCGCCGCGGATGCCGCCGGCATGGCGATCGACCAGCTCACGGAACGTGATGCCCATTTCTTCTTCGACCGTGCACGGCTTGTTGACGTGGCCGGAAAGCATGAACAGCTTGGTGCCGACGTTGTTCGGGCGACCGATCGACGAAAACCAGCCAGCGCCACGACGCAGGATGGTCGGAGCAACGGCGATCGACTCGACGTTGTTGACCGTCGTCGGGCAACCGTAGAGACCCATGTTTGCCGGGAACGGCGGCTTCAGGCGCGGCTGACCCTTCTTGCCTTCCAGGCTTTCGAGCAGCGCGGTTTCTTCGCCGCAGATGTAGGCGCCAGCACCGTGATGGACGAAGATGTCCATGTCCCAGCCCAGCTTGTTGTTCTTGCCGAGCAGGCCGTAGTCATAGCACTCGTCGATTGCCGCCTGCAGCGCTTCACGCTCGCGGATGTATTCGCCGCGAACGTAGATGTAGGCAGCGTTCGCACCCATAGCGAAACTCGCGATAACGCAGCCTTCGATCAGCGTATGCGGATCGTGGCGCATGATGTCGCGGTCTTTGCAGGTTCCGGGCTCGGACTCGTCGGCATTGACGACGAGGTAGTGCGGACGACCATCGCTTTCCTTCGGCATGAAGGACCACTTGAGCCCGGTCGGGAAGCCTGCGCCGCCACGGCCGCGAAGACCCGAAGCCTTCATCTCGTTGATGATCCAATCGCGACCCTTTTCGAGGATCTGCTTGGTGCCGTCCCAGTGGCCGCGGCTCATCGCGCCCTTCAGAGACTTATCCTTGAGGCCGTAGATGTTGGTAAAGATGCGGTCTTTATCTTGTAACATGCTTCACCCCTTACCGCGGCTTCTTACCGAAGACTTTAATGTATTCGGCTTCGCCGCCCTTGGCGAGCGCCTTGGCCTGCTTGACCCAGTCGTCGCGCTCGATGCGGCCCTTGAAATTCAGGTATCCGTCGACCCATTCGCGCTCAGCCTTCTTCCAGCCCGCGACCTGCGCGAAGGTGAAGATGCCGATCTCATGCAGTGTCGCCTCGATCTTCGGGCCGACGCCGGAGATCATCTTCAGATCGTCAGGCGTCGCGGGCTTCTCGATGCCCGCCGGGCGGTTCTTGTCGCTGAGGGAGGGCTTGCCAGTAGCAGCGGCCTGTGCGGCCGTCGCCGGCGCCGGCTGCTCTTCGACAGCCTTGACGTTCTTCGCGGCCGCCTTCGGCGCGGTGGCCGGCGTCTTCAGCGCAGCATTGGTCTCGGCGTCGGTGCTCTTTGCACGTGCGGCCTCAGACGGGGGAACCGGGGCTGCGTCAACGGTTGCCGTCGCGGCATCCTCGACAGCCTTCTTGGCGGAAACCCTCTTGGCCTTCGGCTCGTCGGCTACGAGCGTCGTCGGACCACCCTCGGGGGAGGAGAAGTGACGATCAATCTGCGGGCCGGGCGTGATGCTGGCGCCATTGCCGGCTTCGAAGGTATCAATGATCTCTTCGAGACGTTCCGGCGTCAGGTCCTCGTAGGTATCCTTGCCGATCATCACCATGGGCGCGTTAACGCAGGCCCCGAGACATTCGACTTCTTCCCAAGAGAGCGTGCCTTCAGCGTTACGTTCGAAGGGGTGATGATGGATCTTGCTCTTGCAAACGGCCATCAGGCTTTCCGAACCGCGCAGCATGCAAGGCGTCGTGCCGCACACCTGGATGTGGGCGCGCGTGCCGACCGGGTTCAGCTGGAACTGCGTGTAGAAAGTCGCAACTTCGAGAACGCGGATATAGGCCATGTCGAGCATGTCGGCGACCTTTTCGATCGCGGCGCGGGTGACCCAACCATCCTGTTCCTGCGCCCGCATCAACAGCGGGATGACCGCGGATTGCTGACGGCCTGCGGGATATTTCTTGATCGTCTTTTCCGCCCAAACCGCGTTCTCGTCATTGAAGGCGAACGCGGCAGGCTGGAATTGATCTTCGGCTAATCGACGAACGGACATTCTTCCTCACGCCTTGTCAGTTTAGGGTCCCACACTGCGATGCCGTCAGAGACTTCATCTCGCAAGCGTAGGCCGACTGGTCTTTTTGCAAAAACACAACGAACTTGCCGCCGTTCGGAACGGCAGCCTTGATTTCATAGCCCTTGGACAAAAGCTCGCCCATGGAGGCTTTTGCTGCAGGCGGCTGCACCTCGCTCTGGCCCAGCTTTGGACCCATTCCCCCAACCTCCTGGGCGAAAGCTCCGGAGGCAGTGAAAAGAGCGATGGTGGCAAGCGGCAGCAGCTTCATCAGCGGTCCACCTCGCCGAACACGATGTCGAGCGAGCCGAGCACGGCCGTCACGTCAGCGAGCATGTGACCCTTGCAGAGGAAGTCCATCGCCTGCAGGTGGGCGTAGCCCGGTGCACGGATCTTGCAGCGGTACGGCTTGTTGCTGCCATCGGCGACGACGTACACGCCGAATTCGCCCTTCGGCGCTTCGACGGCCGCGTACACTTCGCCGGCCGGCACGTGATAGCCTTCGGTGTAGAGCTTGAAGTGGTGGATGAGCGCTTCCATCGAACGCTTCATCTCGCCGCGCTTCGGCGGCACGACCTTACCGTCGATCGACGAAACAGGGCCGGTCTTGGCGCTGCCCATCAGGCGCTCGACGCACTGCTTCATGATGCGAACCGACTGGCGCATCTCGATCATGCGGATCAGGTAGCGGTCGTAGCAGTCGCCGTTCTTCCCGATCGGAATGTCGAATTCGAGATCGGAATAGCATTCGTAAGGTTGCGAGCGGCGCAGGTCCCAAGCGGCGCCGGAACCGCGAACCATCACGCCCGAGAAGCCCCATGACCAGGCATCCGCCAGCGACACGACGCCAATATCGACGTTACGCTGCTTGAAGATGCGGTTGTCCGTGAGCAGGCCTTCGATATCGTCGAGGATCTTCAGGAACGGATCGCACCACTTGCCGATATCCTCGACCAGCTCCGGCGGGAGATCCTGATGGACGCCGCCCGGACGGAAATAGGCCGAGTGCATACGGGCGCCGCAGGCGCGCTCATAGAACACCATCAGCTTTTCGCGCTCTTCGAAGCCCCAGACCGGCGGCGTCATCGCGCCGACGTCCATGGCCTGGGTCGTCACGTTCATGATGTGAGACAAGATTCGGCCAATTTCGGAGTACAGAACTCGAATCAGCTGACCGCGAATCGGAATTTCGAGCTTCAGCATCTTTTCGACAGCGAGCGCGAAAGCGTGTTCCTGATTCATCGGCGCGACGTAGTCGAGACGGTCGAAATAAGGGACGGCCTGCAGGTAGGTCTTCGTCTCGATCAGCTTCTCGGTGCCGCGGTGCAGCAGGCCGATGTGCGGATCGACGCGCTCGATGATTTCGCCATCGAGTTCGAGCACGAGACGCAGAACACCGTGCGCGGACGGGTGTTCCGGTCCGAAATTGATCGTAAAATTGCGAACGTTATGTTCAGTCATAGCGACGCGCTCCGCGCTGGCAATTGGCATGAGACGGCAAATAAAGAGGCTTCAAGAAATCCGAGCCTCATCTTTACTTCGCCGCCTTCTCGTCTCCCGGCAGCACATATTCGGTGCCTTCCCAAGGGGACATGAAGTCGAAATTGCGGAATTCCTGCTTCAGCTCGACGGGTTCGTAGACGACGCGCTTGGCGGCATCGTCATAACGCACTTCGACGTAGCCAGTCGTCGGGAAGTCCTTGCGCAGCGGATGGCCTTCAAAGCCGTAATCGGTGAGAAGACGGCGCAGGTCGGCATGGCCGGAGAACGGAATGCCGTACATGTCCCAGGCTTCACGCTCGAACCACTCGGCACCCTTGTAAACCGCGGTTGCCGACGGCACGGACTCGCCGTCAGCCACAGCAACCTTGATGCGGATGCGCAGGTTCTGCTTCGGCGACAGTAGGTGATAAACGACATCGAAACGCTTTTCGCGCTGCGGCCAGTCGACACCGCAGATATCGATCATGCTAATAAAGCCGCAACGTGCGTCGTCGCGCAGGAACGTCAGCAGCGCCAGAATCGTTTCCGGCGTCGCAGTTACGTTCAGCTCGTCATAGCTGATGGATGCATCGAGAAAGAGATCACCACGCATCTCCCGGAGATACGAGGACAGTTCGCTCAAGGCTTCACTCATGACAGTCCTCCGCCCTTAGCGCTCAATCGTTCCGGTTCGACGGATCTTCTTCTGCAGAAGCAGCACCCCGTAGAGCAGCGCTTCCGCCGTGGGGGGACAGCCCGGCACGTAGATATCGACAGGAACGACACGGTCGCAGCCACGCACGACCGAATATGAATAATGATAGTAGCCGCCGCCGTTGGCGCAGGAGCCCATCGAAATGACGTAACGCGGCTCAGGCATCTGGTCGTACACCTTGCGGAGCGCAGGCGCCATCTTGTTGGTCAGCGTGCCGGCAACGATCATGACGTCGGACTGGCGCGGCGAGGCGCGCGGAGCAACGCCGAAGCGCTCCATGTCGTAACGCGGACCGGAGACCTGCATCAGGCCTTCAACGGCACAGCAGGCGAGACCGAACTGCATCCACATCAGCGAGCCGGTGCGGGCCCAGGTAATCAGATCGCGGGTCGACGTAACGAGGAAGCCCTTGTCGGCCAACTCATCGTTGATTTCGCCGAAGAAGGCGCTGTCGCTGCCGATCGGCTTGCCCGTTGCGGGATCAATGATGCCTTTCGGGTGCGGCGCGACGAGCGCCTTGTCGCTTGGGGCTACTCCCATTCCAGGGCTCCCTTTTTCCATTCATAGATAAAGCCGATGGTCAGCACGCCGAGGAAGACCATCATGGACCAGAAGCCGAACCAGCCGATCGCGCCGAACGAAACGGCCCACGGAAAGAGGAAGGCCACTTCGAGGTCGAAGATGATGAAGAGGATCGACACCAGATAGAAGCGGATATCGAACTTCATGCGAGCGTCATCGAATGCGTTGAAGCCGCACTCGAAGGCCGAAAGCTTTTCCGAATCAGGCGCCTTGAAGGCAACGGCAAACGGCGCAATCAGAAGCGCCAGGCCGATCACAAGGGCGATAGCAATGAAGATAGCGATCGGAATATAGGAACTGAGCAGTCCAGTCATCAGGTTCTTCCCTGCTTGCGGGCTGCGCCAGGCGGCGCACCTGGGCAATTGCCCGGCAAGCGAACGTGCGTTGCAACAGAGCCGTGGTTAGCGCAGCCGGGGCCACGGCGCAAGACTTTTAGAGCACCAATTCGACTGTCGAGGCGCGACATTATCAAGCAGATGCAATGATGTCGCGACAAATCCACACAAGTTGATTCAGACTGCATGCCAGCCCGTCGGATATTGCATGGCTAACGGCAAAAGACAAAGTCGCAGCAGAGCGATAACAGCGAAATCGGCGACCACCTAGACGTCAATATAGAGAGGGAGAATGGCGCGAGTGACGGGGCTCGAACCCGCGACCTCCGGCGTGACAGGCCGGCACTCTAACCGACTGAGCTACACCCGCGCATCATGGACAAAAAGACCGGATCAAGCACTATGCAGCGCCTTTCTTGAAATGGCGCGAGTGACGGGGCTCGAACCCGCGACCTCCGGCGTGACAGGCCGGCACTCTAACCGACTGAGCTACACCCGCATTCATTTCAAGCGATCCGGAAGCTTTCGCGTCCGTGTCAAAGCAGCTTCGCCGCTTCGATGAGCGGCTAACTAAGGGGTTCGCATTTGAGTGTCAAGCAGCTTTGGAGACAAAACGATGACAGTCCGCGAATTGTTTTTAGCGAGCCAAGTTCTCCGGGAAAATTCAGAGCATTATTAAAGACGTGCCTTTAGAGCCACGCGGAAATAACCACCTGTCCCTGACGCCCGCCCCGCCTGCCAGCGGTGTCCGGTTTACGCATTTGGCCGTGCCACCACGTTTCTCGCCCAAAGCTGGGGCCGCAAACACTAATTTACCTCGTTTTAATTGAGCTCGGTAGATAACATTCCTCTAAGTTGCTTTGCCGCTTACGCATGATGCGTCAGCGGCGCTTTATCACCCCTGCCTCATGCCCTCGGCAAACCCGATGAAGGCCGCCGAGATTCACAGCATATCTTGCCTACCTCGACGAAAGTGCATCGGGGTCACCGCCCCAGGTGCAATTCGTTGACGATAACGCAGCGTCACGTCGGAGAGCATCTGGTGCAGCCTAACACATCTACGAATCTCGCCTTTCGCGTTGCAACGATTCTGCAGCAACTAGGCATCGAGGGCCTGCCAAGGAATTATGAGCTTATATTCGAGGCGATGACCGGCAACGCGCCTGATCTCGCTCGCGAGATCAGGTCGCTCGGCGCGATAAAGACGCAGGAGGCCCTGGATCGACTTGGCCGCCGGTATCTGCCGCATCATTTCGAGGCCGGTCTGCTTGAAGCACGCTCGAGCCAAGTACAGCAAGAGCTGCAAAGCATCCTGTCCTTGCTCGACGAGGAGAAGTCGGCGCTCTCGCGCTACGGCAGTGTCATCAACCAGGCTGCGCGGATATTCGACAGTAACGATCTAAGCGACAAGGGTGCCCTCACCCATTCGCTCCAATCGGTGAGTTCTGCAACGCACGCACACGCGGCACACAGCGCCATGCTCGCCTCGAAGGTTGTCGAAAAATCGCAGAAGCTCGAAGAGGTGCAGCGGGAGGCGGCCGCCGCGAACGCCGCAAGATTCACCGATCCCGTGACCGGATTGGGCAATCGCCGGGTATTCAACAAGGAGCTCGCGAGAATCTATGAGAAGGCAGGCCTGCCGGACCTGTGTGGAATCGCGTTTGCGGACATCGACAACTACGAGACAATCGCGAGCATTCCGAATCTCATCGAGCCTGTTCTGAAGAAAACGGGTGAATTGATCCGCGCTGTGTTCGGCAAGGAGGATGTTGCCTGCCGATTCGACCGCGGCCGTTTCGGCTTCGTTTTCCGGACCGCCGACGAATCCGAGATCATGCGGCTTGTCGACCGGCTTCGCGATCGCTTGAAGGGAATTTCCGTTGCACACCCGGTAACTGGCAAACAGGCGGCGGTTCTGTCGCTGGCCGTGGGGATATGCATGTCCAAGCAGGCACGCACAGCCGATTCCCTGATGGCCTTTGCCGAACAGGCGCTTGGCATGGCGAAGGCATCGGGCGGAGACAGCGTTTCCGTGCACGGCGTGACCAATGTCGCGACTGTACCCAAGGATTGGCTGATCTATCGTTAGACTTTGCATCGCGGCCAACGGTGTCGCACGTTGTTCGTCCGATAAAGCCTAGCCAAGGTTGCTGAGGGATGGCTATAAGGTCGTTTCGCGGGCCTAAGCCCTAAGACACTGAAGCCATATCCGAGACATCATCATGAAGACACGCGAAGAACGGCAGGCGCAGCGGGCGGGGATGCCGCGCACGCAGTTGAGCGCGCACCATATGGAAAATGCACGGCTGCTGCCGGATCGCGGCGAGCTCTTGTACCGGATCCCGAATGGCGGCGTTGGCGTCGAGGTGGGAGCAGCGTTCGGAGAATACACGGCCGAGATTCTCGAGAAGAACCGGCCCGCGCAGCTTTACCTGATCGACCCCTGGAGCATGGACCGCTACAGTTCGGGGCTCGATCAAATCCACACCCAGTTCAAAGACCAGATCGAGAGCGGGCAACTGCACCTGATGCAGGGAACCTCGCTCGAAAAGCTTGCCGAATTCGAGGACGACTTCCTCGATTGGGCCTACATCGACACGGACCATTCCTTCGAGCTCACCTGGCAGGAACTTCTGCTCTGCGAGAAAAAGGTCAAGCGAACGGGAAGAATTGCCGGGCATGACTTCTGCACCGGCAACACTGTGAAGCCAATCGTCTATGGCGTCGTCGAAGCGGTCACCAAGTTCTGCAAGGACCACGGCTGGCAATTCGAATTCCTGACGGTCGAATCGCACGCGCACTTTTCTTACTGCCTGAAGCGGCTCTGACCGGCTTCAGGCCTTTCCGGCGTATTGCTCGTCGCTGACGTGCTCCATCCAGTCGGCGGCGCTGCCATCAAGTGCTTCCTGAATTGCAATGTGCGTCATCGCGGTATCGGGTGCGGCGCCATGCCAGTGTTTTTCGCCTGGCGCAAACCAGATCGTGTCGCCGGCGCGAATTTCACGAAGAGGGCCGCCTTCGCTCTGCGCGAGACCCTTTCCGGCCGTCACCACAAGGGTCTGCCCTAGAGGATGCGTGTGCCAGGCGGTTCGCGCGCCCGGTTCGAAAGTGACGCTGACCACCCTGACTCGCGCCGGGCTCGGCGCGTCCATCAATGGATCCTGGCGTACCGCTCCCGTGAAATATTCCGCCGGCGCCTTCATTGAGGGCCGCGATCCGCAGGGTTTGATCTCCATCAGATTTTCCTTTCGAAGATGATCTGGCCAGTTGAGCCGACCGTAAGCCAAGCGTCCCCGGCATCCAAGCGATACCTGCTTGATCGCACGTGCTGTCATGTCAACTTCCTCCGCCGCATCACCAGTCGGAGACTTCGGCGCGTCCGACGATAGGCAACTCGCAAATCACTCGCTCAGCTACGCCATTGCGTCGCTTCTCGGAAGAAATGGCGACGACCGCAACACACCGCCCTATCTCCGCTGCAGGCGCTTGCTCCTTGCCTGGGCGACTGCTAGTGGCGAGGCATTTCATCACGCGGAGGATTTCCATGAAACAGCATTCTTTCGGCCACCTGCCCCATACCGTCACGAATATCGGCTTCGGCGCATGGCAGATCGGCGGCGCCTGGGGCGATGTGAGCGAAGCGGACGGTCGCGATGCGTTGAATGCGGCGCTCGATGCCGGTATGACCTTCATCGATACCGCCGACGTTTACGGCGACGGCCGGTCGGAAAAGATCATCGCCGACGTTCTTGCGACCCGTGGCGGAGAACGGCCGATGGTTGCGACAAAGGCAGGTCGCCGGCTCAACCCGCATGTCGCCGATGGCTACACCAAAGCCAACCTCGAAGGCTTCATCGATCGTAGCCTGAAGAACCTGAGGGTCGACAGCCTCGATCTCGTACAATTGCATTGCCCCCCGACCGAAGTGCTTTATCGCCAGGAGGTCTTCGAAGGCCTGAACGAATTGCAGAAAGCCGGCAAGATCATGGGATACGGCGTCAGTGTCGAGAAGGTCGAGGAAGCGCTGAAGGCAATCGAATATCCTGGCGTCGTCAGCATCCAGATCATCTACAACATCTTCCGCCAGCGGCCCCATCACCTGTTCTTCCAGGAGGCTCGACGGAGGAACATCGCCGTCATCGCCCGCGTGCCGCTCGCAAGCGGGCTGCTGTCAGGGAAGATCACCCGCGAGACGAAATTTGCGAGCGACGACCACCGCAATTTCAACCGCCACGGCGAGGCTTTCGATGTCGGCGAGACCTTCGCTGGCGTTCCCTTCGAGGTCGGCCTGCAGGCCGTGGAGGAAGTGCGCAAGCTCGTGCCATCAGGCACGACCATGGCGGCCTTCGCGCTGCGCTGGATCCTGATGAGCGATGCGGTCACTGTCGTCATTCCGGGTGCACGCAACGCCGAACAGGCACGCGCCAACGCTGCTGCAGCAAGCCTCGCGCCGCTCTCACACGAAGTGATGGAGGCCACGCGCGAGATCTACGACCGACTGGTCGCCCCTTACGTCCACCAGCGCTGGTAAGGCAGGCATTGCAAGAAAAATGGCCGGGCATAGACCCGGCCATTCTGTTTCTGGCTCAATCAATCTCAGTTCGTACCGACGAGGTTGACCTCGAAGAACAGAGTTTCACCCGAGGAATCATCCACGCCATCATTGTCCGTGACAGCGTAAGCCTTGCCGGAGGCGTCGAAGGCGAAACCTTCCAGCTTGTCAAGGACGTAGCCGTTGGTGGCAGTCTTCAGCTCCGGAAGGAAGTCGTGGGCTTCCGTCTTCTTGACGAGCGGCAACTCGCCTCCAAGCTTGCCGGGCTTCAGATCCGATACCGCGACCTTGTAGAGCTTCTTCAGCTTGGCTGCGTCACCGACGAGGTTGTCGCGCTCGATGATATAGACGCCGTCGCCCTGAGCGGAAATCTCAGACAGACCAACCCAACCGGCTTCGGACTTGTCCAGCGGATAGCGGACGGCGCCCCACTCCGTGCTCTTCGGGTTGTACGAGACGAGCTTTACGAAACCCTTCTCGTCATCCTTCCATTCGCGCTGAACAGCCATCCACAGGGTGGCATCGTCGCCGGAACCGATGATCGTCACGCCTTCGAAGCCGTAGCGGATTTCGTTGGCGGTCAGTTCGCTCGGCAGAGCGATTTCTTCCTTGATCTCGCCCTTCGGGTTTACGTGGTACAGCGCGTGCGGCAAAAGCTTCTCGCTGTTGCCTTCCGAGGCCAGCCAGAACCAGCCCTTCTCGTCGACGGCGATACCCTCGATATCGAGCTTTTGGGCCGGCTGGCCATCGCGCTTGACGGTCAGCGATTCGGTGATGACGGCCGGTTTCTTGGTGGCGTCGATAGTGTAGATCGTCGGCTGCATGCCGAGAACGCTGTCGCTGACGGCAAACAGCTGGCCCGGCTTTTCCGGAACGGCGGCAAGACCCGAAAGTGCTGCAAAGCCGAGCGGATTGCCCTCCTTCTCCGCCGCAACGATCTGCGGATAGGCCATTTCGCCTTCCGCAAGTTGATAGATCATTACGTGGGATCGCGGTCCGCCATCCTTGCCGAGATCGACTTCGTTGGCGGTGGCAAACAGATTGCGCGACGGGACGGCCACGCCACCCTCGGGCGAGACGCCGGACGGAAGGATCTGGACGAGTTGCGGTTCCGCGCCGGTATCCTTGTAGACGCCGACGACCGAAGCGCGCTCCGAAAGCAGGAAGATGTATTTCTGGCCGCCGAAGGTCGCGACCTCCAAGCCTTCCGGCTCAACACCCTTGGCGGAAGAGCGCTTGTCCGGATAGTGGCCGATATTGGCGACAGCGCGTTCGAACGAGGCACCGGATTCGTAAAGTACCTTTCCGGTCTTGTCGAAAATCGTGAAGCCGCGCGAGCCGCCTTGATAGTCGCCTTCGTTCGCAACGACCAGACGGTCGTTGTCCAGCCACTTCACGGCGTCGGGCTCGCGCAACACGCCCTTGAGTTCGCCGGTGAACCTCAGCGCGCCGTCGCGCTTGGTATCGATACCCGCGAGATCGACGCTGCCCGCAGGGAAGTGCGCCTTTACCGTTGCGGTCGCCGCGTCGATAATGACGATCTCGTTGTTTTCCTGCAGGGTCAGGGCGATCTCGTTCTGGTCGTTGAAGGAGACGAATTCCGGCTCCGGATCTTCGGGTGCGATGCCCGCCAGTCCAGTCAGCATCACGTGCTTGATCGAACCGCAATCGACCGCGCCGTTCTTGACCTGGAACACGACAAGGTCGCCTGCCGGCATCTGCGGAATCTTGCCGTCGTTCACCTCTTCGTCACGCTCGTTTTCGATCGCGATCGCGCCGAGCGTCTTGTCCTTGTTGAGTGCGATCGAATCCGGCTGCCCCCCAAGGTCGCATGCGTTCTCGATCTTCTTGGTGGCAACGTCGACGATCGCGAGACGCCCAGAAGGCTTTGCCTTGCTCTTCGACGTATTGACGGCAACGAGCGCCTTTCCGGCGGTTGATGTCACGGATGTCGGCTCGCCGTCCATCATCAGCGCGCCCCCGGCCTTCGGAGCCTTGGCGTCTGAGATATCGACAAAACCAATCGCTCCGAGTGGGCTGTCGCTATAGATCAGCGTCATGCCGTCGTCGGTAGCCGTGATGATTTCCGCCGAAGTGGCCGAGAGCTTGTCTTTCTCCTGTGGCAGGTTGGATGCCACCGGAAAGGTTGCGATACGATTGAAGACGGGCTCTGCGGCGGCCGGAAACGCGGCCGTCGCCAGGAGCGCCGCAACGAGCACTGTCTTGCGCGATACAGTTGTCATGAAATCCCCCATGAGTTCACACAAGGTTTTTCTGGGGGATGGGCATGACACCGGGATGACACCGATGTCATATTTTGAACGCGCTAGCGGGTCTCCCGCTCCTTCTTCATTTCGTTCCGCATGATGAAGAGCGATGCCCCAAGGATCAGCACCGCGCCCAACCACAGATAGCCGGTCGGCGCATAGCCGAAGACCAGCCAGCCGGCGAACGCGTTGAGCGGCAGCTTGAGATCGTCGAATGGCTGAATGTAAGCGGCATCGGCTGCCGAATAGGCTAACGTCAGGAAAATACTGCGCCATCACGGTCAGGAGGCCCGCCGCACGGTTGCGGTCGCGGCCCATCGCGCAGGGCCGATATACTCACCAAGGTAGATGCGTGCGCCCATGATGATGAAGAACGGAGACGTCATTACCAGCGCAATCGCCTGCCAGATGGGTACTTGCGCAAGCCCCGCGACCCAGGTCGTTACCCCCAAAGGCAGCCAAGGCGACTCGTACAACATGACGCCAGTGATAACGCGTTCTCATTGCCCCAAGACCGGCGCGCCAGAGAAAGGGCAGCGAGAACACCAGGGCAAAGGCATATTGCCAGAAGGCTGCCGAGGCCGAGAGGAAAGCGAGCTTCATCGTCAGCCATTGCGTGACGATATTGAGGATAGAGAAGGCGATGCCCGCGGCAATCATCCAGGCAGCACCGACCATTGCTCGCGAAGCGGAAAACGTAGGGGAAGTCTGATTCATGTCTTTCTTTCCGAAACCAACACAAATCAGGACGCATGAGCGCGATATGCAGCGAGGGCAGAATCCACCCTCGCCCGCTCCGCTCATTCTCTTTCATCCGGACTGTAACCGTCGGCTCCGGAATTGCACCGGATCTGCTGACCCTCTCGGCACACGACCAAAAGGCGCTCGCGGGCTGGGGCCAAGGCCTTTACCGCCGGTAGGTACTTTCACCCCGCCCTGAGAACGGTCATTTCGTATGACATGCCGCGCGTGCCGACAAGGCCGCGAAAAGCAAAAAGGGTTCGGCCGTGGCCGAACCCTTCGAAACTTGTGCCGCCGGTCTCGTTGCCCGGCCGCCAAGTAAATTCATATCAGCCGTTGACGGCGTCCTTCAGGCCCTTGCCGGGCGTGAACTTCGGCACGTTGCGAGCCGGAATATCGACTTCTGCGCCGGTGGACGGGTTGCGGCCCTTCGTGGCTGCGCGATGGGAGACGGTGAAGCTACCAAAACCAGCGAGGCGAACGTCGCCCTTGCCCTTCAGTTCAGCCTGGACGACTTCGAAAACAGCATCAACCGCGGAAGCAGCGTCGGTCTTCGAGAGTCCTGCCTTTTCGGCAACTGCGGACACGAGTTCATTCTTGTTCATGTTTCCACCCCTTTCTAAATGGTTCGAAACGACTCAAATCTATAAGCCAGGCGCAGAATAGAGTTCATCAGGCCCGCCGCACCCCAAAGAGCCTGCAAATCAAGGAAATGCAAGCACCCGTGTGCCAATTTCACAAAAAAAGGCTGGCGAAAACGCCAGCCTTTTCAGGGTTTTTAAGCAATTGGGCACGAATGTGGCAAACAAAGCTCAGTGAGCTATGGTTGCACCCGTTTCGTCGAGCCCTTCGACCGTCGCGATGACGGGCGTTTCCACCGTGCCATCCCACTCGATTGCTTCCGGTCTGCGGACCAGCGCATGCTTAATCACCTCGCCCATGCGGGACACCGGGATGATCTCCATGTTGTTCTTCACGTTATCCGGAATCTCCGCCAGATCCTTGGCGTTTTCTTCCGGAATCAGCACCTTCTTGATGCCACCGCGAAGCGCTGCGAGCAGCTTTTCCTTGAGGCCGCCGATCGGCAGAACACGACCGCGAAGGGTGATTTCACCCGTCATCGCCACGTTCTTGTCGACCGGGATGCCGGTCATGATTGAGACGATCGCGGTTGCCATGGCAACACCGGCCGACGGACCATCCTTCGGCGTCGCACCTTCCGGTACGTGCACGTGGATGTCGCTCTTGTCGAAGCGCGGAGGCTCGATGCCGAAATCGACGGCGCGCGAGCGGACATAGGATGCCGCTGCGGAAATCGATTCCTTCATGACTTCCTTCAGGTTGCCGGTCACGGTCATGCGACCCTTGCCCGGCATCATGACGCCTTCGATCGTCAGCAGTTCGCCGCCGACTTCCGTCCAGGCCAGGCCCGTTACCACGCCGACCTGATCTTCGCGCTCTGCTTCGCCGTGGCGGAAGCGCGGAACGCCCAGGTAGTCGTCGATGTTTTCGGCCGTCACATGAACGGACTTCGTCTTGCCCTTGATGATCTCGGTGACCGCCTTGCGGGCGAGCTTCATCAATTCGCGTTCGAAGTTACGAACACCAGCTTCGCGGGTGTACTGCTGGCTGATCGCCATCAGGGCATCGTCGCTGACCGAGAATTCATTCGGCTGCAGCGCATGTTCCTTGATGGCCTTCGGCAGCAGGTGCCGCTTGGCGATTTCGCGCTTTTCGTCTTCGGTGTAACCGGCGATACGGATGACTTCCATGCGGTCCATCAAAGGTGCCGGAATGTTCAGCGTATTCGCCGTCGTGATGAACATCACGTCCGACAGGTCGTATTCGACTTCCAGGTAGTGATCCATGAAGGTCGAGTTCTGAGCCGGATCCAGCACCTCGAGCAGAGCCGACGACGGATCGCCACGGAAATCCTGGCCCATCTTGTCGATTTCATCGAGCAGGAAGAGCGGGTTGGACTTCTTCGCCTTCTTCATCGACTGGATGACCTTGCCGGGCATCGAACCGATGTAGGTGCGGCGGTGACCGCGAATTTCAGCTTCGTCACGAACGCCACCGAGAGCCATGCGGACATACTCACGGCCGGTCGCCTTGGCGATCGACTGCGCGAGCGAGGTCTTGCCCACGCCCGGAGGACCAACGAGGCACAGGATCGGACCCTTGATCTTGGTCGCGCGGGCCTGGACAGCCAGATACTCGACGATACGCTCCTTGACCTTATCGAGACCGAAGTGATCGGCTTCGAGGATCTTCTCGGCGTTGTTGAGATCCGACTTGATCTTCGACTTCTTGCCCCACGGAATTCCGAGCAGCCAGTCGAGATAGTTGCGGACAACAGTCGCCTCAGCCGACATCGGGCTCATCTGCCGCAGCTTCTTCAGCTCGGCGTCAGCCTTTTCCTTGGCTTCCTTCGAAAGCTTGGTCTTGGCGATGCGCTCTTCCAGTTCGGCCATCTCGTCGCGGCCTTCCTCGCCGTCGCCAAGCTCCTTCTGGATCGCCTTCATCTGTTCGTTCAGGTAGTACTCGCGCTGGGTCTTCTCCATCTGGCGCTTGACGCGCGAGCGGATGCGCTTTTCGACCTGAAGGACCGAGATCTCGCCTTCCATGAAGCCGAGCGCCTTTTCGAGGCGTGCCTTGACACTGGTGGTTTCCAGCATCTCCTGCTTCTCGGTGATCTTGATCGACAGGTGCGAGGCAACCGTATCGGCGAGCTTCGAATAGTCGTCGATCTGGCTGGCAGCGCCAACGACCTCGGGCGAGATCTTCTTGTTGAGCTTTACGTAGCTCTCGAACTCGGAAACGACCGAGCGGCTGAGCGCTTCAAGCTCGACCGGATCGTCATGCGGTTCTTCGAGAACGTGACCAAGGGCTTCGTAAAAGTCCTCACGATCCGTGTAAGCGTCGATCTCGGCGCGGGCGCGACCTTCGACCAGAACCTTGACGGTGCCATCAGGCAGCTTCAGCAGCTGCAATACGTTGGCGACAGTACCGACATTGTGAATGGCAGACGGTTCCGGATCGTCATCGCTCGCATTGATCTGCGTGACGAGCATGATCTGCTTGTCCGATCCCATGACCTCCTCGAGCGCACGGATCGATTTCTCTCGGCCGACAAACAAGGGCACGATCATATGCGGGAAGACGACGATGTCGCGCAGGGGCAAAACCGGATATGCTGTGCTCGCAACTGACGTTTTCTTCGTCATTTTATTTCCTTTCCATCGTCCCGTTTCCGGGCTCTTCTGGCGCGGCCACTAGAACCGGGCCGCACTCCACTTGAGACAACAAGTGGAGGTTCTGATTATGCTTTTCAAGCTGCGCCATGGCCGGTGTCCCCCTGGACATGACAGCTATGCTACAACGGAATACCTTCATTCTGGAGCGCCGTGCCAAGTCAGCGGCTA
Source organism: Rhizobium sp. 10N414 (assembly GCF_056394785.1). Classification (NCBI taxonomy): domain Bacteria; kingdom Pseudomonadati; phylum Pseudomonadota; class Alphaproteobacteria; order Hyphomicrobiales; family Rhizobiaceae; genus Rhizobium; species Rhizobium sp. 10N414. Next base: position 47,376 of record NZ_JBFTIN010000011.1, on the reverse strand, counting down.
CCACTTCCGAAGCGGCTAAAACACAAGACCGAAACACACCAACGGAATCATTCCATAATTGCCAAGGGCGGGGGAATCCGCAACGGCAACAGAAGTGGTTTCAGACCTCTTTAGCAAGATTTATCAGGGTCGTGCACTGATTTTGAAATAGAAAGGGGCCCGCCAACGGCAAGCCCCTCAAATTCACAGTTCGTATCGTAAAGATATCTCTAAGGTCACGCGGAAGCGTTGGCCTTCTCATCTTGACGATCGGCGTAGATGTAAAGCGGACGGGCGGAGCCGCGTGCCACTTCCTCGGAGATGACGACTTCGCGTACGCCTTCCAGCGCCGGCAGTTCGAACATCGTGTCGAGGAGGATCTTTTCCATAATCGAACGAAGGCCGCGGGCACCGGTCTTGCGAATGATCGCCTTGCGGGCGATCTCGCGGAGAGCGTCCTCGTGGAAGGTGAGTTCCACGTCTTCCATCTCGAACAGGCGCTGGTACTGCTTGATCAGTGCGTTCTTCGGCTCCGACAGGATCTGGATCAGTGCATCCTCATCGAGATCCTCGAGCGTCGCCAGGACAGGCAGACGGCCGATGAATTCCGGGATGAGGCCGAACTTGACCAGATCTTCCGGCTCCAGTTCGCGCAGGACTTCGCCGACACGACGGTCGTCCGGGGCCTTAACCGTTGCACCGAAGCCGATCGAGGTCTTCTCGCCGCGAGCCGAGATGATCTTGTCGAGACCGGCGAATGCGCCACCGCAGATGAACAGGATGTTCGTGGTGTCGACCTGCAGGAATTCCTGCTGCGGATGCTTGCGGCCGCCCTGCGGGGGCACCGAGGCAACCGTGCCTTCCATGATCTTCAGAAGCGCCTGCTGCACGCCCTCGCCCGATACGTCGCGGGTGATCGACGGGTTGTCGGACTTGCGGGAGATCTTGTCGACTTCGTCGATGTAGACGATGCCGCGCTGGGCGCGCTCGACATTGTAGTCGGCAGCCTGCAGCAGCTTCAGGATGATGTTTTCGACGTCTTCACCGACATAACCGGCTTCCGTCAGCGTCGTCGCATCGGCCATCGTGAACGGAACGTCGATGATGCGGGCGAGCGTCTGGGCAAGATAGGTCTTGCCGCAACCGGTCGGTCCGACCAGCATGATGTTCGACTTCGCCAACTCGACTTCGCCGTTCTTGGAGGCGTGTGCGAGGCGCTTGTAGTGGTTGTGAACGGCAACCGACAGGATCTTCTTCGCCTGGCGCTGGCCGATGACATATTCATCGAGGACCTTGATGATGTCCTGAGGCGTGGGAACGCCGTCACGGGACTTGACCATCGAGGATTTGTTTTCCTCGCGGATGATGTCCATGCACAATTCGACGCATTCATCGCAGATGAAAACGGTCGGTCCGGCTATAAGCTTCCGGACTTCGTGCTGGCTCTTTCCGCAGAACGAACAATAGAGGGTGTTTTTGGAGTCGCCGCCGTTGCTGCCGCTGACCTTGCTCATATCACTTTCCTTCCAGCACGCCGCATTTCAAGGTGAAATAACGGTCCACTCATTGGCCTGCTCCACGCTTGGAGCCCCAGCCGGCCAAGGCCGTTTAAGGGGTACGAACCGGTCCAAACTAAGCTGTCCTGGCGCCGGCGGCAACGAACTCCCCTTCGACTGCCGATGCTATGTCATAAAAATTCAACATAGCATTAATACTTGAGATTGCCGCACCCGCCACCGGGTTTCTTCCCTTGTTCGATCACAAATGAGATAGAACTGTGGCGGATACAACACCATTCCTACTTCTCACTAGGCGGCATCACCTTCCATCTCGACGCGAGATGTCAGGACCTTGTCGATGACACCCCAGGTCTGAGCCTCGTCCGCATCCATGAAGTGGTCGCGGTCAAGGGTCTTTTCAACTTCCTCGTAGGTGCGGCCTGTATGCTTGACGTAAACTTCGTTCAGGCGGCGCTTCATCTTGAGAATATCGCGGGCGTGACGCTCGATGTCAGATGCCTGACCCTGGAAGCCGCCTGATGGCTGATGCACCATGATGCGGGAATTCGGGGTGGCAAAGCGCATGTCCTTGTGGCCGGCAGCAAGCAGCAGCGAGCCCATGGACGCAGCCTGGCCGATGCAGAGCGTCGAGACGGCTGGCTTGATGAACTGCATCGTGTCGTAGATCGCCATGCCGGCAGTCACAACGCCGCCTGGAGAATTGATGTAGAGCGCAATTTCCTTCTTCGGGTTTTCGGCCTCGAGGAAGAGGAGCTGGGCGCAGACGAGCGTCGCCATGTGATCCTCGACAGGCCCGGTCAGGAAGATGATGCGTTCCTTGAGCAGGCGCGAATAGATGTCGTAGGAGCGTTCACCGCGATTGGTCTGTTCCACGACCATCGGCACGAGGGCCATAGCGGTATCGACTGGGTTTCTCATGTGCGTCCTTTGTCAACGTCTGCCGGCTATGGCCGGGAATCAAAGAAAATGCCTATCCCTACATAGAGCTTCCCTGCCCTCCTCTTCAAGACGCGCCGATGGATAACGTGAAGAGGGACTGGAGCAAGGCGAACAACTTTTCGCCCGATGTACGCTGATTCCGACGAAATAGATTCGAGGAACGGGCTACGATCGCGCTGTCGCACAGCTTTTGTCGGCATCAGGATAAACGAATTCTGAATCCGCCCGCAACTGCCCTTCATTCACAGAAAGGAAAGCCTAAAGACAACTCCGCACAAAAATGCAGTGGCGCGCAAGCACAATTAATGAAGTTGCCAGTTTTTTCCGAAAGGATACGCGCAATACAAGGGGTACTGCCGTGTTCAATGTTACGACTGGATTAGCCATTTGGTGCTCCGAAGCCATGACGCTCGCGCTGGTAGCGTTCATGGCCTGGCGCCACAATGTCCGAAACAAGGCCTATTTCTATTGGGGAACGGGCTTTCTCCTTAGCGGCGTGGGTTTCGCAATGGCGGCCCTGCGCGGGCAGATACCCGCCATCCTTTCCATCGAGATCGCCAACACGATCGCACTATCTGGGCAGAGCGCGTGGGTTGCCGGGTACCTCGCGCTTGATCGTCGCAAGCTCGAATGGTGGGCATTGCTGCCACCGCTCGTCTGGCTGGGCGGCGTCTTCCTGCCGTGGGTCAACGACGACTACACCAATCGCGTCATTCTCTACAATCTAGCCTCAGCCACCGGCGCGACGGCACTCGCGATGGCAGTCTGCATGGCAGGCAAGCGCAACGAGGGCTCGAGAGGCAAACTCGGCGCCATCTTCGTGGTCCAGGGCGTCCTGTGCTTCGGTACTGCGCTGGCAATGGCAATCCTCGGCCCCACTGATGCGGAAGCTGTCAACTTCGCGGGCAGCGCCGCGATGGCAACGGGCTTCCTGCTCATCCTGGCGTGCGCTCTCACCTGCCTCGTCATCATGGAGCACTCGGAGAAGCATCTTCGCATGCTCAGCCTCACCGATTCTCTGACTGGCGTCTTGAACCGACGCGGCCTCTTCGGACGCTTCGATGCCATCCGGGAACGTGCATTCAACAGTAACCGTCAGGTCGCCGTGTTGCTTTTCGACCTCGACCACTTCAAGCGCGTCAACGACCGGTTCGGCCATCAGGCCGGCGACGTCGTGCTGACAGTGTTTGCCCGATTGGCCAATCAATTCGTGCCGGATGGAGCTTTCGGCCGCATGGGGGGCGAGGAGTTTGCAGCCTTCACGACCGTCGCCGACCAGACAGAAGCTGAAGCGCTGGCAGAGACGATCCGGGCGGAGTTTTGCCGTGTGCCCGTGAGCACCGGCGACGCGATCGTCCCGGCAACATTCAGCACCGGCGTTGCCCTTGCCTCAGCCATCGAGGCAAACATGGACAAGCTCGTATCGGCAGCCGATCGGGCGCTCTATGCCGCAAAGGCAGCCGGCCGCAACTGCACCGTCATCTTCGGTGAAGCCGAAGCCGCGGCACCACTGCCTCCGCAGCCGGATCAAACAAGTGGCGAACTGGTTCCAACACTCGACGACCAAATCCACGCGCTCCGCCGCGTTGGATCGCTGTCGAGAGGCTGACCCTATCTTTTCGAGGCTTGGCAAATCCGCTAAGCCTCGAAGCATGATGATCCCACCATTTCTTTCCATCGATCCCGCCACACGCCACGTCTCGCTGGACGCAAGCAATCCTGCCTTTTACAGCGATCCGAACAGCGTCTACGCGGCTCTGCACGCGCATTGCCCCACATTCTATTGGGAGCAGCAGAAGCAGTGGTTCTTCACAGGCTATGACCATGTGAACGGCCTGCTGCGCGATCGCCGCTTCGGCCGCCAGATCCAGCACATCGCAAGCCGTGAAGAACTCGGCCTTCCCGAACCGGAACAGCACGTGGCGAATTTCGATCTCGCGGAACGATACTCGCTGCTTGAACTGGAGCCGCCTGAGCACACGCGTCTGCGAACGCTCGTCAACCGCGCCTTCGTGTCTCGTCACGTTGAGAAGATGAAGTCGGAAATCGCCGAGCTTGCCAACAAGCTCATCGACGGCTTCGGGAAAAACAACGAAGTCGAGCTGCTTTCGGCGTTTGCCGACATCATTCCGGTGACGATGATTGCCCGCATGATCGGCATTCCGGAGGAAATGGGACCGCAACTCCTGGAGTGGTCGCATGCCTACATCCGCATGTATCTCTTCGGCCGAACCCGCGAGGACGAGGATGGCGCCGAACGGGCCGCGAAGGCGTTCTCGGACTATGTAAAGACGGTCATTGCCGAGCGTCGCGCCAACCCGCGGGACGACCTTCTGACGCACATGATCCACACCGAACACAAGGGCCAGTATCTCACAGAGGACGAGCTCGTTTCGACGACGATCGTATTGCTCAATGCCGGTCACGAGGCGACGGTGCACCAGATCGGCAACTCGGTGCGCATCATTCTGGACAGCGGACGCGATCCGGCCGACCTTTTTAAGGACGAAGCCACCACCGAGCGAACCGTCGAAGAGTCCCTGCGTATTTGCGCACCGGTCCACATCTTCCAGCGCTGGGCGCTGGAGCCCGTCGAGATCGACGGCATTTCGTTCAAGCGCGGCGACAAGGTGAGCCTCATTCTGGCGGCAGCCAATCTCGACCCGACAAGATTCAGTGATCCGCTGACGTTCAAGCCTGACCGCAATGAGGCCGCCAACGTGTCCTTTGGCGCGGGTATCCACTTCTGCATCGGGGCGCCGTTGGCTCGGCTCGAACTGAACGTCGTCCTGCCAATTCTCTTCGAGAGACTACCTGGGCTCAGGCTTGCCCGTACACCTGTTGTGAAGGACGTCTATCACTTCCACGGATTGGATCGGCTGGATCTCGCCTGGTAGGCACCAATGGAAAGGGTCCGCGTTCCGGAGAACACGGACCTCTCTGTCATGCTTCCAACACCTTACGGTTTGGCGTTATTCCGCGGCCTGCAGAGCCGGCACACCGTCGACCGGTTCCGGAGGCAACCTGCCGGCCATGGCCGCAGCAAACCTCGTCTGATCAAGTTCATTTTCCCAGCGGGCGACGACGACCGTCGCGACCGCGTTGCCGACAAAGTTGGTCAGCGCGCGGCATTCCGACATGAAGCGGTCGATACCGAGGATTAGCGCCATACCTGCCACTGGAACCGAGGGCACTACCGAGAGCGTTGCGRCAAGCGTAATGAAGCCGGCACCGGTGATGCCGGCAGCGCCCTTGGAGCTCAGCATCGCGACCAGCAGAAGCAGGATCTGGTCTGCCAGCGTCAGCGGGGTATCCGTCGCCTGAGCGATGAAGAGGGCTGCGAGCGTCATATAGATGTTCGTGCCGTCGAGGTTGAAGGAATAGCCGGTCGGAATGACGAGACCGACGACAGAGCGCTTGCAGCCTGCCTGTTCCATCTTGGCCATGAGGCCCGGAAGCGCGGCTTCCGAAGAAGACGTACCGAGCACCAGCAGCAGCTCCTCCTTGATGTAACGGATCAGCGCAAGGATCGAAAACCCGTTGTAGCGGGCAACCGCACCGAGAACGACCAGAACGAAGAGCAGCGATGTCAGATAAAAGGTACCGATCAGCATTGCCAGGTTTGCAATGGAGCCGATGCCGTATTTGCCGATGGTGAACGCCATGGCGCCGAAAGCGCCGATCGGAGCTGCCTTCATCAGGACCGCCACCAGCTTGAAGACCGGCACCGTCAGTGACTGCAGGAAGTCAGCGACCGGCCGACCGCGATCGCCGACCATGGCAAGCGCGATACCGAACAGGACGGAGAAGAACAGCACCTGAAGAATGTCGCCGTCGGCAAAAGCACCAACGATCGTGTTCGGGATAATGTTCATCAGGAAGCCCGTGACGGTCGAGTCATGAGCCTTTTCCGCGTAGCTTGCGACGGCCTTGGTATCCAGCGTCGCCGGATCGATATGCATGCCGGCGCCCGGCTGTATCACGTTGGCCACCAGCAGGCCGACAGCCAATGCCAGCGTCGAAAAGACGAGGAAGTACAGCATCGCCTTGCCGGCAACGCGTCCAACCTTCTGCAGGTCCGACATGCCGGCGATGCCGGTTGCAACGGTCAAGAAGATGACGGGGGCGATGATCATTTTGACGAGCTTGATGAAAGCGTCGCCGAGCGGCTTCAGAGCCGTGCCGATATCGGGATAGAAATGACCGAGCAGGATGCCAGCACAGATGGCGGCAAGAACCTGCACGTAGAGAAGCCGATAGAAGGGAACCTTGCCGCGCGGCTGCGCGACTGGAAGTGCTGCACCCATGATGTCCTCCATGTGCCCCAAAACCAACGGTGGCCTCCCGGGGCGATTGCGTTACCAATTCAACAGCCACGCGGCTGTTTGCGGAGGTTTTGCAACATGCGTGCCAAGTTGCGACGCCGCTATTAAGATATTGATTTCGCAACAGTCTATTGTTCGTCCGCGCCGTAAAGCAAAAGAGATGAGCGCATTTTCGCACAAATTGATTTGACGTGAGTGCGGAATTACGCACAGAGTGAACAATGCTTCAATCCTCTTCGAGATCGGATTTCGGTTCCTTCCACCGTGCCAGCCGGCGGGTACGGCGAACGTGGATCCTCTTTGCTTCGGTTTCGGCAGCGCTGATCCTTGCCACGCTGTTCGGCGCGACCGTCTATGGGCGTCGCGCCGCCATCGATACGATTGTGAGCCAGAGCCGGACCGATGCGAGCCTGAAGGTGGCGCTGCTCAACGCCGTTCTGGAGAGGCCACGCGCCCTGCCCCTGCTTCTTGCCGAGGACCAGCAGGTTCTCGATGGCCTCTCGTCCAAAAGCAGCGATGCAATCGACATCTTGAACCGGAAGCTGGAGCGACTTGTCACGGGAACGCAGGCCGCGGTGCTCTACGTCATTGGTCCCAACGGTATCGCTGTCTCCTCGAGCAACTGGCGGGAGCCCATCAGCTTCGTCGGCAACGACTACGCCTTCCGCGATTACTTCCGAAAGGCGATGGATGAAGGAACCGCCGAGCATTTTGCCCTAGGCAGTGTCAGCAAGCGCCCTGGCCTCTACATTTCGCGCCGCGTCGGCAGTGCGGCGGCGCCCCTTGGCGTCGTGGTCGTCAAGCTCGAGTTCGACCAGCTTGAGAGCGATTGGCGCGATACGCATCGTCCTGTTTATGTCACCGACAATCGCGGCGTTGTTCTGATCACCAGTATCCCCTCCTGGCGTTTTATGATCAACGGTCCGGTGCCTGAGGCTGAGCTTGCCGCCATCCGCAACAGCCAACAGTTCGGCGATGCGCCGTTGGCGAAATTGCCTATCATGCGGCCCCGGCCAATCGATGCCGAGGCCTCGCTTGTTTCCGCCGTTCTTCCCGGCAGTGGCGAAGGCGAATATTTGCGCCTAGCAACGCCAGTTCCCACCACCCCATGGCATCTCGAGTATCTGGTACCGACCGACGCCCCGGTCGCCGCGTCCGTTCGAGAAATGCGCCTACTGTCGCTTGCCGTCCTTCTGCCCATTCTCGCCATCGCAGCGTTTCTCCTATGGAGGCGCCAGGCGGCCGCGACCAAGATCGCGGAAGAACAAGCCATGCGCGAGGAGCTGGAGCGAAGGGTCGTCGAGCGAACCGACGATCTCAGCAGGGCGCGCGACCGTCTGCAGGCCGAAATCTCCGATCACAGGGAAACCGAAGCAAGGCTGCAGGTCGTGCAGCAGGAACTGGTGCAGGCGAACCGGCTCGCGATCCTCGGCCAGGTGGCGGCGGGCGTGGCCCACGAGATCAACCAGCCGGTCGCGACCATACGCGCCTATGCAGACAACGCCCGCGTCTTTCTGGAACGCCGGCAGACGAATCAGGTGGACGAAAACCTGGAGGCGATTGCCGGCCTCACCGAACGGATCGGAGCGATTACCGACGAGTTGAAGGCATTTGCGCGCAAGGGCCGCGTGGCGCCGGAGCCCGTGGAATTGCTGAGTGTTATTGATGGAGCGGTTGTTCTGCTGAAAAGCCGCTTTGCCGGACAACTGGAAGCACTCGATATTCGGCCGCCTCCAGCGAGGCTATGCGTACTCGGCAACCGGATCCGGCTTGAACAGATCCTGATCAACCTGTTCCAGAATGCTTTGGAGGCCCTTGACGGGCGAGCCGACGCGAAGGTCGACGTCTCGGTGACAGAGACAGGCGACGAAGTTGCAATCAAGGTCGCCGACAACGGCCCGGGGATTTCGCCTGACATCCTGAAGTCGCTCTTCACGCCGTTCAATACGTCCAAGGAAAGAGGTTTGGGTCTCGGCCTCGTCATTTCCAAGGACATCGTGGCCGACTATGGCGGCCGCATCGACGTGACGAGCGATGCGAACGGAACCTGCTTTACGGTGCACCTGCGGAAGGCCATGGCATGACCGATGTAACGCCGATTTTTCTCATCGATGACGACAAGGACCTGCTGCGGGCAACGAAGCAGACGCTTGAGCTCGCCGGCTTTTCCGTTTCGGCTTTTTCCGACGCGGGGGAAGCACTGGCGGCATTGAGCCCGGAATTCGCAGGCGTCGTAGTTTCCGATATCCGGATGCCTGGGATCGATGGCCTGCAGCTCTTCGGTCGCGTGCGACAACGGGACGAGGATCTGCCGGTCATCCTGGTTACAGGACATGGCGATATTCCGATGGCGGTGAAAGCCATGCAGGACGGAGTCTATGATTTCATCACCAAGCCGTTCGCGACAGACCGGCTCATCCAGAGCGTGCGGCGCGCCGCCGAAAAGCGTCGTCTCGTGATGGAAAACAGGTCTCTGCGCAAGGCGACCGAAGAGGCACGCGACGACCTTCCGCTGATCGGCCAGACGCCGGCGATGGAGCGGCTGCGCCACACCCTGCGACAGATTGCCGACACCGATGTCGACGTTCTCCTGATGGGAGAAACCGGCAGCGGCAAGGAGGTCGTGGCAAGCCTGCTCCACCGCTGGAGTCGACGCGCATCCGGCAATTTCGTCGCACTCAACTGCGGTGCGCTGCCGGAAAGCGTGGTTGAAAGCGAGCTGTTCGGTCATGAGCCCGGCGCCTTCACCGGCGCGCAGAAAAAGCGCATCGGTCGCATCGAGCATGCGAGCGGCGGAACGCTTTTTCTCGACGAGATCGAGAGCATGCCGCCGGCAACCCAGGTGCAGATGCTGCGTGTGCTCGAGATGCGCGAGGTTGCGCCGCTTGGCACCAACGAGGTCCGACCGGTCGACCTGCGTGTTGTCGCCGCCTCCAAGATCGATCTCAGTGATCCCCGCCAGCGTGGCGACTTTCGTGAGGATCTTTATTATCGGCTCAATGTCGTGACGATCTCGATCCCGCCACTCAAGGAGCGAAGGGATGACGTTCCGCTGCTTTTCGGCTACTTCGCCGAGCGCGCCGCGAGCCGCTTCAAGCGAGACGTGCCCACGATCCCCTCGTCGATCCATCGCCACCTGCGGGAATACGACTGGCCGGGCAACGTGCGCGAACTGTCACATTTTGCCGAACGGTTCGTGCTCGGCGTCGGGCAGGTCTCGGATCGTGCTCCGGCAGCAGAACCGGAGACGGATGGAGCCTTGTCGCTTCCGGACCGGCTCGAACGCTACGAGGCCCACATCATTCGCGAAGCTCTGAACGCCAATGACGGCGACGTCCGCCGCACGATCGCGGACCTCGGCATTCCCAGGAAGACATTCTACGACAAGCTCCAGCGCCACGGCATCGTCCGCAGCGATTTCGCCTCTTCCGACAGAAGCTAGCCCCTGTGACCGCCGTGCCGATCGGTGACCAGACCTTCGCCTTCCGCCACGCAGTCAAAGGCGGACGACATAATCCTTGCGAGTCGTTTCAACCACTTCCCAGGTTCCCCTAAAGCCGGGCCTGAGGATCATCCGATCGCCTGCGCGAAGATGCACAGCGTCACCACCGTCCTCCGTGACAACAGAGTGGCCCGAAAGCACGTTGAAATATTCCCACTCGTCATAGGCGATCCGCCACTTGCCGGGCGTCGCCTCCCATATGCCGGAATAGAGGCCGCCATCGGCCTCCTCCAAGTTCCAGGTTTTGAACTGCGGGTCGCCGGCCAGTATGCGGTCGGCATCCGGGGCGCCGAACTCCGGTTCGACGCCGTTGATGTCAAAAGTCAGGTAGTTTGCCATTGCCTCAAATCTTCGCCAGCGATTGCTCGAGATCGGCGATGATATCCTTCACGTCCTCGATGCCAACCGAAAGGCGAACGACGTCGGGCCCGGCGCCGGCGGCGATCCTTTGCTCGTCCGTCAATTGCCGGTGCGTGGTCGATGCCGGATGGATCACGAGCGAGCGTGTGTCGCCAATGTTGGCGAGATGCGAGAACAGTTCCAACCCCTCGACCAGCGTCTTGCCGGCCTCGTAGCCGCCCTTGACACCAAAGGTGAAGACGGAGCCGGCGCCCTTCGGCGAATAGCGCTGCTGCAGCGTGTGGTTCGGGTCGTCCTCGAGGCCGGCATAATTCACCCAGGCGACCTTGCTGTGCGCCTTCAACCACCTTGCGACGGCTATCGCGTTATCGCTGTGGCGCTGCATGCGCAGCGGCAACGTCTCGATGCCGGTCAGGATCAGGAATGCATTGAAGGGAGAAATGGCCGGACCGAGATCGCGCAGGCCAAGCACGCGGCAGGCGATGGCAAATGCGAAATTGCCGAATGTCGAATGCAGGACCACGCCGTTATATTCCGGCCGCGGGCTAGACAGCATCGGATAGTTGCCGGACTTCGACCAATCGAAGGTCCCGCCATCGACGATCATGCCGCCCATGGAGTTGCCGTGACCGCCCAGGAACTTCGTCAGTGAATGCACGACGATATCGGCACCGTGTTCGATCGGCCGGATGAGATAGGGGCTCGCCATGGTGTTGTCGACAATCAGAGGCAGGCCATGCTTGTGCGCCACTGCCGCGATCGCAGCGATGTCGACGAAGGTACCGCCGGGGTTTGCGAGGCTCTCGATGAAGATTGCCCGCGTCTTGCCATCGATCTGGCTTTCGAAGCTCGCGGGATCCGCGGGATCCGCCCAGCGAACCTGCCAGCCGTAATTATCGAAGGCATGACCGAACTGATTGATAGAGCCTCCGTACAGGCGCTTCGCGGCCACGAAATTCTCGCCGGGGCGCATCAGCGTGTGAAAGACAATCACTTGGGCCGCATGGCCGGACGCAACGGCAAGCGCCGCGGTGCCACCTTCGAGTGCCGCGACGCGCTCTTCGAGCACGGCCTGGGTCGGGTTCATGATCCGGGTGTAGATGTTGCCGAACTGCTGCAGACCGAAGAGGGCCGCCGCGTGATCCGAATCGTTAAAGACAAAAGCCGTCGTCTGGTAGATCGGTGTCGCGCGTGCGCCGGTCGTGGGGTCGGGCTGTGCCCCCGCATGAACTGCCAACGTATTGAAACCCGGACCGCTCTTGGCCATGAAATCCTCCCATTCAGCTTGATCGAATGGCGGCGAGCATAGCGAACAACCGCGAAAAGTTAATCGCGTTCTTTTTCAACCCAGGCACGTTATTTGGAAAATCCAACCACTCAGCCGATGAGGCGGGGATACTCAATTGCCGGGCAGCGATCCATGGCGACCTTGATGCCGGCAGCCTCGGCTCTTGCCGCTGCCGCATCGTCACGTACACCAAGCTGAGACCATATCACCTTCGGCCGCGGGCTCATTGCCAATGCCTCGTCGACAACACCCGACAGAAATTCCGAAGCCCGGAAGACCTCGACCATATCGACCAATACCGGGACATCGGCAAGCCGAGCGTAGACCGTCTGGCCATGGATCTGCTTACCTGCCTGACCGGGATTCACGGGGATAACGTTGTACCCCCGAGACAGCAGATAGCCCATCACGCCATTGCTCGGTCGCGCGGGGTTCGGTGACGCGCCCGTCAGGGCAATCGTCTTCACGGAACGCAGAATACCGAGGATGTAGTCATCCTCATACCTATCGTGATTCAAGGACTTCGCCTCCAATAACAATCGCGTTTACTTCGGGGTTGGTTGAAACCAGGCTGATCGTTTCAGCGTATATAGGAATTAGGACGCAGCAGGAGGATTTTCCCATGAAAAAATTGGTTGTCGCGATCGCCTTCGTCATGGCCGCCTCCCCGGCACTGGCCATTTCGAGATACAATGCGCTCAACATGAGCTGCCAGGCAGCGCGCGCGGCGATCCATAACGAGGGCGCCGTGATCCTTCGGTATCCGTCGAAACGAGTGAGCGGCATGACATTGTTCGACCGCTACATTCGCAACAGCAACTATTGCGACCCCAATCAATATGCTGAATGGACGACCATTCCTACGAAGGACAATCCGAGGTGTCGCGTGCTGAACTGCCAGAATATAGACAACTTAGACGGGATGTTTATCATTCCCGATTATTCGCTGTAAAGGCTTGTTTCTGCCGTCCCAAATCGCGACGCTTTAGCCTCGCGGGCTCAAGCGCGCGCGTCACAAAATTTCGGCTAAGCGATGGATTCCGTGATGGCTTTTGTCACAGTTTTGTGAGAATCTGCGGTGGCAAATCCGTAGCCTCCGTCACCGTTCTATGTATATCCTGTATATGTTCACATATGTTCTTGCATATGTTAGCAACGCCTCATGGTTGAACAGGCGACCATCGAGCAAATACCTCTGGTGTACGTTCCTCTTTTATCGATTTGAGGGCCAGCATCCTCAGGTTGCTTGACGGGCGACCGGGAGCCAGTGTGGTCCGTCCTGTCATCGAACGGGATTGATTTTTACCAAGAGCGGCGTAACAACAATTCCACAATCGCTGTTTTCACACCGCCCGGTGGTCTTTTTGCCAATCCACGTCATTTTGCTCGTTCTATTTGGTGCCCTGTTGCACGCGACATGGAACGCCATGATCAAGGCGGGCACGGACAAATCGCTCGATGCCAGCCTCATTTCGGCAGGCGGTGCCGTGTGCGCTCTTCCCTTCCTGATGTTCCTGCCATTGCCGAACTCGGCCGCATGGCCATTCATCGGCGCTTCCGCTGTTCTCCAGTTCGCGTATTTTCAGCTCGTCGCAGGCGCATATCGCGCAGGCGACATCGGCCTTGTCTATCCGCTGATGCGCGGGTGCGCTCCGCTGCTGATTGCGGGCACCAGCGGTTTCATCCTGAACGAGACACTGTCGACCGGCTCGCTCCTCGGCACGATGACGATCTGCGCCGGTATCCTGACGCTGGCCTTCGAGGCGCGAAAAGGCAGCGGCCACGCGATCAGGCTGGCCCTCGCCAATGCCTGCGTGATTGCGACCTACACCTATGTCGACGGTGTCGGCGCCCGCGTCTCGGGCAATGCCGTCTCCTATACGCTATGGATGTCGCTGCTGCCGCCGGTATTGCTATTCACCTGGGCGATCTCTAAGCGCGGCGCCGTCGCAGTCGCCATGCATGTCCGCTACAACTGGTGGCGCGGCCTGATCGGTGGCGGCGGATCGATCGCGTCCTACGGCCTCGCCCTTTGGGCGATGACCAAGGCCCCGGTGGCAACTGTTGCGGCGCTGCGCGAGACGTCGATCCTCTTCGCCCTGCTGATCTCAGTCATCGTTTTGAAGGAAAAGGCCAGTCCCTGGCGCTATCTCGCCGGCGCAATCATCGCCGCAGGCGGGCTGATCCTGAAACTCGGCTAGCTATTCGCCGGTCCACTGCGGCATGCGCTTGGACAGGAAGGCCCCAATCCCCTCCTCGGCATCGGCGGTCAGCATATTGTCGACCATGACCTGAGCAGCATAGCCGTAGGCTTCCTCGACGGGCATTTCGAGCTGGCGGTAGAATGCCTCCTTGCCGATCTTCAGCGTCAACGGCGATTTGCTTGCAATGACGGACGCGTATTTGGTGACGACCTGCGTCAGATATTGCTTCGGCACGATGCGGTTCACCAGGCCGAAATCCTTCGCGGTCGAGGCGTCGATCGTCTCACCGGTGAGCAACATCTCCATCGCCTGCTTGCGATGCGCCGCGCGGGACACGGCCACCATGGGGGTCGAGCAGAACAGGCCGATATTGACGCCGGGCGTACAGAAGGTTGCCGTATCGGTGCAGATCGCAAGATCGCAGGAGGCGACAAGCTGGCAACCGGCAGCCGTTGCGAGGCCGTCGATCTCGGCGATGACAGGCTTTGGCAAGCGGGTGATTTCGAGCATGAGATCAGCGGCCAGCGCAAAGGTTTCTTCGAAGAATGCCTCGCCGCCGTCCTCATCGGCCCGATGCGCGGTCAATTCCTTGAGGTCGTGGCCGGCAGAGAAGACATTGCCGGTCGATGCGATGATGACCACGCGAACGGCAGCGTCCTCGGCGGCGCTCTGGAGCTCACCGATCAGGGTCTCCATGACGGCGATCGAGAGCGCATTTGCAGGCGGATTGCTGAGCGTCAGCCGCAGGATGCCATCGCTCAATTGCGGGATGACGAGCGCGCCCTCGCCCGCTTTGCTCGGGTCCTTCCGAAAGGATACGACTTCGGCCATGGTCTAACTCCCTGCATTGCTATTTCGTGCTAATTGTTCTGCCACAGGCGACAAGCAATTTCGAGGCAAACTCATGCAGCCGGTCATGACGATCGACGAGCTCCACCGTTTTCTGGATACGGACTTTCCGCAGATCCACACGGGTGGGCGCGTATTTGCGATCACCGAGATCACACCCGGCAGCGTCTCGATGCGGCTGGACCCGAGCGAGAGGCACTTGCGCCCCGGCGGCACCGTCTCCGGACCAGCCCTTTTCACCTTGGCGGATGTGACGGCCTATGCAGCAGTATTGGCGCATATCGGGCCGGTGGCGCTGGCGGTTACCGCCAATCTCAACATCAATTTCCTGCGCCTGCCGAAGCCTAGACCGACGACTTGCACCTGTCGGATTCTCAAGCTTGGCAAGCGGCTCGCCGTCATCGAGGCCTCGATTTTCCAGGAAAGTGCGGACGAGTTGATCGCTCATGCGACGGCGACTTACTCCATTCCGCCGCGCGAAATATGAGGTAACACAATACCACATATATAACATATTGATTTTACTGATACATTTTTGCTGCACGCCAATTCGTAAATATTGACCCCAGGCTGCTTTGCCTCTATAAACACCACCAGAAATGCAGCCTTTCCGTGCTGCTTTCTTTTTGGTGCGTCTTCGGACAGCCAAACCAAGCAACAAGAAACGCCCTCTCGCCTTCGGGCCGAGGGATCCAAAAGAGAGTAACAACTATGGCAACCTTCTCCCAGAAGCCTGCAGAGGTGGAGAAGAAGTGGGTCATCATCGACGCCGAAGGGCTCGTCGTTGGTCGTCTCGCTTCCATCATCGCTATGCGTCTGCGCGGCAAGCACAAGGCAACTTTCACGCCTCACGTTGACGACGGCGACAACGTTATCGTCATCAACGCCGACAAGGTCGTTTTCACCGGCAAGAAGTACTCCGACAAGGTTTACTACTGGCACACCGGTTATGCCGGCGGCATCAAGGAGCGTACCGCTCGCCAGCTCATCGAAGGCCGCTTCCCGGAGCGCGTTCTCGAGAAGGCTGTTGAGCGCATGGTTCCGCGCGGCCCGCTCGGCCGTCGTCAGATGAAGAACCTCCGCGTTTACGCTGGTTCCAATCATCCTCATGAAGCACAGCAGCCTGTCGTTCTCGACGTCGCCAAGCTGAACAAGAAGAACGTAAGGAGCGCCTAAGAATGGCTGACCTCTCCTCCCTGAAGGATCTCGGCACGTCCGAAGCAGCTGCTGCTCCGGCTCACGTCCGTAAGGTCGACTCGCTTGGCCGTTCCTACGCGACCGGCAAGCGCAAGAACGCTGTTGCCCGCGTTTGGGTCAAGCCGGGTTCCGGCAAGATCATCGTCAACGGCAAGGAATTCGCGGAATACTTCGCACGCCCGGTTCTGCAGATGATTCTGCGTCAGCCGATCGTCGCTGCTGCCCGTGACGGCCAGTTCGACATCGTTGCAACGGTTGCAGGCGGCGGTCTTTCCGGCCAGGCCGGCGCCGTTCGTCACGGTCTTTCCAAGGCCCTCACCTACTTCGAGCCGGGCCTGCGCTCGGTCCTGAAGAAGGGYGGCTTCCTGACCCGCGACAGCCGCGTTGTTGAACGTAAGAAGTACGGTAAGGCCAAGGCCCGCCGTTCGTTCCAGTTCTCCAAGCGTTAATCGCTGCGGAATATCGACTACGAAAGGCCGGGCGCTTCGCCCGGCCTTTTTGTTTGGTGGCTGCTTGAAGCGGCCCGTTCCCTTGCCAGTTCTACTGCATTCCAGGCGCTTCACGCGCATCCCAAGGGAGGCAGGAATGACCAAGCAAGCAATCTATGTCGAACTGAAAGCAAAATCCGGCAAGGAAGAAGAAGTGGCGACGTTCTTGAAGAGCGCGCAGGCGCTTGTCGAACAGGAGCCCGGTACCGTGACGTGGTTTGCCATTCGCTACGACCAGAGCACATTCGCCATCTTCGATACCTTTGACGATGAGGCAGGCCGGCAGGCGCATTTGAACGGCAAGCTGGCCGCGACGCTGATGGCACGAGCAGCTGAACTGCTTGCCGAAGCGCCGCAACTGAAGACACCCGAGGTGTTGGCCGACAAGCTGCCGGGGTAAAACCAGTTTGGCCGAGCGACCAGAACCGTTTTGGCCTTTCGGTTTGAGATTCGTTTCTGGTAGGCATAGCGACCAACACCCTCGAGGAGCATCTCTTGGCCAACAAGTCGATCGACCACGCATTCACGGCAACGAGCCTCACATCGGCCGCCAGCGACCCCACCTTCGCCGGGGCGCTGTCGTTCATGCGTCGCCGCTTCACCAAGGAACTGGCCGACGCGGATGCGGTCGTCTGGGGCATCCCTTTCGATGCCGCGACATCCAATCGGCCGGGCACGCGGTTCGGACCGCAAGCGATACGGCGTGCGTCGGCGATCTTCGACAACGACCCGCAATATCCATTCAACCGCGATCTCTTTGCCGAGATGGCCGTGATCGACTATGGCGACTGCTTGCTCGACTACGGCAACCACCACGAGACGCCCGCAGCAATCGAACGGCAGTCGAAGGCGATTGTCGACAGCGGTGCATTCATGCTGACCCTTGGCGGCGATCATTTTGTCACCTGGCCGATCCTCAAGGCGCATGCCGCCAAGCACGGACCGCTAGCACTCGTCCAGTTCGATGCGCATCAGGACACCTGGTTCGACGACAACAGGCGGATCGATCATGGCTCGTTCGTGGCGCGGGCCGCGCGGGACGGCATCATCGATCCCGATCGGTCGATCCAGATCGGCATCCGCACCCACGCACCCGAGGATTTCGGCATTCATATTCTCTACGGCCATCAGCTTGAGGAGATGACTCCGAGCGATATCGCCTCGACGATCATCTCGCATACCCGCGGCGCGCCGGCCTACCTGACCTTCGATATCGATTGCCTCGATCCCGCCTATGCGCCCGGCACCGGTACGCCTGTGGCAGGTGGTCCCTCGAGCGCCAAGATTCTCTCGGTGCTGCAGCGTCTGCACCAGCTGGATATCCGCGGCGCCGACGTCGTCGAGGTCTCGCCGCCCTACGATCATGCGGACATCACCGCCATTGCGGGGGCGACGGTCGCGATGTATATGCTTGGCCTACATGCCGAGCGCCGCGCAAGCGCGTCACACGGCTGACTCATCCCTCTTACAAAATGATTCCGGACTTCTTTCTAACCTGTTGAAAGTGTGAGCGAGACAATGGCACCGAAGATCTTCATCGATGGCGAACATGGCACGACGGGCTTGCAGATCCGCACGCGCATGGCCGGCCGCCGCGATGTCGAGCTTCTGTCGATCCCGGAAGCGGAGCGTCGCAACGCCGCGATGCGCGAGGACATGCTGAACAGCGCCGATATCGCGATCCTCTGCCTGCCCGACGACGCTTCGAAGGAAGCGGTGCAGATGGTCTCGGGCAACAACAACGTGCGTGTCATCGACACCTCCACGGCGTTCCGTGTCAATCCTTCCTGGGCCTATGGCTTCGCGGAGATGGACAAGGAGCAGGCAGAGACGATCAAGGCGGCGCGTTTCGTCGCCAATCCGGGCTGCTACCCCACCGGCGCGATCGGCCTCATCCGGCCGATGCGCGCTGCCGGCATTCTGCCCGACGGCTATCCGGTCACGGTCAATGCGGTCTCCGGCTACACCGGCGGCGGCAAGCAGATGATCGCGCAGATCGAGGATCAGAGCCGGGAGGATGCGATCACCGCGCCGCACTTCCTCTACGGGTTGACGCTGGCACACAAGCACGTGCCCGAGATGAAGATCCACGGCCTGCTGGATCGCGCACCGATCTTCTCGCCGTCTGTCGGCAAGTTCCCGCAGGGCATGATCGTTCAGGTACCGCTGCATCTCGACGATCTTGCCGAGGGCACGACGCTCGAAAGCATCCACGCTGCTCTTGTCGCTCACTATGCGGGCCAGGACATCGTGACGGTGGTGCCGCTGGACGAGAGCCGCAAGCTCCCCCGTATCGATGCCGTCGAGCTTGCCGGCAAGGACACGATGAAGCTCTTCGTGTTCGGCACGCCGGGTGCGTCTCAGGTCAACCTCGTTGCGCTGCTCGACAACCTTGGCAAGGGTGCCTCGGGCGCCGCGGTTCAGAACATGGACCTGATGCTCGCCTCCTAATCCCGGAACCGATCATGTCGCTTGAGACGCTGCTGGCGAACACGAGCGCGTGGTTTGTTGCCGCCCTACCAGACCGCGGCATTTCATCGCTCGTCGCCATAGCATTGATTGCGGGACTGGCACGCGGCTTCTCCGGATTCGGCGCGGCGCTGATCTTCGTTCCGCTTGGCGGCGCAATCATAGGTCCGAAGCTGATATCGCCCGTCCTGCTCGTCATCGATGGCCTGGCGACGCTTGGTATGATTCCCCCGGCTTGGCGCAGCGCAAACCGGCGTGAAGTCTTCACCATGGCAGCGGGCGCGGTGCTTGGCGTGCCTGCCGGGACGGCAGCGCTGGCGCTGGTGGATCCGCTGACGTTGCGCTGGGCGATCACCGCGATCGCCATTTGCCTGCTTGCGTTGCTGGTTTCCGGGTGGCGATACCATGGCGAGCCACTGGTATCGCTGACCTCCACGACAGGTCTCGTTGCCGGCCTCTTCAGCGGCGCTGCCCAGCTCGGTGGACCGCCGGTCGTTGCCTATTGGCTCGGCGGCAAGACCGATTTTGCCCGGGTGCGGGCAAACGTCATTCTCTATTTCGCGATCTCCACCTGCTTCAGCGTCGTCAGCTACTATTTTGGCGGGCTGTTCGTTGAGGCCGTGTTTGCCCTGACGATCGTTATCCTGCCGAGTTACACCATCGGTCTCTATGCCGGCTCGAAACTGTTCGGGCTCGCCAAGGAGAGCACGTTCCGAATGATCTGTTATCTGCTGATCGCAGCCTCCGCCATCATGGCAATGCCGCTGCTCGATGGGGTCCTCCGGTAGGGTCCAACACACCGCCGAATGGCGGAGCGCGAAGCCGCGCAACCGTCGTTGATCAATGGTCCACTGCCGCATAAAGTCGTGCCCGACCTTGGGGGAGCGCGCATGAGTGCAGTCGTCCTGTTCGGTGTTGCCTTTATCGGCGGTACGGTTCTCGTAACGCTGGTCTTCTATTTTGTGATGCGTCTGATCATGGGCGGCGATCCGACTGGCAAGGACAGAGAGCTAGCCGGCGCCATCGTCATGCGAATATCGTCGCTGCATGCGCTGATCCTGGCGCTCGTCTTCGCCCAGGAGATGATCGAGTACCAGCAACTGAAGTTCGAAAGCGTCACGGAAGCGAACGCAATCGCAGACGTGTATTTCGACGCTGATCGCTACGGCGTCAACGAGAAGGCGCCCATCCAGCAAGCGCTCTTCGAGTATGTGCAGATCGTCGTCGACGAGGAGTGGCGCATGCTTGGAGACACTGGGCAGCTATCGCCCACGGCGTGGAACAAGTGGGACAGCGTCTATCAGCGGGTGCTCGACCTGACGCCGACCAATGTGCGCCAGCAAAGCATTCGCGAACATATGCTTGGTGATGTGCACCGTATCGCGGAGGCGCGGGACAAGCGTGAAAACAGCGGCACCGATTCCATCAGCATCATCTTCTGGTTCGCGGCGATTTCGGGGCTCGTGTTCATGGCGCTTGGCTACTATCCCTACCCGCCGGATGCGCGAAACCTGCTGCTGCTTTCGGTGCTCGGCGCGTTCACCGGCATCATTCTTTTCTTCATCTACGCGTTCTCAGACCCCTACAACCCGCCGGCTACGATGAAGCCGACGGCGTTCGAGCGCCTGCTCGATGAATTGGCAAACCCTCCGCCCTCCGGATAGCTGACCTATCGAGCCATCAGCGGCGAGCGCGTCTTCAGGACCAACGCGTCCCCCGGTCCATGCACCGCCGCGTAGAGCAGGCCTGCGAGGAAGGTAAAGTGATCCACGAAGAAACCGAACTCCGCCTGATTCGCGCTCCAATGGCTTGGGCCATGGAAGGCGAAGGCCAGGAATATCACGTAGATGCCGGCCAGAACCGAGGCTTCCGAGAAGAAGGCTCCCGTCAGGAATGCCAGCGTCAGGGCAAGTTCGAAGAACGCCGCTATCCACGCCAGGAAGAGCGGGAAAGGAAAGCCCGCCGCGGCGATATAGCTCGCGGTGGCTTGTATATCCATGAACTTGAAACTCATGGCCATCGCGAAAATGGCGCCGAAGATCAGTCGCGCCAGCAGAATTGCGAACGTTTTTCTCATGCTATCTCTCCCTCGGCCCGAAGCCGTTCGTTGTCCAAATTTCCGGCTTTCTGCGTCCCGCGATTGCGGTTCTACTAACCTTCCCCCATAGGACGCAGCGGGACCTTCTCTCCCGACATCCAGCCGCCATTATTTTCGACAGCGCAATTCCGAGAGCGTCATGCCCACGCCAGGTAATCGGCCAGCACGTCTTCGATGACCTGCCAAGATCTCCTGACGTCTACGGGATTTGCGCCGGCCATGCCGGCGGCGACGATCAGGGCCTTCCATAGCGTCCATCCGCGGCCGCGTGCCCACGTCCCCGCGTCGAGCGGACGTGCCTTTCGAAACACCTGGCGGCTCTGTCCCTCGAACATGTGCCAGGTGATTGCGAGATCACAGGCGGGGTCGCCGACGCCCGACGTCCCGAAATCGATCACGGCATCGAGGCGACCGTTCCTGACTAGAAGGTTGCCATAGGCGACGTCGCCATGAAACCACACAGGCGCGCCTTGCCACGAAGTCGAAAGCGCGGCTTCCCAGACGTCCGTCGCCAGTTGCGTGTCGATCCGACCATCCAAACGCACAAGCGCCTCGCGCGTTTGCGCGTCGTAGACATACAGCGATCCGCCGCGAAAAAAGTTGTGCGAGCCGGGCGGAGGTCCCCCTCTGGCGTCCACCGCCTGCAACGCATCGAGGAAACCGGCCAGGGTGGTGGCGAACTCACTGAGGTCGTCGATGCGTTCCGTCAGCGCCGTCTCACCGTCACGCCACTCATAAACCGACCACGGCCAGGGATAGCTCTCGTCCGCCCTCCCCATCGCCAGAGGCACGGGTATCGGCAGAGGCAGCTGCGGCGCAAGAACCGGCAGCCACTGCTGCTCCTTGGCGACCTGTTCGGCATAGTGAGCAGCGCTCGGCAACCGAACCGTCATCGCCGTGCCAAGGTGGAATGTCCTGTTGTCCCATCCGCCGAACTCGACGGGCCGGATCGCCAGATCAGCCCACTCCGGAAACTGCGTGGCAATCAGCCGACGCACGAGCGCGGTATCGATTACTGGGCCATCCATTGTTCTGGCAGTCCTCCCTGAAGGTGCCGGCATAATGTCGGCCTTTCCCAGCAGAGATCAATCCTAAGGTTGTCTTCGACCTTTCGACTTTGAATCAAGACCCTGAGAAGATGAATCCAAGCTCGCCGCTAATCGCCTGAAATTCATGGTATTTCTCCGGCGCCGCCGCCTTCGTCGGATCCGCGTCTTTATGCGATTTCTATATCACGCTGCTTGTACTCGAATGGAATTCCTACCGTGAATGGCGTTAGCCTTCCCATGAAATGCGAAGGTTGAAAGCCATGCGAGATTTCATGCTACCCAATGCCCCGATCCCCCGCCCGCGCCGCCCGGCACCGAAACGGCAGATGCGCGAGCGACGCACGGCCCAGGCGCTCATCCTGTTCGGGGTCGTGCTTGCCGCTGTTGAACTCTACGTCATTCTGGGCGGCCTTTGAGCGCAGCATGCCAGCTGACAGACCGTTGCGCCTCGGCGCCACCACGACCGCGCTCATCACGCCGTTTCGCGACGGAGCACTCGACCTTCCCGCACTGGAACGACTGGCGGAGCGACAGATCCGCGGCGGTGTCGACGGGCTTGCCGTCTGTACACTGACCGGAGAAGGACCGACCCTCACCAGAAGCGAGCGCGCCGCAGTCATCCGGACCTGTGTCCGCGTTGCCGGCGATCTTGTTCCCGTCATTGCCGCAACCGGCACGAACGCTACGGCAACGACGATCGCCTTTACGCTAGACGCCGAGGAGCTTGGCGCCAGTGCTGCCCTAGTGACGCTTCCGTACTATTCCAAGCCTGGACAGAAGGGCATTGTCGGTCACTTCGCTCAGCTCGCGACCGCAACGAGCCTTCCCTTGATCGTCGAAAACAACCCGATGCGCACGGCAATCGATATGACCTTGCCGACACTCGCCGCGCTCGCCGATATCCCGTCAATCGTCGGCTTGGCCCTTGCGGAGGGCAACGCCGTCGCTAGGTGCCCGGTGCCCTTCTGGCGTCAACGCTTCCTGCTTCTTTCCGATCGCGACGCAACGGCCCTCTCCTTCCTCGGCAGCGGCGGCAACAGCATCATCTCGGCTGGCGCGAACGTGTACCCGCGTCTGTATGCCTCGCTGCAGCAGGCGGCGCTCGGCGGCAATCTCCCAGCTGCGCGCTTGCTCGATGACAGGCTGGCCCCACTGACAGGAGCGCTAGGCCCCGAGGCCGACCCCGCTGCAATCAAGAACGCGTTGCGGACATTGTTGCCGATCGATCCGGAAGTCCGAATGCCGCTTCTGGCCCTGGATGCCGATGGAGAACAGCTTATTTCGCAGGCGCTCTCGCGCGTTTCCGAGATTCAAGATGCCGCTTTATATATATGATATTTTTATATTTTCCTGATCACCGGCCAATGGAAGGCGAATGCGAGTACCACTACCTTCCTGAGCGTGGCACAGCGCTGCAATCCAGCGCAGAAGACAATTCGAAAGGAAATTCGATGCCCTCTCTTCAATCTGCGTCCGCAATCGAACCCCTCCAACGCCAGGGTTCTGCACGCTTCACCATCGGCCAAGACCGAAATGGCCGCTGGGTCGTGCAGGACCGCAAAGGGCTCGTTGGAGGCGTCTTCATCAGCGAACACGCAGCACGCCATTTCGCAGCCGATGAATGCGATCACAAGCCCGAGCAGATTTGCCGCGCCGCGGATGGCATCGTCCTGCAGTTCGGCGCGCTAGAGCGCGGCGAAAAGGAAATCCACTGATACATCGTGATTGGTGGCGGGCCAGCTGGCCCGTCGCCAATGGCAAACGCTTCCTTAACTGGAAGGGCCTATGGTGCTGGCGTAGAGAAGATGCCACGAGACCATGCCGAAACCAAACTTTCGCTTTACCCACTACGATCTGAAGGAACAGCGCGCCGGGACGATTATCGAGGTGACGTTGAACGCGGTGGCGAATGTGCGCCTGATGACTGCGCCGAACTATCAGCGCTTCACCGAAGTCCTCGACTTCAAATATGTCGGCGGCGTCGCGCGGAAGTCTCCCATCCGTCTGTCCATTCCCGACAGCGGACATTGGCATCTGGTCGTGGACATGGAAGGCCATCATGGCCTTGCGGAATCAGCGGTGAAGCTCGTCGCTCCCGCAGGGCAGATGCGAGCCTCCTGATCAGCGCTGATTGCGCTCCTTCCTGAGCTTTGCCCACCATTCAAGGCGTTTGCGGATATCCCGCTCGAAGCCGCGTTCTGGTGGATCATAAAAGGTCTGTCGGCCCATTTTCTCCGGGAAGTAATCCTGGCCCGAAAAGGCGTCCGGCTCGTCGTGATCGTAACGATAGCCCTCGCCGTAACCCTCGCCCTTCATCAGCTTCGTCGGCGCATTCAGGATGTGCTTCGGCGGCAGAAGCGAACCATTCTGCTTGGCGGCCATGGTCGCGGCCTTGAAAGCCGTATAGACGGCGTTCGACTTCGGTGCGGTCGCGAGATAGACGCAGGCCTGCGCCAATGCCAGTTCGCCTTCGGGTGAGCCCAGGTAGTCGTAGGCGTCCTTCGCCGCGTTGCAGATCACCAGCGCCTGCGGGTCGGCAAGGCCGATGTCCTCGACAGCCATGCGAACGAGGCGCCTGCCTAGATAAAGGGGATCTTCGCCGGCGTCGAACATGCGCGCGAGATAGTAGAGCGCTGCATCGGGGTCGGAGCCACGGACGGACTTGTGAAGCGCGGAGATGAGGTTGTAGTGCCCATCCTGGGCCTTGTCGTAGACCGGGGCGCGGCGCTGCACGATGCGCGTGAGGCCCTCCGTATCAAAAGTCTCCTTCTCGCGCGCGGCACGCCATACTTCCTCGGCAAGCGTCAGAACGGCGCGTCCGTCACCGTCCGCCATTCTATGCAGACTGACACGGGCGTCTTCCGTCAGCGGCAGCGCCTTGCCTTCGGCAGCCTCGGCACGCTTCATCAATTCTTCGAGGCTTTCATCGTCATGCGACTTGAAGGTCAGCACCCGTGCGCGGGACAGCAAAGCCGCATTGAGCTCGAATGAGGGATTCTCGGTGGTGGCGCCCACGAGGATGACGGTGCCGTCCTCCATCACCGGAAGGAAACTATCCTGCTGCGCCCTGTTGAAACGATGAATCTCATCGACGAAGAGCAGCGTCTGCCGGCCATCCATTCGACGCAGCCGTGCCGCCTCGAATGCCTTCTTGAGATCGGCCACGCCTGAAAAGATCGCGGAGATCTGTTCGAAGGCGAGACCCGCCTCGCCCGACAACAATCGGGCGACAGTCGTCTTGCCGGTGCCGGGCGGCCCCCAGAAAATCATCGAGCCGAGCGAACCGCTCTCGATCATGCGCCGCAACACGCCGTCTTCGCCGGTCAGATGCTCCTGGCCAGTGACTTCCGAAAGCGTGCGGGGCCGCAGGCGATCGGCAAGAGGCCGCCGGTTGGCGACCTCCTCGGGAATGCGCGGTGCAAAGAGATCGTCACTCATCGGAAAAACTGTCGGATTCGCTGGCCATCGCGCTCGATCTCGACGCGCCAGAAGCTGGGATCCTCGTCGGCGATCGCTGCGAGTTCCTTGGTATTCTTCACTTCCGTGCCATTGATCGAGATTATGATGTCTTTTGGCTCAAAGCCGAGGCGAGCGGCAAGGGAGTCTTCCTTCACCTCGGAAACAACGACGCCGGTCGATTCCGAAGGCATGCGCAGCTCGTCGGCAACACGCGGTGAGAGATTTTCGACAACAGCGCCCGTGAAGGGCGTGCGGCCACCGATCGTACGCTGGTCGCGTGGCGCCGTCTCGGGCGCTCTGTCGAGCGCTAGTGCGATCTGCTGCTCGCGGCCGTTCTCGACCACGGTCAATTTAACCGACTTGCCAAGCCCTACCGTGGTCAGGCGATAGAGCAGCGCATCCGGATGCTCGACCGGAATGCCATCGACGGCGGAGACGATCTGCCCGGCTTTCAATCCGGCCTTGGCCGCCGGGCCACCCTCGGTAACCTTGACGACAAGCGCACCGCGCGCCTTGTTGAGGCCGAGCGCTTCGGCAACCTCGGACGTCACCGCATCGAACGTGGCGCCAACATAGGGCCGCTCGAAGGACTTCACGCCGGCATCCGCAGACGCAAGGAACACCTTCACGAGATTGGCCGGGATCGCAAAGCCGATGCCGTTCGAACCGCCGCCGCGCGAGAAGATCGCCGTGTTGATCCCGATCAGCTCGCCATTCATGTTCATCAGCGCGCCGCCGGAGTTGCCGGGGTTGATCGACGCATCCGTCTGAATGAAGAAGCCAAACTCGTTCTTGACCACCTGATTACGTGCCAGCGCCGAAACGATACCGCTGGTGACCGTCTGGCCGACACCGAAGGGATTGCCGATCGCCAGGACGAGATCACCGACCTCGACGGCATCGGAATTGCCTAGCGCGAGGGTCGGGAAGGTCTCTTTGGTGTCGACCTTGAGGACGGCAAGGTCGACACGGTCATCTCGCAGGACAACCTTGCACGGAAACTCCCGCCCGTCCGAAAGCGCGACCTTGATGTCATCCGCGCCTTCCACGACGTGGTTGTTCGTTACGATCGTTCCGTTCGCCTCGACGATGACGCCCGATCCCAGCGACGACTGCTTCTCGCTTCGGTTCGGCATCTGCTGACCGAAGAACTCTTCAAAGAAGGGGTCGCCCCCGAAAGGAGACTGCCTGCGGACGGTCTTTTCGGCATAGACGTTCACAACGGCGCCTGCCGTCTGCTTGACGAGCGGCGCGAAGGAGAGCTGCATCTCCAACTGGCTCTGCGGTACGGTCTTGGCGGTTTGAGCATTGGCGGAAACCGGCAGCGCAAGCACCAGAGCCACGAGAGGCAGGGCCGTGCGCTTCAACAGGTCATGCATGGGGATTCCTTCTGAAATTCGCTCTTGAACACGTTGTAGCGCCGGACGCTAGAAAGGAAAGAGGGCGGAAGCATGGAAGAACAAGGCAGCTCACGGACTACTGATCAAGCTTCGCAAACTGATTCAAAAACGAACTCTATGCGACTGATATCTAATGCCAAAGGCAAGCCGAAGTCACCCGAAGGAGACATCGCGCTCGAAGCATGTTGCACCTCTGCCCCATTCCTGGTGCCCAAGCTGTTGAAGCGCCGTTCGCCCACCGATTCCTTTAAGCCAAAGCAGGACCCGTCCTTGCCGCGTCGGCCAACTGCATCATGTTTGTCGCTGGACCCAATGAAACAGGAACTGATGCATGAGAGCTTTTCACCCCACGCTTTTCCCCGTCGCAGCATTCACCCTTTCAGCGCTCATGGCAGGCGCTTCCCATGCCGCGAGCTTTGATTGCGACGCAAAGGAACTGAAGCCGGATGAAACAGTGATCTGCGAAAACCGCGCGCTGAACGATGCCGATGTGAAGATGGTAACGACGTTCAACCTGCTGTCTGGGCTTATGGCGATGGGCTCGCGCGGCACCTTGCAGGACGAGCAAACGGCCTGGCTCAAGAAACGCCAGGAATGCGCCGCAGACGCGGCATGCATCAAGGCTGCCTATGACGAGCGCCTGAAACAGCTCGATGAAACCTACAAAAAAATAAACCGGCCGCTTTAGCGACCGGTCCATTTCACATTCTCTTGACAAGAAGCTCAGCGGCTGCCGAGATCGCGAACGGCTCCCCGATCGGCGCTGGTTGCGAAGGCGGCATAAGCCTTCAGCGCCGTCGTGACGTTGCGCTTGCGCTGCTCGGCCGGATGCCAGCCCCTCTCCTCCTGCTCGGCACGACGGTTCGCCAGCTCCTTGTCGTCGACGCGCAGGCTGATGATGCGGTTCGGGATGTCGATGTCGATCATGTCACCTTCGCGAACCAGACCGATCGTACCGCCGTTTGCCGCTTCCGGCGAGACGTGGCCGATGGAAAGCCCGGAGGTGCCGCCGGAGAAGCGGCCGTCGGTGATCAGCGCACAAGCCTTCCCGAGGCCCTTCGATTTCAGGTAGCTCGTCGGATAGAGCATTTCCTGCATGCCGGGGCCACCCTTCGGGCCCTCGTAGCGGATGACGACGACATCGCCGGCAACGACCTGGTTCGACAGGATGGCCTTCACGGCCGCGTCCTGGCTTTCGTAGACCTTGGCCGGGCCGGAGAACTTCAGGATGGATTCGTCAACGCCTGCCGTCTTCACAATGCAGCCGTCAAGCGCCAGGTTGCCCTTCAGAACAGCAAGACCGCCGTCCTTCGAGAACGGATGCTCCACGGAGCGGATAACGCCCTTTTCGCGGTCCGTGTCGAGATCGTCCCAACGCGCTTCCTGACTAAAGGCGACTTGGGTGGGGATGCCGCCGGGCGCGGCGCGGTAGAAGTTACGGACCGTCTCGCTGTTGGTGCGGGTAATGTCCCAGCGGTCGATCGCGTCGCCGAGCGTTTCGGCATGGACCGTCGGGCATTCGCGGTTCAGCAGGCCGCCCTTGTCCAGCTCGCCGAGGATCGACATGATGCCGCCGGCGCGGTGAACATCTTCCATATGGACATCACTCTTTGCCGGTGCGACCTTGGAGAGGCAGGGAACGCGGCGCGACAAGGCGTCGATGTCGGCCATCGTGAAATCGATCTCGCCTTCGTGAGCAGCCGCGAGGATGTGCAGGACGGTATTCGTCGAACCACCCATGGCGATATCGAGGGCCATCGCGTTCTCGAACGCCTTCTTGGACGCGATCGTGCGCGGCAGAGCCTTGACGTCGTCCTGCTCGTAGTAACGGCGCGCGAGATCGACGATCAGGTGACCAGCTTCGACGAACAGGCGCTTGCGATCGGCATGCGTTGCGAGCGTCGAGCCGTTGCCGGGCAGCGACAGGCCGAGCGCTTCGGTCAGGCAGTTCATGGAGTTGGCGGTAAACATGCCCGAGCACGAGCCGCAGGTCGGACAGGCAGACCGTTCGATGACCTTGACGTCCTCATCACTGATCTTGTCGTCGGCGGCGGCAACCATGGCGTCGACGAGGTCGAGCGCGTGGGTCTTGCCATGCAGGACGACCTTGCCGGCTTCCATTGGGCCACCGGAGACGAAGACGGTCGGGATGTTGAGGCGGAGTGAGGCCATCAGCATGCCGGGCGTGATCTTGTCACAGTTGGAGATGCAGACCATCGCGTCGGCGCAGTGGGCGTTGACCATGTATTCGACGCTGTCGGCAATCAGTTCGCGCGACGGCAGCGAATAGAGCATGCCGTCATGGCCCATCGCGATGCCGTCGTCGACGGCGATCGTGTTGAATTCCTTGGCGACGCCACCAGCAGCTTCGATTTCGCGGGCCACGAGTTGACCAAGGTCCTTGAGATGGACGTGGCCAGGCACGAACTGGGTGAAGGAGTTCACCACCGCAATAATCGGCTTGCCGAAATCCGAATCCTTCATGCCCGTGGCGCGCCAAAGGCCGCGCGCACCCGCCATGTTGCGGCCGTGGGTCGTGGTTCTGGAACGGTAGGCTGGCATTGGCGTATTCCTTACGTGTCGGAAATCGTCGGCGATTGCGGGTCGCAGGCTTCAAGCGGCCGGGTTGTCGCCGTTTTTTGGAATTGTCCTAATCCAAACGGTGTGGGCTGTCACTACCGGGAAGGCCGAAACCGGTACGCTTCGGCTCCTGGGCACATCGAGCTTATACGGTCACGGCAGTCGTTTCGTTACAGACTATTGCATCAAGCAGCGAACACAAAAAGTTGGCTTTTCGCAGCCGTGCCTGTGGGCATAAACAATGATCTAAAGATGTGTTTAATGCGTTGAAGGTTTATACCGAGCTTACTTGCTCAGGAGGTTTCCGATGCCAGCCTATCGCCCCCCCAAGATCGCATCCTCGGAGATTACGCCGCAACAACTCTATCTGCGCCGCCGCGAATTCCTCGGCGCTGCGACGCTGGGCGCCATGGCGCTGTACGGAGCCGGCAAGGCCAGTGCAGCGGCACTGTCGGTCGTCGAAAGCAAATATACGGTCGATGAGAAGACGACACCCATGAAGGACGTCACGACCTACAACAATTTCTACGAATTCGGCATGGATAAGGGCGATCCCGCTGCGCTCTCCGGCGACTTTAAACCGCTGCCTTGGACGATTAAGGTTGACGGCATGGTCAACAAGCCCGGCACGTTCGATGTCGAAGCGCTGATCAAGGAATTCCCGATCGAGAGCCGCACCTACCGCATGCGTTGTGTCGAGGCGTGGTCGATGGTCATTCCGTGGGATGGCTTTCCGCTTGCTTCCCTGCTCAACAAAGTCGAGCCGCTCGGAAGCGCAAAGTACGTCGCCTTCGAAACGGTCGTGCGGCCAGAAGAGATGCCGGGACAGAAAGGCATCTTCCAATCGCTCGACTGGCCCTATGTCGAAGGCCTGCGGCTCGACGAAGCGCGTCACCCACTCGCCCTGCTCGCCGTCGGTCTTTATGGTCAGACCTTGCCGAACCAGAACGGCGCGCCGATCCGGCTGGTCGTGCCATGGAAGTATGGCTTCAAGGGCATCAAGTCGATCGTCCGGATCACCCTGACGGATAAGGAGCCGAAGAACACCTGGCAGGTGACCAATCCCCAGGAGTATGGCTTCTTTGCCAACGTCAATCCGGAGGTCGATCACCCACGCTGGAGCCAGGCGACGGAACGGCGCATCGGCGAAAGCGGCTTTTTTGGCGCCAGCCGCCACCCCACCCTGCCGTTCAACGGCTATGCCGACGAGGTCGCCAGCCTCTATAGCGGCATGGATCTTCGGAAGAACTTCTGATGCCGGGATTTTCGCTCAGCCTTGCGAAGCGGTGGCAATCGGCCTCTGTCTGGGCGCTCTATGCCATCGGCCTGTTGCCCGCCGCATGGACCTTCTATCTCGGCGCGACCGATCAGCTCGGCGCCGATCCGGTAAAGACCTTCGAACTGTTCCTCGGCCTTTGGGCGATCCGCTTCCTTATCCTGACGCTCGCCGTCAGCCCTGCCCGCGATCTGTTCGGCTGGAACTACCTGCGCTATCGCCGCGCGCTTGGGCTCCTCTGTTTCTATTACGTGGCGATGCATTTGACTGTTTACATGGTGCTGGACCAGGCACTTGATCTCTCAGCTGTGCTCAACGACGTGCTGAAGCGGCCCTTCATCATGTTCGGCATGGCCGGGTTCGTCATGCTCGTTCCGCTTGCCGTGACGTCGAACAATCTTTCGATCCGCCGCCTCGGACCGAACTGGGTCCGGCTGCATCGCCTCGTCTACATCATCGCCGCTGCCGGCGCCGTACACTTTGCGCTATCGACGAAGGTCATCGACCTCGAGCAATACGTCTATGTCACGGTGATCATCCTGCTGATCCTCTACCGCTCATGGCGGCCGATCGCGCGGAGCAGGAAACGCGGCCAGGGCCGCCAGCGCACACGGGCTGCAGCGACCGCCTCATGATTTGCGCACGCTCCTTCGACTATCGGCTAGCGACCAATCACGATTCTGTCGCTGGCTGATTGATCATGGCTTCGATGTTGTAGCCATCGGGATCGAGAACGAAGGAGGCGTAATAGCCTGATGCATATTGTGGGCGTGGGCCGGGGGCGCCATTGTCCTTTGCGCCAGCATCAAGCGCGGCGTGATAAAACGCATCAACTTCGGCCTTGCCTCGAGTGCGAAAGGCGACGTGCACACTCGTCAAAGGCGGCTGGCTGTCGACCTGCTGGATCTCGAAAAGGCACCCATTGCCGATATCGAAGGCCCAGAACACGCTCTCCTTTCCGGAGGAAAGTTTGTATCCTAGCGGTGCAAGCGCCTTCTCATAGAAGAGCTTGCTCTTTGCCAAGTCACTCACAGCAACGGTTATATGGTCTATCAAGCGCCCACTCCTTGAGACGTTGGCGGGAACACCAAGCTAGCTCCGATCTCAAGACTGCTCAACATGCCAAGCGGCAGCACGATACAGCATTGGCCTGCGGCTGCATCCAAGGGCAGCGATCCGCTCCTGAATACGCCTTGTCTTGGTGGAAACACGACGACCCCGTCCACGACCGCCGTCTCCCGTGCCCAGCAAGGGCTACAAACGAAAACAGCCGGGCTTTGCAGCCCGGCTGTTTTGCTTCCGGCAAACCGGAAAGGATTAAGCGGCTTCAGCTGCAGCAGCTTCGGCTTCAACGCGAGCCTTGTCGGCTGCGCCCTTGGCGTAGGTGTCGCGGTCAACGAACTCGATGACGGCGAGAGCGGCGTTGTCGCCCTGGCGGAAGCCAGCCTTCATGATACGCAGGTAACCGCCGTTGCGGGTTGCGTAGCGCGAAGCGATCGTGTCGAAGAGCTTCGAAACAACAGCGGCGTCGCGGATCTGCGAGATCGCCTGACGACGAGCATGCAGGTCGCCCCGCTTGCCGAGGGTGACGAGCTTTTCAACGATCGGACGGATTTCCTTTGCCTTCGGCAGGGTCGTCACGATCTGCTCATGGGTGATGAGCGAAGCCGCCATGTTGGCAAACATTGCCTTGCGGTGGCTAGCGGTTCTGTTCAGCTTGCGGCCGGATTTACCGTGGCGCATTGCTATTCTCCTTCACATGCAGGCATCTCGCCCGCCGTTTGATGGTTAGTATTGGTCTTCGTAGCGCTTGGCGAGATCTTCGATGTTCTCAGGCGGCCATGCCGGCACTTCCATGCCGAGGTGCAGGCCCATGGAAGCGAGAACTTCCTTGATTTCGTTCAGCGACTTGCGACCAAAATTCGGCGTGCGGAGCATTTCTGCTTCGGTCTTCTGAATGAGGTCGCCGATGTAGACGATGTTGTCGTTCTTCAGGCAGTTTGCCGAGCGAACGGACAGTTCGAGTTCGTCCACCTTCTTGAGGAGCGCCGGGTTGAAAGCGAGTTCGGTGACGGCTTCTTCTTCGGCTTCCTTCTGCGGCTCGTCGAAGTTGACGAACACGCCAAGCTGATCCTGGAGGATGCGAGCCGCGAAAGCGACGGCATCTTCGCCGGAGATCGAACCATCGGTTTCGATCGTCATGTTCAGCTTGTCGTAGTCGAGAACCTGTCCTTCGCGGGTGTTTTCAACCTTGTAGGACACCTTCTTGACCGGCGAATAAAGGCTGTCGACCGGGATGAGACCGATCGGAGCATCTTCCGCACGATTGCGGTCGGCCGGAACGTAGCCCTTGCCGTTGTTGACGGTGAATTCCATGCGGATTTCGGCGCCCTCGTCGAGCGTGCAGATGACATGCTCGGGGTTGAGGATTTCGATATCGCCGACCGTCTGGATGTCGCCAGCCGTTACAACGCCCGGGCCCTGCTTACGCACGACCATGCGCTTTGCGTCATCGCCATCCATCTTGATGGCGATTTCCTTGATGTTGAGGACGATGTCCGTGACGTCTTCGCGGACGCCCGGGATCGACGAGAACTCATGCAGCACGCCATCGATCTGCACAGCCGTCACTGCGGCACCGCGCAGCGAGGACAGCAGAACGCGGCGAAGCGCGTTGCCGAGGGTGAGGCCGAAACCGCGCTCCAGCGGCTCTGCTACGAGCGTCGCCTTGGTGCGCGAGCTCGAGGAGAACTCGACCTTGTTCGGCTTGATCAATTCCTGCCAGTTTTTCTGAATCATATTTTTGCCTTCCGTTCGTTACCACCATCCAATCGTGGCAACCGAGCTTGAGAAGCACCGGGAGCGAAAACCCGCTCACCGGTGTTGTGAATGGCGATGATCAGACGCGGCGCTTCTTGCGCGGGCGGCAACCATTGTGCGGGATCGGCGTCACGTCACGGATGGACGTGATCATGAAACCAGCAGCCTGGAGCGCGCGCAGAGCGGATTCACGACCCGAACCCGGGCCGCAAACTTCGACTTCCAGCGACTTCATGCCATGTTCCTGAGCCTTCTTGGCGCAGTCTTCAGCAGCGATCTGAGCAGCGAACGGGGTCGACTTGCGCGAGCCCTTGAAGCCCTTGGCGCCAGCAGACGACCAGGCAATGGCGTTGCCCTGAGCGTCGGTGATGGTGATCATCGTGTTGTTGAAGGTCGAGTTGACGTGGGCAACACCCGACGAAATGTTTTTACGTTCGCGACGACGAACGCGTACGGCTTCCTTGGCCATTTAAATCCCTTTCTTGGATCTCTGCACCGCCGTAATACCAGCGGCTACACCGGAACGAGACCTTACGGCCCTGCCCCAAACTCAAAAGAGGCCGGCGCAGACCGCCAGCCCCCTCACCTCCGGTTTCCCGGAAATTACTTCTTCTTACCAGCGATGGCCTTTGCCGGACCCTTGCGGGTGCGGGCATTGGTGTGCGTGCGCTGGCCGCGGACCGGAAGGCCACGACGATGACGCAGGCCACGGTAGCAGCCGAGGTCCATCAGACGCTTGATGTTCATCGAGGTTTCGCGACGCAGATCGCCTTCGACCTGATAGTCACGGTCGATGGTTTCACGGATCTGCAGAACCTCGGAGTCCGTCAGCTGATGGACGCGCTTGTCAGCCGACAGGCCAACCTTCTCCATGATTTCCTGCGCGAATTTTGGACCGATCCCGTGAATGTAGGTCAGCGCGATAACGACGCGCTTCGCAGTCGGGATGTTGACGCCAGCGATACGTGCCACGCCTATTCTCCTTGCGTTCCCGTTGCCATCCGGCAAGAGGCTTTTCGTTATGCAGCCGAACCGGCCGCTCGTTCAGATTTGGGTTCGTACATGTCAAAACGACCGAACCCGGACTTCTCTGGAAATCCGCGCCGATCGCATAAATGTCGCGAGTTGGCGCGGTGTTTAGCGGAATCAGTGCTGAAAAGCAACCGCTTCCGCCAAGTTTATTTTCAAAGACTAAAGCTTCGAAAGTATCTTATCGATCTCGCTGGTGACGTGATCGATATCCGCCATGCCATCAACCGACTTCAGCTTACCCTTGGCATAGAAGTAGCCGATCAATGGAGATGTTTCCTTGTAGTAAGCCTGCAGGCGCGTGACGACCGTTTCGCGGTTGTCATCCGGGCGCCGCTTGAAGTGAGTCGAACCGCAGCGGTCGCAAACGCCTTCAATCTTCGGCTTGACGTTGGTGTCGTGATAGCCTGCACCGCAGTTGGCGCAGGTATAGCGTCCCGAGACACGGTCAGCGAGGACGTTGTCGTCAACCTGGATCTCGATCACAGTCGAGAGCTCAAGACCCTTGCTTTTCAGAATGGCTTCCGTTGCGTCGGCCTGAACCAGCGTGCGCGGGTAACCGTCGAGAATGAAACCCTTGGTGCAGTCCGGTGCATCCAGACGCTCGGAGACGATGGCATTGACAATCTCATCGGAAACAAGCTTGCCAGCATCCATGACGGCCTTTGCACGCTTGCCCACCTCCGTGCCAGCCGCAACGGCAGCACGCAGCATGTCACCCGTGGAAAGTTGCGGAATTCCGTACTTCTCCACGATCCGCTGAGCCTGGGTCCCCTTACCCGCGCCCGGCGGCCCTAACAGTATGAGTCTCATCGCCCCCTCTTTCCTCCGCGCAACTTCGATTTCTTGATCAGGCCTTCATACTGCTGTGCGATCAGATGACCCTGAATCTGCGCCACCGTATCGAGAGTTACGCTAACCACGATCAAGAGCGAAGTGCCACCCAAGGACAAAGGAATGCCCGTCTGAGACACAAGAATTTCAGGCAGAATGCACACGAAGACGAGGTAGATCGCGCCAATCACCGTAATGCGGGTCAGCACGTAGTCGATATACTCAGCAGTCCGCTCGCCCGGGCGAATACCCGGGATGAAGCCGCCATGCTTCTTCAGATTGTCGGCGGTGTCCTTCGGATTGAAGACGATAGCGGTATAGAAGAAGGCGAAGAAAGCGATCAGCAGGCCGTAGAGCAGCATATAGAGCGGCTGGCCGTGGCCGAGCGCGGCGACGATCGAGGTCGCCCAGGCCGGCAGTGCGGTCGTGTTGGCAAAGCCTGCAACGGTCGCCGGCAGCAGCAGCAGCGAAGACGCGAAGATCGCCGGGATAACGCCCGAGGTGTTGAGCTTCAGCGGCAGGTGCGACGTGTCGCCCTGGAACATGCGGTTGCCGACCTGGCGCTTCGGATACTGGATCAGCAGGCGGCGCTGCGCACGCTCGACGAAAACGATGATCGCGATAACGGCGATCGCAATGACGATGACGGCGAGAATCAGCGTCGTCGACAGGGCGCCGGTGCGGCCAAGTTCGAGGGTGCCGGCAAGAGCCTGCGGAAGGCCTGCGGCGATACCGGCGAAGATGATCAGCGAGATGCCGTTGCCGATGCCGCGCGAGGTGATCTGCTCGCCGAGCCACATCAGGAACATCGTGCCGCCGAGCAGGGTCACGACCGTCGAAATGCGGAAGAAGATGCCAGGATCGACAACAAGGCCGTTGCCGCTCTCAAGACCGACGGAAATGCCGTAAGCCTGAAGCGCACCGAGGAGTACCGTGCCGTAGCGCGTATACTGGTTGATGATCTTGCGGCCCTGTTCGCCTTCCTTCTTCAGGTTTTCGAGCGCCGGAACGACCGAAGTCATCAGCTGCACGATGATCGAAGCGGAAATGTAAGGCATGATGCCGAGCGCAAAGATTGCCATGCGCTGCACGGCGCCGCCCGAGAACATGTTGAAGAGGCCGAGAATGCCGCCTGCCTGGCCACGGAAGGCCTGGGCATAAGCTTCTGGATTGAGGCCGGGGAGCGGAATGTGGGTACCGAGCCGGTACACGAGGAGAGCTGCCAGTGTGAACCACAGGCGCTTCTTGAGATCCTCGGCTTTGGCGAAGGTCGAGAAATTGAGGTTAGAAGCCAACTGTTCCGCTGCAGACGCCATGCGATTCTCCGCGCTACCAATTCCGGGCTCTAGCCAAGC
This sequence comes from Rhizobium sp. 10N414, assembly GCF_056394785.1. Taxonomy (NCBI): domain Bacteria; kingdom Pseudomonadati; phylum Pseudomonadota; class Alphaproteobacteria; order Hyphomicrobiales; family Rhizobiaceae; genus Rhizobium; species Rhizobium sp. 10N414. The sequence continues at coordinate 10,356 of NZ_JBFTIN010000011.1, read as the reverse complement.
GAGGTGCAGGACCCGGTATCAGCATTCTGAATTATTCAAAAGCGGGTTTCGGACGGATTGCGAACGCAACCTATGCCTCACCCTTGTGTTCGTTCCTACCGTCCATGACGCACGTGCGTCCAGCCGGTTTTTGTGAGGCTCACATATGGGAGCAAAATCGCCCGGTGTGAAGCACCCCGGGCGACTTATCATAAGATTAATTATTCTGCAGCTGCGGCAGAAAGAAGCGTGACGGAACCGCCAGCTTTTTCGATCTTTTCGACAGCCGGCTTGGAAGCGCCAGCAACTTCGAACTTGACCTTTGCCTTCAGCTCGCCGTCGGCGAGTACGCGAACGCCGTCCTTGACGCGACGGATAACGCCGGCAGCCTTGAGAGCTGCTGCATCAACCGTGGACTTGGCGTCGAGCTTGCCAGCGTCGATCGCAGCCTGAACACGCTCAAGCGACACGACGACGAAGTCGGCCTTGAAAATGTTGTTGAAGCCGCGCTTCGGCAGGCGACGGTAGATTGGCATCTGACCGCCTTCGAAACCGTTGATAGCGACGCCGGAACGGGACTTCTGACCCTTCACACCGCGACCACCGGTCTTGCCCGAGCCCGAACCAATACCGCGGCCGAGGCGCTTGCGGCTGTGGGTCGAACCTTCGTTGTCTTTAATTTCATTGAGTTTCATAGCGAATCTCCCGGCTTACTTCTCGTCGACGACGCGAACGAGATGCTGGACAGCACGGATCATGCCACGAACGGAAGGAGTATCTTCCAGCGTGCGGCGACGGTGCATCTTGTTGAGTCCGAGGCCGATCAGCGTGCGCTGCTGGACGTCCGGACGACGAATCGGGCTGCCGATCTGTTCGACAATAACCGTCTTCGCTTCAGTCTTCTTGGTAGCCTTAGCCATCTGTCAGACTCCTCTTATTCTTCAGAGGCATTGCCAGAAGCGGCACGGCGAGCCTGGAGCGTTGCATACTTGATGCCGCGCTGAGCTGCGATGTCCTTCGGGTGAACCTGGTGCTTCAGAGCGTCGAAGGTAGCGCGAACCATGTTGTATGGGTTCGAGGAACCGGTCGACTTGGCGACAACGTCGTGAACGCCGAGCGTTTCGAAAACAGCGCGCATCGGACCACCGGCGATGATACCGGTACCGACCTTGGCCGAACGAAGCAGAACCTTGCCGGCGCCATGGCGGCCATGAACGTCGTGATGCAGCGTACGGCCGTCACGCAGCGGTACGAAGATCAGTTCGCGCTTGGCAGCTTCAGTCGCCTTGCGGATTGCTTCCGGCACTTCGCGTGCCTTGCCGTGACCGAAGCCAACGCGGCCCTTCTGGTCACCAACGACGACGAGAGCGGCGAAACCGAAACGGCGGCCACCCTTAACAACCTTGGCAACGCGGTTAATCGCGACCAGCTTGTCGACGAATTCGCTATCGCGCTCTTCACGGGCCTGGCGGTCTTCCCGCTGCGGCCTTCTTTCCTGTGCCATTGTCCTCTTCCTTTTTCTTTTCCGGGTGCAATCGGCAAACAAAACGAGGACCGCATCGGCCTCCCCTTTTCGGGACGCCTGCGGTCCGGTGATATCCGGCCGGTACCCTAAGGCTGCCGGCCGGAAACTTTATTAGAAGGACAGACCGCCTTCGCGGGCTGCTTCTGCCAGGGCCTTGATGCGGCCGTGGTAGATGAAGGCGCCACGGTCGAATACGACGTCCTTGACGCCTGCCTTCGAGGCGCGCTCAGCAACGAGCTTGCCTACGAGGGCAGCTGCTGCCGTGTCAGCACCGGTCTTCAGAGAACCGCGCAGGTCCTTGTCGAGGGTCGAGGCAGACGCAAGCGTCTTACCAGCGACATCGTCAATGACTTGAGCATAGATGTTCTTCGACGAGCGATGAACCGACAGGCGCGGACGGCCGTTGGCCACCGACTTGAGGTGACGACGCACGCGGTTGGCGCGACGTGCAAGTGCTTCTTTCCTGCTAGCCATTTCGCGTGATCCTTACTTCTTCTTGCCTTCTTTGCGGACGATCCGCTCTTCGGCATACTTGACGCCCTTGCCCTTGTAAGGCTCAGGACCGCGGTATTCGCGGATTTCAGCGGCAACCTGGCCGACCTGCTGCTTGTTGATGCCGGTGACGACGATTTCCGTCGGCTTCGGCACAGTGATCGTGATGCCCTGCGGCGGCTCATACACAACGTCATGGCTGAAGCCGAGTGCCAGCTGCAGGTTCTTGCCCTGAAGCGACGCGCGGTAACCGACGCCGTTGATTTCGAGCTTGCGCTCAAAGCCGTCCTTAACGCCCTTGAAGATGTTCTCGATCATCGTGCGGGACATGCCCCACTTTGCACGGGCATTCTTCGTCTGGCTGAGCGGCGTCACGACRACCGCATTATTTTCGAGCTTCACGCCGACTTCGTCGTTTGCGACGAAGAACAGCTCGCCCTTCGGGCCCTTAGCGGTAACCTTCTGGCCATCGACCGTAGCCGTGATCCCAGCAGGCACCTGAACGGGCTTTTTACCGATACGAGACATTTTTATATCCTGTCTGTTCGCTATGGAGATCCCTGCTCAGCCTTAGAAGACCGAGCAAAGAACCTCGCCACCAACGTTCTGTTCGCGAGCCTGGTGATCGGCCATCACGCCCTTCGGGGTCGAAAGGATAGTGATGCCGAGGCCGTTCGCGACCTGCGGAATGGACTTGACCGAGACATAAACCCGGCGGCCCGGCTTGGACACACGGCCGATCTCACGGATCACCGATGCGCCTTCATAGTACTTGAGTTCGATGTTGAGCTCAGACTTGCCATTGCCGAAATCGACAACGGAGTAGCCACGGATGTAGCCTTCAGACTGCAGAACATCGAGAACACGTGCACGGAGCTTCGAAGCAGGCGTCGAGACCGACGACTTGCGGCGAGAAGCGCCGTTACGGATGCGAGTGAGCATATCGCCCAACGGATCAGTCATTGTCATCTAACCTGCTCCTTACCAGCTCGACTTGACGATGCCCGGCACCTTGCCGAGATTGCCGAGTTCACGCAGCGCGATACGCGACATGCGCAGTTTGCGGTAGTATGCGCGCGGACGGCCCGATACTTCGCAACGGTTGCGAATGCGGGTCTTGGATCCATCGCGCGGCAGGGATGCCAGCTTGATCGAGGCCTTGAACCGCTCTTCGATCGGAAGAGCCTGGTTCATGATGATCGCCTTCAGAGCTGCGCGCTTGGCAGCCTGGTTAGCGACCGTAGTACGGCGGCGCTTGTTCTTTTCAACTGCGCTTGTCTTCGCCATGTGCGGTTCCTTTTCTACGCTCGTCGTTACGGTTACTGACGGAACGGGAAGTTGAACTCTGTCAGGAGAGCCCGCGCTTCGTCGTCCTTCGTTGCCGTCGTGCAAACGATGATGTCCATGCCCCACATCTGATCAACCTTGTCGTAGTTGATCTCAGGGAACACAATGTGCTCCTTGATGCCCATGGCGAAGTTGCCACGGCCGTCAAAGCTTTTCGGGTTCAGGCCGCGGAAGTCGCGAACGCGCGGAAGCGCGATGTTCACGAGACGGTCCAGGAACTCGTACATGCGAGCGCCGCGCAGGGTGACCTTTGCGCCGATCGGCATCTGCTCGCGGACCTTGAAGCCAGCGATGGAGTTGCGTGCACGGGTGATGACCGGCTTCTGGCCGGCAATAGCGGCCAGGTCGGCTGCAGCAACAGTCGGCTTCTTCGAATCAGCCGTTGCTTCACCAACACCCATGTTGATTACGATCTTGTCGAGCTTCGGAATCATCATCTCGTTGGCGTAGGAGAACTTCTCCTGCATCGCCGCACGAATGCGCTCGACATATTCCTTCTTGAGCCGTGGCTCGTACTTTGCGTCAGCCATCAGATCACCTCACCGGAACGCTTGGCCACACGGACCTTCTTGCCGTCAACAACCTTGAAGCCAACGCGGGTCGGCTTGCCGTCCTTGTCGACGATTGCGACGTTGGACAGGTGAACCGAAGCTTCCTTGCTGATGATCCCGGCTTCCTGGCTCTGCGTCTGGCGCTGGTGGCGCTTTACGACGTTGACGCCACGAACAACGGCGCGATCTTCCTTGGGCAGAACCTGAAGGACTTCGCCGGTACGGCCCTTGTCCTTGCCTGCGAGCATGACGACCTTGTCGCCCTTACGAATCTTTTGCATCCTTCGCGCTCCTTACAGTACTTCGGGAGCCAGCGAGATGATCTTCATGTGGTTCTTGGCGCGAAGTTCGCGCGGAACCGGTCCGAAGATACGGGTGCCGATCGGCTCTTTCTTGTTGTCGATGAGGACTGCTGCATTCGTGTCGAAGCGGATGATGCTGCCATCAACGCGACGGATTTCCTTGGCGGTACGAACAACCACCGCCTTCATCACGTCACCCTTCTTCACGCGGCCGCGCGGGATCGCTTCCTTGATCGAAACGACAATAATGTCGCCGATCCCGGCATACTTGCGCTTCGAGCCGCCCAGCACCTTGATGCACATGACACGACGTGCGCCGGAATTATCCGCCACGTCGAGGTTTGTTTGCATCTGAATCATATCAGGTCGCCTTTTTGGTTTACCGGAATGGTTGGGCTTTCGCCCCCTACCCCGGCTTATGAAAATTGTCAGCCGGCCGCTTGCCACAAGGACAGGCGAAAACACGGCAATAGCTTGAATAGCGCGGGATCGATCGTGCCAGGGTGGTTTCCCGTCGGGACCTTCCGTGCGCTCAAAGCAAAAGAACGCTCGACGAACGAGCGTTCTGACGCTGCTTCATACAGATATTTCCGCGAGACGCAAGGCCTCGCGCAAAAATCTTACTTGGCCTGGGCGGAAACGACCGTCCAGCGCTTGTCCTTGGAAATCGGCGCGCATTCCTCGATGGATACGGTATCGCCGATCTTGTACTGGTTGTTTTCGTCGTGGGCCTTGTACTTCTTGGAACGACGAACGGTCTTCTGGAGCAGCGGGTGAGCGAAACGACGCTCAACGCGAACTACGACAGTCTTCTCGTTCTTGTCGCCAACGACAACGCCCTGCAGAATGCGCTTCGGCATGATGTTTTCCTTTACGCCTTTGCTTCTGCCGCCTTCTGGCGGGCAATGGTTTTCACGCGGGCGATGTCCTTACGGACTTCGTTGATGCGCGAGGACTTTTCCAGCTGACCGGTTGCCTTCTGGAAGCGCAGGTTGAACTGCTCCTTCTTCAGGTCGGCGAGCTTGTCCTTGAGCTGATCGGCCGTGAGGCCGCGTACTTCTTCGGCTTTCATGTGCCTTGCTCCTTACTCTGCAATACGCTGAACGAAGCGCGTCTTGACCGAGAGCTTGGCAGAGCCGAGGCGAAGCGCTTCACGAGCGATTTCTTCGCTGACGCCGTCGATTTCGAACATCATACGGCCTGGCTTGACCTTGCATGCCCAGTATTCGACAGAGCCCTTGCCCTTACCCATACGGACTTCGGTCGGCTTTGCGGTTACCGGAACATCCGGGAACACGCGGATCCATACACGGCCGGCGCGCTTCATGTAACGCGTGATCGCGCGGCGGGCCGCTTCGATCTCGCGTGCATTCACGCGGTTCGGCTCTTGAGCCTTAAGGCCGAATTCGCCGAAGGCCAGGTCAGAACCCCCCTTGGCGACGCCCTTGATGCGGCCCTTGAATTGCTTGCGGTACTTGGTACGCTTTGGCTGCAACATTTTCTTATTCTCCGAACTTATCCACCAACGCTATTAGGCGTTGTCGCGGCGACGATCGCGATCACGGCTTGCCGGACCCTGAGCGTCACCCTCGAGTGCGCGGCGCTCGGAGGCCATCGGATCGTGCTCAAGGATTTCGCCCTTGAAGATCCAAACCTTGATGCCGCAGATGCCAAAAGCGGTTTCCGCTTCAGCTGTGCCGTAGTCGATGTCAGCGCGCAGCGTGTGCAGCGGAACGCGACCTTCGCGGTACCATTCCGTACGAGCGATTTCAGCACCGCCGAGACGGCCTGCGCAGGTGATCTTGATGCCTTCGGCGCCAAGACGCATTGCAGACTGAACGGCACGCTTCATGGCGCGACGGAAAGCAACACGACGCTCGAGCTGCTGAGCGATCGACTGTGCGACGAGCGTAGCGTCGACTTCCGGCTTGCGAACTTCAACGATGTTGAGGTGCGTTTCGGAATTCGTCATGTCCGACAGCTTCTTGCGGAGCTTGTCGATGTCTGCGCCCTTCTTGCCGATGATCAGGCCCGGACGAGCCGAGTGGATCGTGACACGGCACTTCTTGTGCGGACGCTCGATGACCACCTTGGCGATACCAGCCTGCTTCAGTTCGCTCATCACGAACTTGCGCATCTTCAGGTCTTCGTGCAGCAGCTGACCGTACTCGGCATTGTCCGCAAACCAGCGGCTATCCCAGGTACGGTTGATGCCAAGACGGAAACCGATTGGATTAATTTTCTGACCCATTATGCGGCCTCCTCTTGTGCCTGCACTTCGCGGACAACGATCGTCAGGTGCGCAAACGGCCTCTCGATGCGAGAAGCGCGGCCGCGGCCACGAGCGTGGAAACGCTTCATGACGATCGACTTGCCGACATAGGCTTCGGCGACGACCAGGGAGTCGACGTCGAGGTCGTGGTTGTTCTCGGCGTTGGCGATCGCAGACTCGAGCGTCTTCTTGACGGCGCCTGCGATACGCTTGCGGGAGAATTCCAGCTCAGCGAGTGCACGATCGACCTTCTTGCCGCGGATAACCGCAGCAACGAGGTTGAGCTTCTGTGGGCTGACGCGGAGCGTGCGGGCGACTGCTTGCGCCTCGTTGTCCTTCAGCCGGCGTTCGGCTTTTGCCTTGCCCATTGTTACTTCCTCTTTGCCTTCTTGTCCGCACCGTGACCGTAGTAGGTCCGGGTCGGAGAGAATTCACCGAATTTGTGACCGACCATGTCTTCATTGACGCTGACCGGAACATGCTTGCTGCCGTTGTAGACGCCGAAGGTGAGACCGACGAACTGCGGCAGGATCGTGGAGCGACGGCTCCAGATCTTGATTACTTCTGCACGTCCGCCTTCACGAACCTTCTCAGCCTTCTTGAGAAGATAGCCGTCAACGAACGGACCTTTCCATACTGAACGAGCCATTGGAGACTTCCTCTCTTACTTCTTACGCTGATGACGCGAGCGCATGATCATCTTGTCGGTCGACTTGTTCGACCGGGTGCGCTTGCCCTTGGTCGGCTTGCCCCACGGAGTAACCGGGTGACGACCACCAGAGGTGCGGCCTTCACCACCGCCGTGCGGGTGGTCGACAGGGTTCATGACGACACCGCGGTTATGCGGACGCTTGCCGCGCCAAACAGTACGACCGGCCTTGCCGTCGTTGATGTTGGCGTGATCCGGATTCGAAACCGCACCGATCGAAGCAAGGCAGGTGCCGTGCACGAGGCGCTGTTCGCCAGAGTTCAGGCGAAGGATCGCCATGCCCTGGTCGCGACCGACGAGCTGTGCGTAGGAACCGGCGGAGCGAGCGATCTGACCACCCTTGCCCGGCTTCATTTCCACGTTGTGGATGATGGAGCCGACCGGGATGAACTGCAGCGGCATCGTGTTGCCGGGCTTTACGTCGACAGCCTTCTCGGAAGCGATGACCTTGTCGCCGGCAGCGAGGCGCTGCGGAGCGAGGATGTAGGCCTTTTCGCCGTCAGCATAGGTCACCAGCGCAATGAAAGCCGTGCGGTTCGGATCGTATTCGATACGATCGACGGTGCCTTCAACGTCGAACTTGCGACGCTTGAAGTCGACCAGACGGTAGGTGCGCTTGTGACCGCCGCCGATGAAGCGGGCGGTGATACGGCCGAGGTTGTTACGACCGCCGCTCTTGGTCAGACCTTCCGTCAGCGCCTTGACCGGCTTGCCCTTGTAGAGCGAGGAGCGGTCGACGATGACCAGCTGACGCTGGCTCGGGGTCGTAGGATTGAATGTTTTCAATGCCATTTTATTATTCCTCAGAGACCGGTGGAGACGTCGATCGTCTGGCCTTCAGCCAGCGTCACAACTGCCTTCTTCACGTCCTGCTGCTTGCCGACAAAACCTTTGAAACGCTTGGTCTTGCCCTTGCGGAGCAGAGTGTTGACGGCCGTGACCTTGACGCCGAACAGCGCCTCGACTGCAGCCTTGATTTCCGGCTTCGACGCCTTCTTGGCGACGTTGAAAACAACCTGGTTGTTTTCCGATACCAGCGTGGACTTTTCGGTGATCGCCGGCGAGACGATCACATCATAGTGGCGAAGGTCGGTCACTTGAAACGCTCCTCTAGAGCTTCGACGGCAGCCTTGGAAAGCACGAGCTTGCCGCGGCGCACGATGTCGTAAACGTTGATGCCCTGGATCGGCAGAACATCGATGTTCGGGATGTTCTGAGCTGCGAGCTTGAAGTTGCCATCAAGTTCAGCGCCACCGATGAAGAGCGCGTTGGTCAGGCCGAGCGTCTCGAAAGCCGATGCCAGTGCCTTGGTCTTTGCTTCTGCAGCAACCAGGCTGTCGATGATGATGACATCGTCGGACTTCAGCTTGGCCGAGAGGGCGTGACGCAGACCGAGAGCGCGAACCTTCTTCGGAAGGTCGTGTTCGTGGCTGCGAGCGACCGGGCCGTGGGCCTTACCACCGCCGCGAAACTGCGGAGCGCGAGCCGAATGGTGACGAGCGCGGCCCGTACCCTTCTGCTTGTACATCTTGGCGCCGGTGCGCGAGACGTCCGCGCGGCCCTTTGCCTGGTGCGTGCCCTGCTGCTTCTTGGCAAGCTGCCAGCGGATGACGCGGGCGAGAATGTCTTCGCGGGGCTCGAGACCGAAAATCGCGTCAGAAAGAGAAACCTTCCCTGCGTCTTTTCCCTCGAGGGTCTTGACGTTGAATTCCATTGGTCCGGCTCCCTTACTTCGCTGCCGATTTGACGGCATCGCGCACGATGATCCAGGCACCCTTGGAACCGGGTACTGCACCCTTGATCAGGATCAGACCACGATCTTCGTCGGTCGAAACCACTTCCAGGTTCTGAGTCGTTACGCGCGTCTGGCCCATGTGACCAGCCATCTTCTTGTTCTTGAATACCTTACCGGGATCCTGGCGCTGACCGGTCGAACCGTGCGAGCGGTGCGAAACCGAGTTACCATGCGTAGCACGGCCACCACTAAAATTGTGGCGCTTCATGACGCCGGCAAAGCCCTTACCGATCGTCGTGCCCGTCACATCGACGAGCTGACCAGCTGCGAAGTGACCAGCCTTGAGCTCGGTGCCAACCTCGAGGAGATTGTCTTCCGTGACGCGGAATTCCGTAAGCTTGGCCTTCGGCTCGACGTTGGCAACAGCAAAGTTACCGCGCATCGCCTTCGACGTATTCTTGACCTTCGCCGTGCCAGCACCGAGCTGGACTGCGGCATAGCCGTTCTTCTCAACAGTGCGCTGGGCCACAACCTGGCAGCCATCCAGACGCAGTACTGTTACCGGGACATGTTCACCAGCGTCGTTGTAGACGCGGGTCATACCCACCTTCTGTGCAATCACACCTGAACGCATCGGTTCAATCCTTCCAAATCCGCTCGAGCAAGGCTCAGAGCTTGATCTCAACATCGACACCGGCGGCGAGATCGAGCTTCATCAGCGCGTCTACCGTCTGCGGGGTCGGATCTACGATGTCGAGGAGGCGCTTATGCGTGCGCATCTCGAACTGCTCGCGGCTCTTCTTGTCGATGTGTGGGGACCGGTTGACCGTAAACTTCTCGATGCGAGTCGGAAGCGGAACGGGGCCCCGGACGCTTGCGCCGGTGCGCTTCGCCGTCGACACGATCTCGCGCGTCGAAGCGTCGAGAATGCGGTGATCGAACGCCTTCAGGCGAATGCGGATATTTTGGCCGTTCATTCGACGTTATCCTTGTGTTTGTTTCCCACGTGCCTGTTAGGCAGACACGGGTTGTTCTTTTTTCCTAAGGCGGACCACCGGTTTCAAAGATCGAGAGGGGCACCGGAATGCGGCATCCCTATCCAGTCTTCAGGCCTTACGGCCACCTTATTGCTTGTTGTAGTCACCCGCTCCAATGAACGAAGCAGGGCGCAAATCGCGCTCGCGCGCCATTTGCAACATTTCTCTGTAATAAGCAAGCGGCTAGCGCCGCTTGCATCATAATAATGTCATCGAATCGGCCGCTTCAGGCGAAACGACCGGTCTTTCGATTACTCGACGATCGAGGCGACGATGCCGGCGCCGACGGTACGGCCGCCTTCGCGGATAGCGAAGCGCAGCTTTTCTTCCATCGCGATCGGAACGATCAGCTCGACGTCTACAGTGACGTTGTCGCCAGGCATGACCCATGACCATTTCCGTGCCTT